>CAIYDY010000146.1 GCA_903925015.1 uncultured Acidobacteriia bacterium
AAGGGTGCCGTCCGTCCAAGTGTCCGGCTCCTGATGTCGGAAGCCCTTCAATATCTGTAGCCCAAGCAATGGCCGACCCCTCAAACTTGCATCCGCATTGTGCCCATCCTTGGCACCCACCTTCGCCAAGGACTTGATGGAGCCGCAGTAGGCCTCGGCGCATTTCACGATTTCGATCTTGGACTCCCCGTTGGGCGTGTTCCAAGTTCCGAGGATGCGGTCGGCGGAGGGGGCTTGGGCCAGCAGGATCAGCGTAATCAGGATGGGACTCATTCTTCCTTCATGTTAGACCGATCACCGAGTGCGCCCGATTGGCTGATTTACCAAGCGTCGCGGTTCAGAGTGTTCACGCGGAAGAAGGGCTTGTCCTTTTCGGCAGGGTCCATGGTGAAGTCCTGCGCGGTTTTCTTCGGGTCGTAGTCCCGCCAGAGCCAGGTCATGGATTCCGGGAGATCGAGCGCTGCCTGGGCACCGCCGTGGGCTGCCGTGCCGAAGCGGAAGTGGAAATCATACTCGCGGGACTTGAGCGAGTTCGCCATTTGGATGTTCTGCATGGGCCACGACCCGTGGGTGTTCTCGAGGTCGTCCGCACCGTCGCTCATCCACATGCGGATGTTGCGTTTGGGATCCTTGCGGACCATGAACGGGTAAACGTTGCCGCCGTCGGCGTTCTCCTTCGAGCGCCATTGGATGGACGTGAAACTGCCGACGGCGGAATGCACGCGGGAGAACTTGTCCGGCATGAACCACGCGGCGTTGAAGGCGCAGATGCCGCCCGAGGATTCGCCGGCGATGGCCCTGCTGTAGCCGTCCTGGCGGAGCTTCCACGTCTTCTCGACTTCGGGCAGAACCTCTTCCATGAGGAAACGGGGATAGTGGTCACTGACGGTGTCGTATTCGATGGCGCGCATGGGGCGGCCTTCGGCAGAGGTGCCGGGCGCGATCATGACGTGCACCATCGGCGGCAGGAGACCTTGGTGAACGAGGTTGTCGGTGACGGTGGTGAGGCGGAGGCCGCTGAATTCGCCGATGAGGCCTTGGCCGTCCTGCCAGACCATAAGGGGCGCGGGCACGTTGGGGTCGACACCGGCCGAGGCGTAGGTCCAGAAATCGTACTTCATCCCGGGGTAAATCTTGCTGGTGAGGGTGTGTTTTTCGCTGAGCTTGCCGTGGGGTACGCCGGGTTGGGGATAGGAGTCGGGATTGTAGCCGACGGCGTCGCCGCGGTTGCCGAGTGCCTTGCCCGCCGCGTAGAACTGGTATTGGTGCAGGACGCCGGTGCGCATCTTGGTGAGCAGCATCCAGTGGGTCGGGTCGACTTGGGCGAGGGGCTTGGCGGGCTGGAGATCAATGGAAACGGTTACGGGCGAGGGGGAGGTGGCGAGGAAGAGGTAGTCCTGGCCCCAGATGGCGACTTGGGTGGGCGCGGTCATCTTGGCGACGCGCTGTTTCATGGCCGGGCTGTCCGGGCCTTTGCGGGCTGCTTCGATGCTTTCGGCGGGCGTGGGGGCTTGGGCCAAGAGGGTGGCGGAGAGTGCCAGCGAGGCGAGCAAGGTCTTCATTGATGGCCAGTATATACCGCTTGGTGGTGTTGGGGGCACGGGGGGTGACGGCAAGCTTGTGGCTGGCGCAGCTACCAGATGAGGATGAGGCGTGGGTAGAGTCGAAACTCTTGGTTCTTGGCGATGACTGGACGATTCACTACCGCCCGTCAAGGAATGCGTCGGCTTCCAGATCGGACATTGGCTTCCGCCAATCCGGGTCATGGACTGCGATCCGGTCTTTCAAGGTTCCGAATCGGGGCTTGTCGGTGACACGAACGCTACTTTGGGAGATGGTGACTTGTTGCCCAGCGTCGACAACCTTGATCAATTCGGGAAGTTTGTCTTTCACATCGGCGCTTATCCGCATGAAGGCGATGATAGCTGTCAGGTATGCGGGTCAGGAATGCTCCACGGTGTGGGGAGCAGCTCTCCATCCGGTGCTCACGTCGCCACACCGTTCTCGATACAGGCGTCCCATTTCAGCACAGAATTGCTGTGCCGCGCACAATGTGCTGAAGGCTGGCATACTTCATTCGATTCTGAAGGCGGTGGCGGCCCACCACGGCGTTTCGCGGGATGCGGTGCTCCTCCGGCTCTAGCAGCGCAGTTACGGCTGAAAGGCTGCCGCGCGCAAGATTGCCCGCCGCTCCCAGCTACTTGTTCCGGAACAAAGCACTCTGCACCACCCTGTGCACGAGGTCCCGCAGCCCATACCCGCCCGCCTTCGTCGCGTCCACAATCTGATCAATCTGGACGCGGTCGCTGAATCGGACCGGAGTTCCGGTCGCGTAGACGGTGAGTTGGCGTGCCATGTTCACAGCCAGTTGGCGCTCGTCGGTGAGGAGTAGCTGCTTCAGGTCGCGGATTCCTGAGAACGGGCGTCCATCTGGCAGCACCCCGGATGGGTCCACGGGCAATGCGTAGTGGTACGCAAACGGCTGGCCGTTCTTGCCGTAGCCGGGGACGGGCTTCTTCTCCTCGTCCACGCCCCGGTATCGGTCGCGCCAGCCTCCCATTACGTCGAAGCTCTCCAGCGCGAAGCCGGCGGGGTCGATGCGGCTGTGGCAGGAGTTGCAGGTGGGGTCCGAGCGGTGCTTTTCCAGTTGCTGGCGGATCGTGACGGCTCCACGGATGTCCGGCTCCACCGCGGGAACCGAGGGCGGCGGCGAAATTTCCAAGCCCAGAATGCGCTCCATGATCCACTTGCCGCGCAGCACCGGCGAGGTCGTGGTCCCGTTGGCCGTAACTTTCAGGACGCTCGCCTGGGTCATGAAGCCGCCGCGCGGACTGTCGGGCGGAAGCTCGACGCGGCGCATGGCCACTCCTTTAATGTCCCGTATGCCGTAGTGGAGGGCGAGCCGCTCGTTCAGGTAGGTGAAGCGGGAATCGACCACGTTGCGGACGGGCAGGTTGCGCCGCAGCATATCGTCGAAGAAGAGGCGCGTTTCGGCTACGGCGGCTTCGGTGAGTGCGTCGTCGAGGTAGTAGTCGTTGTAGAGGGAGGCGGACGGGGTGGAATCTTCGATTTTGCGGAGGTCGACCCAGTAGTCGAGGAAGGCCTCGCGGAAGCGGCGGGCACGGGGGCTGTCGAGAAGGCGCTCAGTTTCGGCGCGCAGGACGGCGGGGCGTCCGAGTTCACCCTTGGCTGCGCGGGCGAGCAGCGCGTCGTCCGGCGTGGAGTTGGTCAGGAAGAGCGCGAGCCGGGTGGCGAGGGCGTAATCGTCGAGTCGACCGGGTTTCTCGTTCAGGTAGAGGAATTTTGGCGATGCGAGGGCTGCGGTGTAGCCCGCGATCATGGCTTCGGTGAAGGAGAGTCCGGCCTTGCGGCTGTCATCGATCACGGAGAGGAAGAGCCGGACGTCGGACTCGTCGAGCTTGGGTTGGCGGTAGGCTTGATGGAGGAAACCGCGTATCAGGCGGTCGGCATCCTTTTCGGGAGAGGTCGATGTGACCTCGTTGCCATGAAGCGGCAGGTCGCCGAAAAGGAGTTTGTAACCCGAAGTGGTCGAGGCGTCGTAGATCGGACCTTCGACCTCCATCCACTGGAAGGCGACGCCGGGGGCGCCGTCCGGCGTCATGAGGGGGTTGCGGAAGTTGTTGGGGCGGGACCGGTAGAGGCGGCTGGCATCGGGAACGAGGGTTTCACCGGCAAGGAGCCAGACTTCGCCGACGTCGTGTGCGGCTGGGTCGGGGGTGATGTCGAAGCTGCCTACATGACGGTTCAGCACGCCGTTGCGGGTGTAGACGTTGATGGATTCGTCGCGGCGGCCGCGGGACAGGTGTTCGAAATCCGGCAGGTATTTCTTGCTCTGCTGGGGCGCGACCCAAATGGTGTAGCCACTGAAACGAATGCGGTAGCGACCAGCGACGGGAGCCTTGAAGCGGTCCCAGGCGTAGCGGAAACCGGTAACATAGTTGCTCGAGACCCAAGCGATAGCCTCTTTGTCGCGGGTGGTAGGGTCGGAGGGGCCAACGGTCATCAGTGAGGTTTTGTCATGGACGTCGCGCTGTGGCTCAAGGCCGAGGATGGGGTAGGCGGAACGGTCGCCAGCCTGCTGCTTGTTGTTGATTTTGCTGATTAGGTCGCGTTGTTCGCGGGCGTAGTAGCGGGTAACGGACGTGGCGGGCTGGGTCTTCTGGACGGAGAGGATTTGGCGGATGGCGTAGTCGGCGGCACCCATGTAGCGGGAGACGTGGACGTGGGAGACGTCGAGGGCGTTTGAGACCTTGTTGAAGCGGAAGGCCTCGCCGTCTTCGGGGAACTGGCCTTTGACTTGGAGCCAAGGGGCGTGGAGGAGGTCGCGGAGGGCGTTCTCGTATTCGTAGGCGTTCAGGCGGCGCTCTGTGGCGCGGCCCTCGGCGAGGGTGGTTTTGTGCTCGGCTGCGGTGAGGCGGTTGGCGATGGATGCAAGGAACGATTGCTGGGCGGCGGGGTCGGGACGTTGGCGGATGGCCCTGGGGGGCATTTCGCCGGATTTGAGGCGGTCGTGGACTTTGACCCACTCGGCGAAGTTGGCTGGGGTTGAGGGGTCGAATGGAAGGGCGGTGAGGTCCAGTCCGCCGGATTTCGCGGTGGCATTGTGGCAGGCGACGCAGTATTTGGCAGTGAAGGCCGCGTCGGTATCGGCCGCATACGCGGATGCCGTCACCCACAAGGCGAGTGCAAGCCAGAGCATTACGCGAGTTCCAGGCCCCGCATGGTGCCGGTGGAGGAGGCAAAGCGGTCGGTTTCGATTCCCATCCGTTGCAGCATGCTGACGAAGAGATTCGGCAGCGGGTAGTTGGAGTTGCGGTCGAAGGCCAGGTTTTGGCCGTGGCGGAAGCCGCCTCCCGCCAGCACCACCGGCATATTGAAGCAGGTGTGCGCGTTGGCGTCGCCGAAGTTGGATCCGTACAGGACCATGGTGCGGTCCAGAAGGGTTTCCCCGCCTTCGTGTACGGACTTCAGGTCGGCGATGAGCCCGGCCAAAAGCTTCATGTGCCACTCGTCGATGACCTTCAGCTGCCCGCGCTTGGTTTCGGACTTCCCGTGGTGGGAGAGGTTGTGGTAGCTGTCGGTGAGGGTGGTCTCCGGGATTTCGAGGACGGGGGCGCCGACACCTTCGAGCATTAGCGTGACGGAGCGGGTGGAATCGGTCTCTATGGCCAGGCGCGCAAGGTCGTACATGACCTTGACCTTGGCCATGTAACGGGCTGGATCGGTTTGATCGACGGGCACGGGGGCGTTGACGACTGGCTTGGGCCTGCGCTCCCAGCCTTTGGAGGCCTGGAGGCGGTGTTCGAGGTCGCGGACGCTGGTGAAGTACTGGTCGAGGCGGTCGCGGTCGCGGGTGCCAACGCTGGATTGCAGGGACTTGGCTTGGGTGGAGACGGCGTCCAGAATGCTTTTGCCGGTATCGAGCTTGCGGATCTGGGCGTCGATTTGGGCTGCGCTGCCCTGGAGGAACATTTCCTGGAACACGGCGGCGGCCTTGTCCTCGGGCGGGATGGCGACTCCGGTTCCGGTCCAGGAAAGGCTGCGGGAGCGGGTGTTCACCGCGAGGGTGAGCGACGGGAATCGGGTCAGGATGCCGATCTGCTCGGCGATGTGTTGATCCAGCGAAATGGTATTGCGGAAGGAGCCGCTGCCGGGGTGGGGGGCGGCGGTGAGGAAGCAGACGTCGGCGGGGTGGCCGCCATCCACATTGGGGTGGGAGACGCCGGTGAAGACGGTGAAATCGTTGCGGTGGGCTTGGAGGTGCTGGAGGTAGGGGGAGGGTGTGTAGTCGCGACCGGAGCCGGTGGGGAAGAACTGATCGGCGAGGAGGCCGAGGTTGTTGCAGATGCCGATCATGCGGCGCGGGGTAGCACCGGGAGCGAGCGGCTCGGAGGGTTTCTTCGTTTGGGCGAAGGCCGGGGTCATCGAGTCGAGGTAGGGGAGGGCCAAGGCGACGCCTGCGGCGCGGAGAAAATGGCGGCGGTGGAGGGCTTGGCGGGTCGCGATATGGGGCGCGCTCATAGTGTCGATGATCTCATAATTGCGGACTGGGCTGGCAAAGTAGCCGGTCGCGGCTGGTCCGAGAAAGCCGCTTTCGGTAGCGCTCTCCGAGGACGAGGGTCGGACGTGGGGCCGGGTGCGGGACCTCGAAACCGGGGACCTCCGGCCGGGCGAAGCCCCGATTCCCGCCAAGAGGAATGAACCTGGCCGCGAGGAGTATTCGTACCCGCCGGTTCTGCAAGCCGCGGACGGCAAGATCCACGTGGCGTATACCTACCGGTGCGACACCATCATGGCAGTTCGGTTTGACGAAAGCTGGATCAAGGGTGGCTCGACTGCGGGGGTGTTTCGGGGAGACGGCAAATAGTTGGGTGGCTGGAATGAATCCATAGCTTCCTGGGGCCGGGACGAGTGTGGCCATAGAGGTGCATGGCCAGATCTCGTGAAACAAGGATATTTGCGAAAGCTGCATGCCGGTCTCCTGGCATGCGCGCTTCTACTCGGCTCCGCACCTGAAATGTCCGGTCAGCAGGATAGGCACGACTCCTACTATCAAGGCATGCGCGGCCGGGTCCGGCAGGGCGACTATGGCCGCGATCCGCACAACGACCGGCGTGTTCGCAGCCGGTCCGACCAAGGCGGCAGTATCGGGCCGGGCAAGGGCGCCATTATCGGCGGCGTAGGTGGCGCTGTCTTGGGTGCCCTCTTCGGTGGCGGTCTTAAGGGGACAATCATCGGCGGCGCGGCCGGCGCAGGAATGGGCGCGCTGGGTGCCAAGCTCGCGCAGGATGAGAGTCGCAACAAGCGGAACAACCGGAGACGGCGCTGACTCCAAACGCTACACAGAAATCAAAGGACATGACAATGAAAATCACCTACGTACTAGCGCCCGTGTTTCTGGCTGGCGCTTTGGCGTCACCCCGGCCTTTCCTCCGTGCCGCACCCCCGCAAGGAAGAGTCGCGGTCCCGAGTGCCCCGCCAATAGCAGCACCAGTTCGAGAATGGACTACGGAGCAAGCTGTGACCAGTTCCGTCAGGGAAGCTTGGAAACTGGGAGGCAAAACTTCGGAAGGCTTCTTTGAGATCGTCAAGGTTCTCACCGAGATCTCGGCAGAAAAGAGGGGTCTCGATATCCCCGAAAGCGCACGGGCCGGGGTGGTGGCAGGAAACTGGATCAAGAAGGAGGCCAAGAAGGATCCTGATCAGCTTCTCTATGTGATCGTGGACCAAGCAGTACAGCATAGCGTGAGCAAAACAGCCGCGAAGTAGCAGGGAGAAGTAGCCGTGAATTGCTGCTGAGGGCGGGGCAGCATACGGTTACAACTTGGATGATGGAAATCGGGACCAACATGAATCAGACACTGCTACGTATTCGGAATTTACCAGACATCTGAACCAGCCGCCTTGGCTGTCGACCAGTTCGTGCGTCATGGGTTCGCAGCCGGTTCAATCGCGGTGGTATGCGGCGACAGTGCCAGTTCGCGTGATTTCGCGGCGCTCAGGCACACGCGGCTGCCGCTTCTCACTTTGGACCCCCATGGACACGACGTGCCGCCGGACGGCCAGTGGGGGCTGCTCGACCCGGAGTGTGGTCCACAGGCGGGCTGGATCTTTTCAGCGCTCGCGGAAATGGACATCCGTTCGAAATGGGCCGAAGGGGCCGTTTGGGGGGGAAATGCACTGCTATCGGTGGATTGCGGCAGCGCGCAAGAAATTCATAAGGTGCAGGAACTTCTGACCAATACGGGAGCCTTCGGGGTCGGCATTTCCTCAACGCAGCACTCCAACGTTGATAGCGGCAGCTCCGCGACTGCCTGAGGACTTGCCCGGAGAATTCGAGGGCCCGGACTGAACGTCCCATGGCCCTCGGTCCCCGGGTATGTCAGTGCTCCTTCTCCCCTGATCGCTCCGATGATCTCCGGCCTCGTCCGCCCATGCTCGTTTCGCCAATGGTGGCCTGCAGTCCGGCAATCAAAGCCTGCCTCTCCGCAGGTATTTTCCGCCGCTTCGTCGGCTTTCTTGTGTGGCAGGTTCCACTCCGAGAAGTTCATTTTGCTTCGACCAGCCAAGGTATCCATCTGCGTCAGCCACGAGACTGGCGCAACGTTTGAATACCAAGGCCATTCTGTTTCATTGCTATGGCAATCGAAACAGGCCCGTTTCGCGAGGGCTCGGGTCTCGATCGTGTTCACAGGGTCCGGAGTAGATGCCGTATAGCCTGATACCTTGCAAACATAGTAGTTCCGCCTGGGGCCGTGTTTCATCGCAGGGTCGGCCGCAGCTCCGGCGAACAGGTTGAAGTGTTGCGCTTCGGCCTTTCTGACATACTCGAAGGTCTCGACGGCAGCGGGGTTTGATTCAGCTTGGGCGGCCTTGATGAAGTCCGGGTACATGGTGTCGCGCTCGTAAGCCTCACCCTTACTGGCCACGCCGTCCAAGTTCTGTTGGGTGGAGAGAACAATGGGTTTCTCCACTTTTGCATGGGGAATGCCGCCCATGCGACGGATCACGACGGCGTGATTCGATAGATGGATCTGTTCCGCCCGGGCTGCAGCCCGGAACAGGCTGCCGACAGGTCCCTTGCCCTTCCTTGTCCGCTTGCAGGGCAAACGCGAGGTAGCGGGCGTGTGCGTTGCTCTCCCCGTTGTAGGCGGACTGGAGATTTCGCAATGTCTGCGGAGCTTCGGGCGTCGCGGATCGCGCATTGCCCGCCAGAGCAGCGACGGCGGTACAGACAACTAAAAGCGACCGAACCGGGCGAACATGGCCGACAAGCTCCAACATCGGCTTCGGCTCGGCTGCACCGGTGCTGCTTAGAGACAGATTGGTTCTCATTGTTTCCTCCCCGGAGCTATTGCAATTCTGGGGCCAGCTTGGTTCGAGATGACGCAGGCAGAATTTGGCATGGGTGTTTGGCATGGCTGGCAGGATGAGATGCCCGACCGCATTTGGTCACTCCGGCCCCGAATTGTCACCGCTGGCGGGTGGCCGTGGAGCGCCTGCATTGCCTGAAAGTCAATCATTGCCACCCAAAACCGCAGTTTCCGCCAGCGGGCCTCCAAGTGCAATGCCTATGTGGTGAAAGGCAGACCAAGGGCTCGGCTCAGCGTCGACGTTGTCGGTAGCCTGCAGAATCTTGGCTGGATGGAGGAACGAGATGAAAATACGAGAATCAAGGGCTCTGATGTGTGGGATGGCGGGTTTGTTGTCGGCACTGGCAATGGTACCCGCAAGTTTGATGGCACAGCGGCTACCAGTCAATCTGGGAACTGCTGGTGATTACGTGGTCCTGTCGAAAACGGGAATCACAAATGTGCCGCCCTCGCCTATCGTTGGAAACATCGGGGCGAGCCCGATCACGGGTGCGGCCGTGCATGTTACCTGCGCCGAAGTAACAGGGACGATTCAGGTCGTGGATGCGGCGGGACCGGCACCATGCAGTGTTATCAATCCACTGGGCCTGACTGTAGCCATCCTGGACATGCAGGCGGCGTACACGGATGCGGCTGGACGAACAGTACCGGACTTTACCGAATTTGCCGCTGGAGACATCAGTGGACGAACGCTGACACCCGGCCTCTATAAGTGGAGCACCGGTGTTCTGACGGACGCAACCGGCTTCACCTTGTCCGGCGGCCCCAATGCGGTCTGGATATTCCAAGTTGCAGGCGATATCACCTTGGCCAATGGTGCCAAAGCGATTCTTGCCGGAGGCGCACAGGCCAATAACATATTCTGGCAGGTTGCCGGCCCAACTGGCGTTACCCTCGGCACAGGCGCGATATTCAACGGAACGATTTTGAGTGCCAAACAAGTGATCATGAACACCGGCGCAGCTCTGAATGGCCGCGCGCTGGCCCAGACCCAAGTAACACTGCAATCCACTGCGGTCACCACCCCGGGTCCGCTGGTTGGAGGCATTCCAATTCCAGTGGCACCCACGGTAACCGCCACTGCGCCTCCGAATCTGGCCGTCGGAGCATCCATCAGCAGCTTGATTACCGCTACCTTCAGCGAAATAATGGACCCCGCGACGATCAGCGGCCTCACGTTTACCCTGAAAAACGGTTTGACCTCCGTTGTGGGCACCGTGAGTTACGTCGGTCTCACGGCAACTTTCACGCCAGGTGCCAATCTTCTCGCGAATACAGTTTACACTGGCACGATCACCACAGGGGCCAAGGACCCTGCGGGAATCGGTTTGACCTCAAACTACATCTGGAACTTCACCACCGGCGCTGGAGCGGATATCACGCCGCCTACTGTGATCTCAACCACTCCGGCAACAGGAGCTGTCGCCGTCCCGACAGGCAATGCACTGTTGGCGACATTCAGCGAAGCGATGGATCCGTCAACCATCACGAACGTCACCTTCAACCTGAAGCAAGGCTTGGTTCCGGTTCCCGGAACGGTCGTGTACCTTGGCGTGACCGGTACATTTACACCTGCCGCCAGTCTGTCTGCCCTGACCACATACACGGCGACAATCACCACGGGAGTGAAGGACCTCGCGGGAAATGCCATGGTTGCCAACTATGCCTGGAGCTTTACAACGGGTGCCGGGCCGGATATCATCCCCCCAACCGTAAGCTCCACTTTGCCTGCCAACGCAGCAACAGGCGTAGCAACGGGCAGCGCTCTGCTGGCAACTTTCAGCGAGGCCATGGATCCGACGACCGTGACCACAGCCAATTTCAATCTGAAACAGGGTGTCACGCCAATCGCGGGGACGGTTCTCTACGCAGGCTTGGTGGGTATCTTCACTCCGACAACGAGCCTTGCGGTCGGCACAACCTATACGGCGACAATTACGTCGGGAGTGAAAGACCTAGCGGGGAACGCGATGGTTGCCAACTATGTCTGGAGCTTTACTACTGCTGCAAGCGTGGTTGTTCCGCCGATCACTACTTTGCCCGTAGTGACCTCCACAGTGCCGGCAAGCGGTGCGGCTCTGGTCACTCTAACTACAAACGTATTGGCCAACTTCAACAAGGCAATCGATCCGTCCACTGTGACGGCCGCCACGTTTACCCTGTTCCAAGGGACAACGGCCGTCGCCGGCACGGTTAGCTACTCCGGTGGCGGTGCAATGTTCCGGCCGACCATCAACCTGCTACCCGGCACCGTGTATAGCGGCCAGCTTACCAGCGGCGTCAAGGATTTGGCAGGGAATCTGCTCACAAACTATCAGTGGAGCTTTACAACCGGCACTTCGACCGGCCAGTCACCGATCTGCATCTCGAACTTTGCGGTGCTCGCTGGAACCTCTGTAGTCGCCAGCGGCAGCAATTCGATAATCGGAGACGTCGGGTCCAGCCCTGGAAGCTCCGTCACAGGATTTGCTCCGGGTACGATCAGGGGCACTGTGCATGCGGGTGATCCTGTCGCCGCACGTGCAATGGTCGACCTGAACAATGCCTATGCCGACGCGGTCACTCGGTCAGCAGGACCGGTAGGCCTATCCGCCAATATCGGCGGACAAACGCTAACCGCCGGGCTCTATCAATCGGCATCCTCGCTCGACATTTCCTCTGCGCCACTGATTCTGGATGCCAAGGGCGACATCAATGCCGTCTTCATCTTCCAGGTCCCCAGTGGTTTCACCACGGCGGCCAACCAGCAGATGGTGCTCACGGGCGGAACCAACGCCGCCAACGTCTTCTGGCAGGTGGGAAGTTCGGCATTTCTCGGCAGCAACTCAACCTTCAAAGGCAGTATTTTAGCCGTCGGGTCAATCACTCTCAATACGGGGGCAACGGTCGAAGGTCGGCTCCTCGCCCGTACGGGAACCGTAACCTTGCAGGGGAATTCCGTGGCGAGCCCCCCACCGTTCATTGGCTTTGGAGGGATCGTGAACGCAGCGAGCGATGCCCATATCGTCGCTGCTGGCAGTATCGCGGCGGTGTTCGGCAACAGTCTGAGTTCGGCAACCGTTTCCGCGTCGAATTACCCACTGTTGGCCTTGGGTGGAAGTACATTCCAAGTGGGAACGCTGGCGGCACCGATATTCATGGTTTCGTGTGGTCAGGCGAATGTCCAGATTCCATGGGAAATCGCCGGCCAGACGCAGGCGGCGGTCACGGCAACAGCGGGAGGCGTGACGTCGACGGTGGAGCCGGCAACCGTCGCTCCGTTCGCTCCGGGCATCTTCTCGGTGAACCAGTCGGGATCGGGTCAGGGTGCGGTGGAGATCGCCGCAACCGCCCAACTCGCAGCTCCGGTGGGTTTCTTCGGCAACCGTCCGGTCAAGCGTGGCGAGTATATCGCGATCTACGGTACCGGGTTCGGGCCGGTCACCAACCAGCCCGCAACCGGAGCTCCAGCATTGGCTGCCCCGCTTTCGTGGACCACGTCGGCGACTACGGCCACAATCGGTGGCATAGTCGCGGATGTCACGTTCTCCGGATTGGTTCCCGGCCTTACGGGACTCTATCAGGTGAACGCCTTGGTGCCTGCCTCCGCTCCGATTGGCGACCAAGTGCAACTGGTCGTCCGCATCGGCGGGGTCAACTCCAACACGGTTACAATCGCGGTGCAATGATCGGCAACCAATCGAGAGACACTCGTTCGGAGTAACTGAAAAACCCGCGGGGCTCGTAAGCCCCGCGGGTTTTTCGCGTCTAGCTCTGACTGTCCGGTCGGGTGCGGGAACCCCAAACATCAAGCAGTCCCATGGTAACGGCCAATGCAACGGGACCCAGGATCAAGCCGGCGGGTCCGAAGAACTGAATGCCGCCGAGAATCGCGAAGAACGTGGGAACAGTGTGCATCCGGAGTCGACCGCCCACCAGATGGGGGTAGAGCAGGTTGTCGATCGTGCTAACCGCAAGAGCGCCCCAAGCGACCAAGATGATAGCGTTCAGCCAACTGCCCGTCAGGACGAGGAACAGTGCGATAGGCACCCAGACCATGAAGGTTCCGAACATGGGAATCAGCGCCACAATAAAGGTGGCGCCAGCCCAAATCGCCGCCGCTGGAACTCCCAGCGCACCGTACATCACACCGGCCATCAGCGCTTGCACCAAGGCAACGGTAAGCGATCCATTGACTGTTGCCAGAATCGTGTCCTCGATGCGGGTTCCCATCCGGTCGGCGTCCTGATCGGAAAGCGGCACAAGATGGCGCAGGGCCCGCCGAGCTTGGTCGCCGTCACGGTATAGGAAGAAGAGCACGAAAAGCATGATGACCAGTTGCGTCACCAAGCTGACGGAGCCAGCCAGGAGGCTACCGGCCTGGCTGGCCAGATTCTGCCCCAGTGAGGCGATTTGATCCTGCAGGTTCAGGTTCGTCTGCGCCCACGCGATCGTACGGCCGATCACAGGCGCGAAATTGACGATCCGGTGCCACTCCGCCAGACCGCCCCCAGCCTGCCACCAGCGGATGCTGGCGATCATCTGGCGCACCAGATAGGTGATCAGCACTGTCAACGGGACCACGATCAGGCCCGCCACCAGAAGCACCCCGACACTCGCGGCTGCGGTTCGGGACCGTAGACGCCGGGAAAGCCAGCTCTGCGGTCGCTTGGTGGCAACCGCCGCAGCCACCGCGATGGTTACGGCCGGGATGAACGGCTGGACGATCAGATAGCAGAGGTACAGTGCCAGCAGGGTGGCCAGCCCAAGCGTCAGGAGAAGCACCCGGTCGCGGCTGAACCAACCCTGACTACGGCTGTACGGTGCCATATGCAGATTTCCGCCACTTTGACAGCTTGACCAGTTCGAACCACATCATACATGCCACGCCTGCCCCGAAGCTGAGAGCCATGTCTCCCGCGCGAAGGGGGGCGAAATGGAACAGGCGCTGGGCCGCTGGGACGAAAAGCACCAGTGACAGGAATGTACTGGCACCTCCCAGCACCCACCAGAGCGCGGAATTGGGCACGGTCATCATGCTGAAAATACTTCGGGTCCAAGAGCGGTTGGCGAGGATGACCACAAGTACCGACACCACCAGCGTCAGGAAGGTCAACGCGCGGGCGGCGTCCGGCTGCTGGCTGGAACGGGAGTACAGGAACACTCCGAGGCATGCCGCGAGCACGCTTAGCCCCTCAAGTACCGCCCATCCGACAGTGGCAAACGAGAACAACCGTTCAGCGGCGCTTCTGGGAGGGCGCTTCATCACGTCGGCATCGGCCTCCTCCGCTTCAAAGATGAGGGAGCAGGACGGGTCGATGATCAACTCCAGGAAGACGATATGGACGGGAAACAGGAGCAACGGCCAATCGGCGAAAAAGACCGGAAGCATGGACAGCCCCGCGATTGGGACGTGAACAGCAAACGTAAACGCGATGGCTTTCTTGATGTTGTCGTAAGTCCGCCGCCCCAGCCGGATGGCCGCAACGATGGATGAGAAGTCGTCGTCAAGCAATACCAGGGATGCAGCCTCCCGCGCGACGTCCGTGCCGCGGCCACCCATCGCGATGCCGATGTGGGCGGCCTTGAGCGCCGGGGCGTCGTTGACACCGTCGCCGGTCATGGCAACGATCTCGTGGTTTGCCTTCAACGCCATAACGAGCCTCAGCTTCTGTTCGGGAACGACGCGGGCAAAAACCTGCACGTCGTGGATCTTCTTGGCCAGTTCCCCGTCGGACATGCTTTCCAACTCGGGCCCCGTGATGATCTTTTCGGGATTGGCCAGGCCTGCCTGTCGGGCAATGCTTTGCGCCGTGGCGGGATAGTCCCCGGTGATCATGACAACCCGGATGCCGGCCGTCCGGCAATCGGAAACTGCGGCTGGAACGGTGTCGCGCAGCGGGTCCTCAAGGCCAACCAGCCCCGCAAACTCCAGCACGAGTTGGCTGTGCTCGCCGGGCAGGCTTGTTGCCGACATCCGGGCGCAACCCACCCCCAGCACCCTGAGCCCCTCCGCCGCCAGCACGGCTGCCTCGGATGCCACCTCCGCCCGCTTTTCGGGTGAGAGCCGACACAGGCCAGCGATAGCCTCGGGGGCCCCCTTCGAAGCCACGACGACCTCGTCGCCACCACCTGACCTCCAGGCTTGGGTTACCGCAAGCAACTGGGGCGTGAGGGGGTACTCGCGCAGAAGGGACCACTCGGGATGGAGGTGTTCAGTCTGCATCAGCATCCGGTCGCCAGCCGCTTGGATCGCCAGTTCCATGGGGTCGAATGGATCGCGTCGGCTGGCCAGAATGCCATTCTCCAGCAGCGAATGGAACTCCTCGGAAAGGTCGCCGCCGTCCGCGCCGATAGTGGCCGTGCGGTCGCCGATCGCCAACCTCTTGACCGTCATCTGGTTCCGCGTGAGCGTTCCGGTCTTGTCCACGCACAAGACCGTTGCGGCTCCCAGCATCTCGATGGCCGGCATGCGGCGCGTGAGCACATGGCTGCGCGAAATCCGCCACGCCCCCAACGCCAGAAAAATGGTGAGAATCACAGGGAACTCTTCCGGTAGGATCGCCATGGCCATTGCGATTCCGGCCAGCAGTCCCTCTCTCCAGACCTGTGCCGTGCCTCCGCGCGTTAACGCATAAGCCACGACCACGATGCCGCAAGCTGCCAAACCAAAAATGGCGAGCATCCGCACCAGTCGCCCCGTCTCCCTCTGCAAAGAAGTTGGCTCGTGCGGGATCTGCCGCAAGGCTGTCCCAATCTTTCCGAGTTCGGTACGACTTCCGGTGTTCACCACTTCCGCGACGCCCTGGCCCGCAGTCACCAACGTCCCTGAGAATACGGAAGGAAGATCGTCGCCACCCGGCCGTTCCAGCCCTTTCGCTTCCGCCGAGGCGGTTTTCCGCACCGGGACTGACTCTCCCGTAAGCAGTGACTCGTCGATGCTCAGATTGATCGCCCGCCTCAGGATTGCATCGGCTGGCACTCGATCCCCTTCGGAGAGAACGAGGATGTCACCGCAGGCAACTTCCCTGCCGGCCACGCGTCGGCGAACGCCGTCCCGAATGACTAGTGCGCGGGGGCTGGAGAGATCCCGAAGTGCGTCCAACGCTCTTTCGGTCCGGCGTTCCTGAATGATCGTGATCGCCATTACGACGAAAACGAACCCAAGGAGCATCAATGCGTCGCCGGGTGCACCCATCACCAGATAGAGCGTGCCGGCGGCCACCAGCATTAGAAACATGGGCTCGCGTGCGACTTCGATCACTATCGCAAAAAGGCCTCTCGTCTTCTGCGCGGCAATCTCATTGGGTCCATCTGCCTCAACCCGCTGGCGGGCCTCATCCTCGCTGAGGCCAGCAAAACCCGCAAGGTCGAGACTGGCACTGCCGGGCTTCGGCTTATCCTCCGACACCTCTGTTTTGGACATTCCTGTTTTTCGAGCACGCGAACGGCCAATTGAGTGCCCTCCGTGCAGTACACTGGCAGACAGTCCCATGCCGGAAACAGCAATCCGCACCGTCCCCCAGCTCCTGCAAAACGCCGCGCGCATGCACGGGGAAAAGATGGCGTTGCGCCAACCGCGCGGCAAGGAAGTCCTCACTTGGACTTGGAACCAGTATGTCGAGATTGTCGAGGAAATTGCCGCCGGATTGCGGACCCTCGGCCTCGGCAATGGCGACCATGTCCTGATCTGCTCCGAAACGCGCGTCGAGTTCTTCTTCGCCGACCAGGGAATCCTGATGAACGGATCGGTGGCGGGTGCCCTGTATCCCAGCTATCCGCCCGCTGAACTGCTGCGCATTATCGGCAATGCCGACGCCAAGGCCCTCTTCGTGGAGGACCCGAAAACCTACGCCAAGCTGAAGGATGCCCCCGTCGAGCACATCATTCTCATGACAGGAGAAGTGCCGGGCGTGCTTTCCGTGGCTGAGCTCCGGCGGCACGGCCGCTACAGTGCCGAAGTGCATCCCGACGACAACGCCATTCTGTACCTGACTTCCGGTGCCACCGGCGACCCGAAGATGGTCATGGTCAACCATTATTCGTTGGTCGAAAACATCAAGATGACGCCGGAAGTGGTCACGCTGACGCCGGACGACGTCACGGTGGCATTCCTGCCTTCGGCGCACATCGCCCAGCGGATGGTTTGCGAGTTGCTCCCCCTGCTGACGGCAACGCCAGTTTCCTTCGCCGAAAGCCTGGCAAAACTGCCGAACGAGCTGAAAACAGTGCGTCCGACCTTCTTCCTCGCTCCTCCACGGGTGTGGGAGCGGATTTACACCAGCATCCGCACCGAGGTGCAGAAGAAGCCCAAGGTGGCGCAGAGACTGTTCGCCGCTGCCCTTGGTCTGGGCTTGGGGGCGGCCAAGTACAAGCGGGCTGGGAAATCGGTCCCGATGTATATCCGTGTGCCGCTGGGTTGGGCCGACAAGGCGATTTTCAGCAAGATCCGCGAACGGTTTGGCTCCCGGCTGCGGATTCCGGTCTCGGGTGCCGCACCCCTTGGGGCCGACCTGATGGAGTTCTACGATGCAATCGGGATGCCCCTAATCGAAGGATTCGGGCTGACTGAAGGCGGCGTCATCGTGATCAATCCGCTGGACGCCCCGCGCCCCGGGAGTATCGGGAAGGCCCTGAGTCCCGTGACGGTTAAGGTGGCCGACGATGGGGAACTGCTGTTCCAGAGTCCGAGTCTTTCCAAGGGATATTACAAGGATCCGGAGGCCACGGCCGAATTGTTCCGCGACGGCTGGCTGCATACCGGTGACATCGGGACCATCGATGCCGAGGGCTTCATCTACATCACGGGCCGGAAGAAGGAGCTGATTGTCGCCTCGAACGGGAAAAAGATCTACCCCGCGCGGATCGAGGCCCTTTTCAAGTTCGAGCCCCTGATCAATCAAATTCTACTGGCAGGCGACCGGCTGCCGCATTTGGTGGCGCTGATTACGGTCCATCCCGCAGCGGCCGAAAAAATGACCGCCGAACAGGTGAATGCCGAAGTGCAGTCGATCGTTTCGAGGATCAACAAGCAGTTGGCTCCCTTCGAACAGGTGAAGCGGTTCAAGGTCCTGGATCGGGAATTTTCGATCGACCACGGCGAAGTGACGGCAACCATGAAGGTGCGGCGGAAACAGGTGATGGAGAATTTCAAGGCCGAGCTGGATTCGCTGTACCACCTATCGGCATCGGGCCGCGGGGGCGAGTAGTCGCGAACCCCCGAGAGGGTTACCTCCAGTCCTCCAAGGGAAGGCGCAGCCAGAAACTTCCGTCCAATCGGGAGTGATCGCTATCCCCGGCTTGGAGGGCAGCCACAATATCGGAGTCCATTGAGTGAGCGTAAACGCATGGATAGGGCTGCCGGAAAATACAACCTTGGTCCGTGAGTAGAGTTAACTGCTGTGCAATCGCACGGCCTTTTACCACAGTAACCCCTCGGTTCCAAGCATCATGGAACAAGGCTGATAGGACTTGCGGAAAGAACTGTTTCCGAAGCGATGCAACATGCAATACTGTGGCGGGTCGACCCTTCGGTGCGTAGTACACGAACCAACCTGTATTCGACCCAGCGCAATCCTTTGTTACTACCATGCGGAAGCCCACGTGTCCCGGACCTTCCCCGGCATGGGCTATAAGCCACCGGAAAGAAGCTAAGTTGTATGAAGGGCGCAGCGCTTCACGCCCTTTCGATTCAAGAATGCATTCAAACAGCTGGTCGGATGTAACCTCGCTGCAAACATACTCGGTTTGGGGTGGCCGGAACAGGCCACCCGGGGCCACGGACGAAAGGTAGTCAAGCGGCCTGGAGATCATGCCGCCCGCATCCGTCAGGTAGCCTCCCAATTGGCCGAACCGATTCAAGGAACTAGCGACGGCCCCGAATGGGCGGAGCACCTTGATCCAGTTGAATGAATACAGATAGCAAGGCTTAGCTCCGGCAGCCACAAACACCGTGCTGGCTTCGTTGCTAGCCCCATCGCCGAAGGTCAAATCCTGCGGACCATCATAAAGTTGGCGCAGCAACTTCATTGCTGCAGCCCCAGTACTGCGATTGCGATCCACTAAGAAAAGCGACAGGCATGCGACCCTGATGGGGCGGCCACGGAACAACATGGAACGCGGAATGACTCCCAAGAAGCCTGTAAGTTGGCCATCGCTCAGAAACACCAGCGAGGAAATATCCTCGGATGCCCAAGGGTTACGGAAGAAGATGTCTCGGAAGTATTCCTGCAACTGCGGTGGAGCTTGCCTCGTTTGTCCGCGTGCGGCACTCAGGTACAGGTTGCAGACTGCCCCGACGTGTTCTTCGGAAAACCGACGGATCTCATCCATTTGCGCCGGTCAGCCTGTGTTCCACGAAAGCCACGATCTCAGCGAATGAAAGCAATTCTTCGTAGTCCTGTGGATCAAAGTCAATATTAAATTCTTCCGAAAGAGCTGAAAGGAGCGTAACTTGGGCAACCGAGTCCCAAGTCGCGACCGAACTGGTGCTGCAACGGGGGATCTCATCCGGCGCGATGTCGGGAAACACAAGGCCAAAACAATGGATTACTTGGTTGCGGATGTCCTGCATTCTTCGTTCCTGCCATTAAGATTACCACACGCGGGACACCTAATCTGCTTTTGCAGCCCTCCGCCGCCAAGGCTTGAGCACCCCTTGGAGCGGGCCTGGAGCGAGCCAACTGATATCCTTTCAAATTCCAGATCTGTCTGAAAAAACAGCACCATGAAGACCGTCACCCATTTATTCCTATGCCTTGCAGTCGGCATTGTTGCCGCTCTGGCTCAGCAACCCCCGCAGTCTCCCACGCCCACCCAAGCCCCTGGGCGCGGTGCTGGCCGTGGGCCCGCTCCAGTCCAGGCCAAACCGGAGGAACTGGCGCTTTTGAAAGCCAAAACCGAGAAGGTCGAGGCGCTGGTCAAGGAATTGAAGTTGAAAAAGGCCGACGCCACCCTCGTGGGCGATGTGGAGATATTCGCCAAAGCGGGCCGCTACCTTTTGGAGTTCCCGGAACTTTACGGCAACCAAGCCGCAATCGACCACTCGATGCAGGTTCTGGATGCCGGAGCGGAACGGGCACAGGCACTGATGGCCGGAAAGGCGCCTTGGACCGAGGGCAAGAGCCGCAGCTACGCGTACTATTCGGAGATGGACGGCTCGGTACAGCCCTACCACGTGTCGCTACCCGCCAATTACGACCCCGCCAAACCCACACGACTCTACGTCTGGATGCACGGGCGGCAGAATAACACGACGGAATCGGAGTTCCTGTACAGCTTCGACCACCCCCGCCCGCCGAATCCGAATGCCGTAACCGTGGCCGACCAAGGCCAGATCCAAGTGGATTTATTCGGTCGGATCAACAGCGCCGGCTGGCACTGGGCTGGCGAAGCGGATGTGTTCGAGGCAATCGCGGCAGTGAAGAAGCGGTTCAAGATCGACGACAAGCGCGTAATGCTGCGGGGCTTCTCCATGGGAGGTGAAGGTGGGTGGCACATTGCGCTGCACTACCCGGACCGGTTCGCCGCCGCCGAAATTGGGGCTGGAACGTGGTCGCGCCGGGCCCAGATGCCAGGGCTGGAACCCTACCAAGCTCCGACGCTCAAGATCTGGGAAAACATGGAGGAATGGGCTCTGAACGCCTTCAACCTCCCTCTGGCGGGCCACGATGGGGACAACGACACACAGACGGCCGTGCTGCCGCCCTATCCGCAAGGCCAAGCGCACCGGGGCCAGTTGGAAAGTTCCCTGCGCGCCCGTGCGCAACTTGAAAAGGAAGGTTTTGCTGCAGAGGGCGATCCGAACTTCTACCGGATGAAGGGCACTCCCGACATCTTCCTGATTTCCCAAAACACCGGACACGGAACCAGCGCACTGGTGCGGCAGCAGCTCGACGCGTTTCTGAAGGAATGGGGCGACAAGGGACAGACCTCGCCGGACCACATCAGATTCCTCACCTACACAACGCGCTACAACAAGAGCTATTGGGTGACCGTTGACGAGCTGGAAAAACTCTACGAGCGCGCCGACGTGGATGCCGTCCGGTCGGCATCGGGTGCCTACACCGTGACGACGCACAACGTTGCCCGAGTATCGCTGTCAGAGACTGCGAATGCCAAAACCGTCGCCATTGACGGCCAGACGCTCAAGGTGAAGAGTGGCGCGTCGCTCTCCCTGCGCAAGACGGGCGGCACATGGAAAGTCGAAAAGACCGGCCCGGTTGCCGGACTCCGCAAGGTCCATGCGCTCCAAGGGCCTATCGACGACGCTTTCCTCGACCCCTTCCTGCTGGTGCGTCCCACCGGCACACCGTGGAACGCCGCCGTCAACGAACAGGCGCTGCGCACCATGGCCCGCTTCGATACCCTGTGGGCCAAATACTTCCGCGGGCACCCATTCGTGAAGGACGACAAGGACGTGACCGCCGCCGACATGGCGAAGTACCATGTCGTGCTCTTCGGCGACCCCGGCAGCAATTCCGTCATCGCCAAGGTTGCCGGCAAGCTGCCCCTGAAATGGACCAAGGAAACGGTCGCGATGGGCGGGCAGAACTTCCCGGCCAAGGATCATTTCCCGGCCATGGTGTATCCGAATCCGCTCCAGCCCTCCAAGTATGTGGTGCTCAACACCGGCTTGACCATCATCGAACGCGAGTACAACGGGGACTACGGGATGCCGCTTTGGGGCGACTACGCGATTGTCGCGGCCAAGGAAGGATCCGCCGTGGGCGAGATGAGCATCGCCGGACTCTTCGACAATACCTGGCAGCCACACCCGGGCAAGTAATCGCTCGTCCCAAAACTGGGATACACTTGGGGCATGAGCATACTGGCGGGACTTCTGCTGGGCGTTGGAGTTTGGCTCGTAGTCAGAATCCTGGTCATGGGCGTCTACACCGTCGATCAGAACGAGCGGGCGGTCAAGACCAGTTTCGGCCGGGCCGAACGGGTTCCCGGCAAGACCACCTTGGACGACCCGATTTCAGAGTATCTTCGGCCCGAGGAGCGGGACCGCTACGTCTATCCGCAAGTCCGAGTGATTGGTCCGGGCGGCCCGTATTTCAAGATGCCCTGGGAACAGATCCACAAGGTCAGCATCGCCACCATGACCGTCAACATGGCGGTAGATCTTGAGGATCACAGCGCAAACGCTGGCGGAACCAAGCTCGACGCCGTCACCAAGGACCAACTCAATACCGGACTGACCGGACAGATCCGGTACCGCGTCAGCGAGAGCAATCTCTATGCCTACCTCTTCGGCATCAAGAAGCCTTTCGTCCACGTGATGGCCTATTTCGTCTCCGTGCTCCGCCAGCGGATCGCGAATTTCGAAGCCAAGGGCGAGGGCGGAGGCGAGGCTCTGGGAGGCGAAATGATCGGCGTCTCCATCAACGACCTGCGCAAGAACCTGCGCGACATGAACGACTACATGGAGGCCGAGTGCCGAACCGCCCAAGCGCGCTACGGCGTCCTGTTTGACGCGTCCCTGATCACGGCCATCGACCCTCCTGCGGAAGTGGAATCGGCCTTGGCTGCGATCAACACCGCCCACAATCAGGTTTCCAGCGATATCAGTCTCGCGCAGGCTTCAGCGGACCAGAAAATTGTGCAATCGAGGCGGGCGGTTGAAATCGAAACCCTGAAGGCGCAAGCGGAAGTGGCACCGGTAAAGTCGCTGGCCGAGGAGTTGTTCCAGCAACACAAGGCCGGGCCCGGCGTTCTTGGTGCATATCTCAGGAACGTGAAGCTGGGATTGCTGGAGAAATCGCAGCAGATTTTCATGGAGGCCGGCAAGTGAATTTCCTTACGTGGTTCCTCATTGGCCTGCTTGGCTGCATCGTCCTGGAGAAGTTCATTACGACGCTTTGCCGCATGCTGGGGTTCTATGCGATTGTCCGCGAAGGCACTTGCCTCGTTTATGTGCTGTTCGGCAAGGTGATTGGCGTGCTGGACGAACCTGGCCTGCATATTCTGCCCTCGCAGTTGGGACTGAACGCTTTTATCGTGAACTGGCTCGGGTCCTGCACGGTGCTGGACATGCGGCTGGACCAGGAATACCTTCGCAGCGAGCCGGTCAATTCGGAGGAGGGCGCACCCATGGGCATCGGGATCTGGTACGAGATGAAAATCAGCGATCCGGTATCGTTCATGTTCAAGAACACGGATCCTCGCGGGTCACTGCGCGCCAATGTGAGCAACTCCACGGTGCGGTGCCTGAGCAACATGCCGCTGAGCGCAATGCTGGAGACACGGCACCAGATGAGCCACTCGGTGCGGACCGAGGTTTCGCAGAAATCCCAGGAGTGGGGCTACAAGCTGGGGTCCGTCTATATCCGGAAGGTGCACTTCCGGGACGCGGGCATGATCCAACAGATCGAACAAAAGGTGGTGAACCGGCTGCGGCAGGTCACATCGGCGATACGCCAAGCAGGTGCCAATCAGGTGAGCGTCATCAAGAGTTCGGCCGAGCGGGAAGCCGCCGTCGAATTGGCCAAGGCGGCGGTCATCCGGCCAGCCACAATGCGGGCGGCGTTCGCGGAGATCGCCAGTGAGCCGGAGGTTTGCGGCGCATTGTTCGAGATCCTGGAGACGCAGCGGATTTTGGCAAATCCCGGAAAGCTGGTCCTCCTGCCGGGCGGTCCCAAAGGCGAATGGATCGCCAGCCTGATGGCGTCAAAGACTGCAGATTAGGTATCCAAGGTGTAGAGCGGCCGGTCCCGGAGGAAACCCGCCCCCGGACCCGACCGCCCTTGCGGCGCGTCCTCCAAAACACAAGTCTGGGTCCCGTCCCGACCCGTGATCCGGACAGCACCGCCAAAGCGCGTAACGCGGTAGGCGGTTCGCGCGCCACCATGGATGGCAGCTCCTTCGAGCGACAGCGGCGACTCCATTACGACATGCAGTCCGCCGTCGGGACGGACCAGCAGCGCGAAGTCTGTGTCGGCGGGATCGGACGCGCACGCAGCCTTGGCCACGTCGAAGATCCGATGCGCATTGTCGAAGAAAGCGTTCACCCAAAGAACTTATCGGCAGTCCTGGGAGGAGTTTGAACGGCTTCTGAAAGTTTCGTAACGGGCTGCGGTGCGAACTATTTCGCGCTCCCAACCGTCTAACCAAGTGATGAAGAATAATGATCCGGAACTGTGGAACGAGTATCGTTCCACGTGGAAGGCCCTGTCGCTCCGGTGTGGCCACCTGCAACAAATCCCCGAAACCGCTGATCCGCAATATCTGCAAATCGCTAGAACCGAGGCTGAAAAGGCGCGCCGGGAGCACAACTCCGTCCGCGACCGCTTGGCCGCTAGCCTCTCGACCCGGAAGCGCGCGGCTGGCGCGTAGCCCGAAACACTACTTTCCGAGCTTCAACACGATACCGCCGCTAACCACAAAGTTGAACTGACCGCGCCCGGAAACACCAACGCCGAAGTTTGGACTGCCGGTATAGAAGTCCCGAACCTCTCCCCGGATCGTCCATTTCGGGGTCGCAATGAAATCCATCCCGCCACCCATTTCGAGCGCCAGACTGTTGGTGTTCGAGATGGCGGCGATGGCCTTCCCGGCAATGCTGGACGACGACGGATAGTAGAGCGCATAGCCGCCGCCACCCACAACCCAAGGCGAAAGCCGCTTTTCAGGATAGAACTTCAGGCGCATGCCTGGAGCCACAATCAAGCTTCCGTAATTCTTGATAGCCGACGTGGTGGTGGAGTTCACACTCTGGCGCGGATTCACCATCAGCAACGATTCCCAGGAAAGTTCCGCGTACTTGATCGACATGAACTTCTTCGCGTAGACGGCTTGAAGCGCCACGCCGTTGGAGAAATTCAGCGTCGACGTCGATCCGCCAACGGTCCGGGCCGGCCCCGATACGGCACCAAGTGTCAATCCCAGTTCGCCGGCAGTTGCAGCGGCAGGCACCGCAAGGAGGAAAACACCCACTGTCAGGGCTGCGAAAAGGTTGGATGAGGATCTCGACATTGCTTTTCCTACTCTACCCCACGCCCACACTACTCCAGCCAATAGACCGCCGGGTGCATACTGTCTTGAAGGGATGGCAAGCATGCGGATTGTCAAAGAGGTGGTGGTCGTGCGTTCACTTGCGGCGATGGTCTTCGCCGCGTTGTTCTGGACCGGTACCCCGAAACCCGGCAAAGCCTTCACCATCCTTGCCAAATGGCACGCCGACGCCGATTACTACTACTTGGAATCGAACGGGATTCCGACGCACAAGATGATGGTCGGCATCACAGCCTGGCAGCAACAGGTGCCCCTTCCCCAAGATTTCACCGGTCCAAATGCCTTCCGAATTCCCAAAAGACCCGTATTTTCGGATCACCCGGTCTCGGCCAAGGAGTCGCTCTTCAGTGGTGCCATCGCCGTCGCCATAAACGGCGTGCCGATTTTCAACCCCATCAAGAACGACGGACGGACTGATACCTACCTAGCCGGTGAACTGGACGATTACGGCGGACACTGCGGCCGCGCCGACGACTACCACTACCATACGGCTCCCCTGCACTTGGTTGACGTGGTCGGGGTTGCCAATCCAATCGGGTACGCCCTCGACGGCTTCGCGCTGTACGGAACCCTGGAACTCGACGGTTCGCCGGTTGCCGGACTCGACAAATTCAACGGCCATAGCTACAAGGACAGCCAATACCACTACCACGCCACCAAGGGATATCCCTATGTAAATGGCGGCATGCGCGGCGTGGTGGAGATACGGAACGACGCCATCACCCCGCAACCCCGTACGACGCCCGTCCGCCCGGCCGGCGAGCCGTTGCGCGGTGCCAAGATTGTCGGATTCACTTGGCCCGGGCCGAACCGGTACTCGCTCGAATACACCCTGCGGGGACAGCACTATTTTGTCAACTATGCGATTGACAGCGATTCCCCTGACAGCCATTCCCCCGATAGTCAACGCTACAAATTTGATTTCGTCGATCCGTCGGGCAGGATAACAACCGAGGTCCACCAGAAGCGACCCGACGGCGAACGACCGACCATTGGTGGCGGCGGCGCAGGCGGGGGACGCGGCCCGGGAGGAAGGGGTGGTGGCCGTGGACCGGGCAGGGGTCCCGGCCGGGGTGGACCACCAGTCGTGTTGCCGGAGAAATCCCCATGGACACTCAAGCAGTTGCCGGACACAGGCCAAACCACACGCTACGCCGACGGCGATGATTCGGTGACATCGATCCATCCTCCCGCCTTTACAAAGAACGGGGACGGCACGGTCACGGACCAAGTCACCGGACTCCACTGGCAGCAGGGCGACGGCGGGGAAATGACTTGGGATTCCGCCGTTTCCTACTGCAGGGCGCTGCCGCTGGCGGGCAAATCCGACTGGCGGCTCCCGTACTCGCAGGAACTGTTCAGCATCCTAAACCACGGCGCAATTCGGCCCGCGCTCGACACGAAGGTATTCGACAGGACGGAAGCGGAATACTGGTGGGCGATCGAGGAACGCGCCGACAACAATCAAATGGCGTGGGTTGCCAATGCCGGCGGCGGAATCGGAGCCCACCCGAAGAGTGAAACCCGAAGCGCCGGGGGCGACAAGGTGTTCCATGCGCGTTGCGTTCGCGGAGGATTCCCAAATTCGGCCAGTCCGCGCTACGGCGACAATCGCGACGGCACCGTAACCGACAGGTTCACAGGCCTGACGTGGCAGACGGAGGAGGGTGCGGCGTCCGCAACCTGGACGGAAGCGCTTGCCTATGCCAAGGGACTCCGGTTGGGTGGCCATGCGGATTGGAGGCTGCCCAACATCAAGGAACTCCGCACTCTCCACAGCGACTACCGGTTGCGCCCGACCATCGACACCACGGCCTTCCCGGGAGCGCCGTCCGCCCTGTATTGGTCGTCAACAACCCAGATTGGACGTGGCGGCGAAACCGCTTGGTCACTGGATTTTGCGGCAGGCGTGGTGAGTTACAACGAGAAGGGCGAACGGCTGCACGTCAGGGCCGTCCGCTGAGATCCGGCTAGGAAAGACCCGAAGAAGCCAAATTCGGTTGCCACAGGGTCTCCTCGATTCCTAGCCTATGACTGGCCCACCGGCTCCAGACAAACAGCGCATCGCTCAAACGGTTCAAGTATCGGACGATCTCAACCGGAACATCCTCCTCCCGTGCCAGCGTCACGCACAACCGCTCCGCACGTCGGCAAATGGTCCGGCAAACGTGCAATTCAGCGTTCAGGCGGCACCCGCCGGGCAGCACGAACGAGCGCAGTTCGGGAATCTCATCGTTCATCCGGTCGATCTCTAGCTCCAACTGAGCTGAGTCCGATTCCGTCACGCGGGCCTGCTTGGGGTGAACATCCTCCGGCAGAGTCGCCAAAATGGACCCGGCGTTGAACAGCTCGTGCTGGACCCGCTTCAGTATGTCCGCCAGTTCCTCCAACGACAGCTCGATAGCCGAATGGCGTGCCATGCCAATAAAGCTATTCAGTTCGTCGATGGTCCCGTAAGCTTCGATCCGAAGGTCATCCTTGGGGCGGCGTTGGCCGCCCACCAGACTTGTCTCACCGGTATCGCCCCGTTTGGTGTAGACGCGGTTGATGGCCAACCGGGGTTCATTGAAGCTTTCGGACATCTATTTACTCCTCGCCAAGTTCCATTTCACGCCAGCCACAAAGTTGAGCAATGGAGCCGGGTAGCCGAAGATCTCCTCGTAGCGCCGGTCCAGAACATTGCGCACATTCGCATAGACGGTAGTGCCGCGCAGCAGCCGGTAGTTCAGGTTCAGCCCGATATTCGCATAGCCGGGATTGAGGTACTGCCCACCGGAGAGGCCATAGTTTGCCTCCGCATCGCGCGTTTGTCCACGGAAATAGCCGGTCACATTACCGGACAACCGCTTGTAGTACCCGGACGCCTCAAGCGTGCCGGACTGTTTCGGGCGACGGAGTAGCGGTTGCCCCAGAGTGTAGTACTGCTGCACCAAACCGTTTCCACCGTTGATGGACAACACACGCGTGTCCAGCCACGTGTAACTGCCGGTAAATGAAACCTTGACCGATGGCCTGTAACGGGCCGTGGTCTCCACTCCACGCGTCCGGGCGTTCGCAAGATTGTCCGTGGAATAGGAGGTCAGTTTCGCCAACGATCCCCCGGCGCTCACGATCAAGTCCTTGAAATCGTTGTGGAACCAAGTGGCATCCAAGGCAAGCCGCCCGGCCCAAAGGGTCTGCTCAACACCGAAATCGTAGCTGACCGTGCGCTCCGGCTTCAATGCCGGATTGTTCGTGAAAGCCAAGTCCGCCCCACCGGGAGGCCGGATTCCGGTGCCGAAGGAGGCGTGGATCCGCTCCCCGGTCTTGACCACGTAGCCGCCGGAAATCTTGGGGGTCAGCTTGGTATCGGTACGGGGGGCGAACTCCGGACGGGGCGGATAGCCGAACTTGTTGCCGGGCTCGGAAGGCGTTTGGTAGATCTCCTCGCGCAATCCCGCGTTGGCGAAGAAGTTGCGGTATGAAAAGTGGTTCTCCCAATAGATGCCGCTGTTGTCGCGCCGGAGCAGAAATTTTCTGCCCGTGGAATCGGTCACGTAGGTGTTCCGCATCTCCTCGCGTTCGAAGGCATAGCCACCCGCCATGGTCCAGTGGGGGAGAATCGCCCAGGTGGCACGTGCGTCGGCATGGGCCCGAAGGTCCTTGCTGAAACTGTACCCGTACGGCGAGAGGAAGCCGCTGTTGTTCAGAAATAGACCCGAAATCAGCTCCAGGCGGAGCTTCTCGCCAAGGTCGTTGCGGTAGTGGAGCCCATACACCGAAGTGTTGTTCCGACTGCGGCTGATCTTGTCGAGACCACCGAAGTAACCCTTCGGATTCGAGCCCCATGCGCCTGGACTGCCGACTTCGTTGGAATCAAAATTGCCGAATGCGAAGAGGCTTTGGGTCATCCAGCGGTGGGAGAGGGCAAGAAAACCATTGTCGTTGCGGTAGTCGCCATTGCGTGTCTCGCCGTTGCCATTCATGGCCGAGGCCGCGACCGACAAACCCCAGTTCCGTGGCAGCATATAGGATCCGGACCCCGCAAACCGGCTCCAATCATGCGATCCGCCTTCCGCCGAAAGATCCATCGTGGGACCGTCCTCCGGAGCGCGGGTCTTGAAGTTCACGGTGCTGGCCAACGCGTATGATCCGTAGGCTGCGGACTGCGGCCCCCTCGCGACATCGATTTCATCCAGGAAATCGGCCGGCACATGCGCGAAATCGAACAAACCGCCCTGGTAGAAGCTGCTGATCGGGATACCGTTGAGCATCACCAGGTTGTACTTGGATTCCCCGCCCCGCACGAACATGCTGGTCAGTGTCCCGCGCCCCCCGCTCTGCGCCAAGGCAATTCCCGGCACTTGTCGGAGCAGGTCGACAGCCTGTCCCTCGTTGCGTTCACGTATTTCCGCAGCGCCGATGACCGTAACACTGGACCCCTGTTCGGACATCGGCGTATCAATCGCGGAGCCAAGCACGCTGACCGACTCGGCCCGCGGCGCCAGCGGCAACTGAATTCGCTGAACCACCGTGGCAACCGTGGTGGTCTGGAAACCCGCCGCAGCGACCCGGATTTGCGCCTCCTCATACAACGGGGAGAGATGGAGGGAATACCGGCCACCGGAATCGGTGACCTGTTCGATAATGACCCCGGTGGCATTCACCACCGCGACTTGAGCCCCGGCAATGGGTCGACCTGTGGGGTCGATAACCACCCCCGCAAGATCGGAAGCCAAGCAGGACTGGGCGAAAATAGACAAAACGGCGGCACACACGGCCACCGGCGACGCGGTTCGTTTGATTTGCATGTATCGGGCAGCCCCAAGCTGCCGACCCTTCTGCCAAGGAGATTGTTCCGGCAAACATTGCCGGGTCGTGCGGATCGGTCTCCTGACTTGCGTGTCATCGGCACCCGTTCGCCTTCCCATCCTGAAAGGACAGTGGCATGTGAACGGGCCCTCGGCGCTTACAGTGGCTGGGCCGTGCTGGATTTCCACCAGCTTCCCTACTACAAGATCCGCTCGCTCTCGAAAGCCCTTTCAGGCTAGCATGCCGGACTGCGCAACGATCAGGCGTCCGCAGTCCGCACACTGATTCCAGCGTTACCGACGGCGGCGCGTGCCGAGCGCCGCGATTCCCACGCCGACCAAAGCCACCGTGGCGGGTTCCGGCACCGTCGACGAGCTTCCGGGACCGAATGTGGCCGTGAAGTCCGCGTTCGCGTAGAAGAGGTTCTGCGAGCAGCAGCTAAAGCTCAGCACCGTGCCGTTGTTGGTGAACAACGGCTGCGTGGTGATTGGCCCATTGGCTGCGTTGGGAGCAGGAAAGGTGTTCGAAGTGACGGACAGGCCTGTGAATGCTCCGGCAGTCGAATCGGTAAAGGTGAACGTGAGCTCATCGCTGTGCCAGTCGGCCAGCGCAAAATGAAGGCTCATGCCCGTATCGGTGAAATTGGCAGTCAAAGCCCCGCCGAAGCTGAACTCCACACCCGGATCGACGACAGTCGTGGCAGGCAGGTTGAACAGCAGGGAGGGTCCCGAAGCCGTCATTTTATATAGGGAAAGAGACACCTGCGTCCCGATCATTCCGGCGGAAGCAGTGGAGACAAACATACTCATGCACAGCGCAAAAGCCAGTGCCACTAAGGTTTTCATAAAGCCAATGGTAATCCATGCGCATACACCTGCCGGGATATTCACTGTTCGATGTTGAGCGTGATTTTCGATCCATCCGGTCCGCCGGTGTAGACGCGCTGTGTCGCCTTCACGAAATCGGTCTTGAGCGCCTTGGGAATATCCATGAATTTCTGCGGATTCCGATCTGTCAACGGGAACCAAGTGCTCTGGATCTGGACCATGATGCGGTGGCCGGCCCGGAAGGTGTGGGCAATGTCGGGCATCGGAAACGCAATCCGGTCCGGCTTGCCCGGATCAAACGGGACGGGCTTTTCGAAGCTCTTCCGGAACTTTCCCCGGAAGGGCTCGCCACGGACCAGCTGCTGGTAGCCGCCCATCGGGGACACTGGCGCAGGGGCACCGGCTGCTGGCGGCGTTGCGGGTGGAGCCGCGTTGTAGTCGGGCGAATCCGACGGGTAGACGTCGATTAGTTTCACGTCGAAGTCCGAGTCCGTGCCGGTCGTCGAGACTTTCAGATCCACATTGATGGTGCCGTAAACAGTCACATCGTGGTCGAGAACCTCGGTCTTGTAGACAAGAACGTCGGGACGTGCTGCCGCAAAGCGCTGGTCTTCGGTCATGTAGCTGTTGATGACCCGCGTGCTGAGGGCGTTCACATACGGAACAGGTTTGTTGGGATCGGAGAGATATTCATCAAAGGCAGCCTGCGCGGGTTGCTGCCATTCGATCCGCCCTTGCCCGCCCAGATAGATGTTGGTCGGTTTCGCTGCAGCTGGAGGCCAAGTGGGGAACTTGCGCCAAACATTGACCCCGGTCTGGAAAACATGCGCCTGGGGGAACTGGCCATCGCCACGTCCTTTCAAATGGTAGAGGAAGAACGGTAGTTCAATGTTTTGCCGGTAATAGAGTCCGGTCTTGGAGCCGAAGTTGACATTGCCGAGGCGGTCGCCGTCGCCGCGCGCGAACCCGCCATGGTTCCAAGGACCCATCACCAGCATCTCCACCGACGGAGGATTGTTGGCACGCATGAAGTAATGCTGGCGCAACAGGCCCTGCGGATCTTCGGTGTCATACCAGCCGCCAACAAGCATCACTGCAGGCTTAATATTCTTCAAGTGCTTCCAAACAGCACGTGATTGCCAGACCTCGTCGTAAGTCGTGTGGTCAACATTCAGATTCCACAACGGCTGTTTGTTCTTGAAGTATTTCTCATTGGCATTGGCGAGCGTGCCCATTTCGAGATAGAAATCATACCCGTCGGGAGTACCGAAACTAAAGGGCGCAGCGGCCGGAGGAAGCTCCGGATCCGAGCCCTCGCGCGCCCGGAAGCCTTGGTAGAACGCGAATCGGTGCGCCAGCATGAACGCGCCGTTGTGGTAGGAATCGTCGCCCATGTAGTAATCCGTCACGGGGGCCTGGGGGGCGGACGCAACCAAGGCCGGATGGGCGTCAATCAACCCTGCCGTGGCATAAAATCCGGGTTGCGAGATTCCATACATACCGACTTTCGCCGTGTTTCCCGGCAAATTCTTCACCAGCCAGTCAATCGTGTCGTAAGTATCGGTGGCCTCGTCGATATCTTTGGGTCCTGTCTTGACAGGCTTGATCGGCCGGATCACCACATAGTCGCCTTCGGAAAGATAGCGGCCACGGATATCCTGGTAAACGAAGATGAATTTCTCGCGGGCAAACAACTCGGACGGTCCGAGGTTGGCGCGGTACTGGTCAATGCCGTAGGGCGCAACCGAGTAACCCGTGCGCTGCAGCATGATCGGATAAGTGCGCGCATCGGAGAACACGTCTTTGGGGATGTAGACCGACGTGAACAGCTTGACGCCGTCCCGCATGGCAATCTTGTACTCGAATTTGGTGTAGTTTTCCCGCACAAAGTCGCGGTCCACGGCACCCGCCGCAACCGGTGCCGCCGGTGCACCCGCTGTTGCCGGAGCTCCGGCGCGGCGAACCTGACCCACCATCAGCGACTGGCGCGCGAACATGCAACCAAAAAGCAGGCCAAGGAGGCCAAGCACCTGAAATCGACGGGACGATCCTGCTACTAACATCGAACGCTACCTCCAAGACTAAAGTGATTGGAGATTGATTCTAGCATGTCCCAGCGGCAAAACCGTTCAATCAGCGCCAGAGAAGGGCGGCCATGGAGAGGGACCCGTAGTCGAAGACGCGATTGAGGGCTTCGGCCTTTGCCGTGGTACCGGAATCATCGCAGGCGGCGCCTAGCGGGGCAAAGATGGGGAGGAAGTGTTCCGGGGAAGGGTGGTTCCGGAGGTAGTGGGGTCCGAGGGTGTCGGCGTGGGCGATGTCGTCGGCGCGTCCCTCCTGGGCTGCTTGGACGAGCCAAGTCTCGAAAGTGGCCGCGTGCGGCGTTTGGCGACCGAGTTCGCGCAGGTTGTGGGTTGCCGAACCGCTCCCCATGATCAGAACACCTTCATTGCGCAGCGGTCGAAGGGCACGGCCGACGGCGAGGTGGTCGTGGAAACCGAGTCCGGGCTGGACCGAAATCGCGACGACGGGGATATCGGCTGCGGGGTACATAAGTGCGAGGGGGGACCAGACGCCGTGGTCAATTCCCCGCCCCGCGTCGCCGGACGCTTGAATGCCTGCGTTGGAAAGCAGGCCGAGGATTCGTTGGCCGAGGGCCGGGTCGCCGGGGGCCGGATAGCGGATGCGGTACATCTCCGGGGGGAAACCGTAAAAATCGTGGATGGTTTCGGGCTGGGCTGCGAGGCTGACGACGGGATTGACGGACTCCCAGTGGGCGGTCACACAGACGATGGCGTTCGGACGTCCAATACGGGTGCCGAGTCCGGCAAGGAAATCGCGGGAACCACCGTGTTCCAGCATGAGTGACGGGGAGCCGTGGGAGACGAAGAGGGTGGGTGTCATTTTCAATACAGCCGCTTCTTGGATGCCCGGTCTCAGAATTGGTTGCACAGGCGGTGGCTGGCGATAACGGCCTGTCCGAGGGATAGCCCCCCATCGTTGGCCGGGACGCGGTGGTGGACGAACGCTTCAAATCCGGCTTGGCGCAACAGCGCTATGGTTTGACCCAACAAGCGGAGGTTTTGGAACGTGCCTCCGCTGAGGCATACCCGGTTCAGCCCGTGGTGGTCGCGGATACGGGTACAGCCATCGGCGACGATGTGGGCGACGGTGGAGTGGAACCGGGCGGAAACGTCGGCAGGGGCTGTCCCGAGTCGCATTTCCCGGACAATGCAGGCGATGGTGGGGCGCAGGTCGACTTGGAACGGGATTAGGTCCGTGATCGCGAAGTCGTAGATGCCGCGGGCGTTGGATGCCACCATTTCGAGTTCAATGGCGGCCTGGCCCTCATAGGTTGTCTGGTGGCGGAGACCGATCAGTGAGGCGACGGCGTCGAAGAGTCGGCCGCAGGATGAGGTCTGCACGGTGTTGAGGTGCCGCTCCAGCATGGTTTCGACCACGCGGAGCTGCTCGGTGGGCACATCGCGGAATAGAGGGAGCGACGGCTTCCGGTCAATGGTGCCGAACGTTGCCACGAGATAGGACAACGCGCTGCGCCACGGTTGACGGACGGCGGCGTCGGCTCCCGGCAAGGGGATGTTCGCGAGGTGGCCCGCGCGCTGGAAGTCCAGAAAGTTGCAGACGAGAAACTCACCGCCCCAAATATCGCCGTCCGTGCCGTAGCCCGTACCATCGAGAGCGACGCCGATGACCGTGCCGTCGAGTCCGTTGTCGGCCATGCAACTGGCGATGTGGGCATGGTGGTGCTGGACTGCGATTGGTGGGAGACCGGAGTCGTGGAGGGCGAATCGGGTGCCGAGGTAGTTCGGATGCAGGTCGTGGGCGACGGCGGCCGGATGGACGCGGAAGAACCGTTGGACATGGGCGAGGGTTTCTCGGAAGAATTCCATGGTTTCGAGATTTTCGAGGTCGCCGATATGCTGGCTCAGGATGGCGTGGGTGCCTTTCGTGAGGCAGAAGGTGTTCTTCAGTTCCCCTCCGCAGGCGAGGACGGACGCTATCGGGTAGCGGAGGGTGATTGGCTCAGGGGCGTAACCCCGGGATCTTCGCACCGGATATTCACGGTCTTCAAAGACTTGGACGACGGAATCGTCGACCCGGGTTTGGATTGGGCGGTTGTGGAGGAGGAAATGGTCGGCCAAGGTGTGTAGGCGTGGCCATGCATCTTCGTTCCGGCTGACGATCGGCTCCTCGGCGAGATTGCCACTGGTCATGACGAGGGCGGGGAGCGAATCGTCGAAGAGCAGGTGGTGGAGCGGTGTGTACGGAAGCATTAGGCCGAGTCGGTTTTGTCCTGGGGCGACGCTTGCAGCAATGCCGGAATCCGGGATGGTGCTTAGCAGTACGATTGGTCGGCGGGGGCCTTCGAGCAATCCGCGTTCGGCGTCGGCGATTAGGCAAAACTGCTCGGCCACTTCGAGGGAACGCACCATGACGGCGAATGCCTTGCCGTTGAGACGCTTGCGTTCGCGGAGGCGGGCAACGGCGTCCTCGTTGGTGGCGTCGCAGACAAGGTGGAATCCCCCCAAACCCTTGACGGCGAGGATCTTGCCGGAAAGCAGCAGCTCGCGTGCGCGCGGAGGAATGTCGCATGGCGCTTCGCCGACCAGTTCCAGGCGAGGGCCGCATTCGGGGCAGGCATTGGGCTCGGCGTTGAATCGGCGGTCCGCGGGATCGGCGTACTCGGCTTGGCAGGCGGGGCAAAGCGGGAAGCCGGACATCGTGGTGGAGGAGCGGTCGTAGGGGACATCCTGAATGATGGAGAACCTGGGACCGCAGTTCGTGCAGTTGGTGAAGGGGTACTGGAAACGGCGGTTGGCCGGGTTGGTGAATTCGGCCAGGCATTCGGGGCAGGTGGCGATATCGGGCGGGACAAGGGTGGATGCGGTGAGTCCGTCGCCGAGGGATTGGCTCCCGTCGATCTGGAAGCCGAGGGTTCCTAATGGGGCTTGGTTGGAAACCGCCAGCTGGTCGATGCGTGCCAGCGGCGGGAGTTCCGTGCGCAGTGCGCGCAGGAAAGCATCAAGGCTGTCGGAACCGGCCTCGGCCTCGATGAAGACACCCTCGGAGGAGTTCCAGACGCGGCCACCGATGCCGTAGCGCAGGGCGGTCCGGTAAACAAAGGGCCGGAAGCCCACACCTTGGACGACACCCTGGAGTTCAATCCTGCAACGCATGCTCACTATGCCTGGCTCCAGGTTTGCAGCTGTGCCACTGCGAGATCGAGCAGATGTGGCAACGCGGCGGCGACAGCCGGGGTCAATTCGGAGCCCCATTCGACCGATGCTGGCTGGATGCCCAGGACGACGACCTCGCCTGGCGATTCGCCCAGCAGCTCCAGCGCCACCATGAGGTCGGCGAATCCCAACTGGTGCACGGAGGGCTTGCCCGGAAGCCCGCGCAGTGCCGCACCTTCGAAACGGACGACGGTTCCGGGGAGTTCGCCGACGTCGACGGCGTCAACGACCAGGAGTCTGCGGGCAGACGAAATGTGGTGCAACAAACCCAGCCCCTGGGTGCCGCCGTCGAGCAGGACGGCGCCCATGGGAACGCGGGGGTCCACCTGAAGGAGGGCAATTGCGTGGACCCCCGCACCATCGTCGCAATGGACGAGGTTTCCAAGCCCTAGAACCGTTGCTTCCAGAAACAGTCCGGGCATCTACTTCTTCACCCCTTCTCCGCGGGAGGCCGCGATCGCTTGGTGGTCGTCCTCCTCGAGCTCCTCCACCGGGATGATCTTGTAGCCGGTGAAGATGCTGTCCATCAGGCCCCGTTTCTCCACTCCCGATACGGTCAGGCACATGTGGACGTGGATGATGCCGAACGCGATGAACACGAAGAGCAGGAGGAAGTGGACGAGGCGGATGTTTTGGATATTGAACAGCCGGGGAATCCAGCCGACGAGCGGCGTAAGGACCGGGCCATGGCTGAGCCAGTTGAACATCACCAAACCGGTGATCACCTCAACCAGCATCAGGAGGTAGATGCCCAGATAGGACACCGAGGCGATGGCGTTGTGTCCAACCTTCGGGACCGGTGTTGGCCGGACCAAGAAGTAGAACTTGACCATCTCCCACATTTCCGTCCACTGCTTCCGTTTCAACGGCAGCATGGCACCCAGGCGCGCCCAGCGGTCGCCTCCATAGAAGAGATAGAAGCGAATCAGCAGGAAGGCCATGAAGAGCATCGCCGCAACTTCATGGACAAACCGGATCCAGCCCATGAGGAAATAGGTGTTGGATTGCCCGATGATGAAAGGGTCGTGGATGTAGTAGCCGGTGAACGAGAGGATGCCGATGCAGAGCACCAGCCCCCAGTGGGCCACCCGCAACGGGTATTGCCAAACGTAGACGGCGACGGCGGGCCCCACTCGGAGCCGGGGATGGCTCTCCATCCGGGGCTGCCGCAGCGGGGTTTGTGGTAATTCCAGTTTCGATGCATGCATGTTGGGCCTGCTTTCGTTCCGCGGCTACGGGATCCTTGGAATGGTGTACTCCCGGCCCTGTGCGTCGACCACGTGGACGGCGCAGGCGATGCAGGGGTCGAAGGAATGGATGGTGCGCAGGATCTCCAAGGGTCGGTTGGGGTCGGCGACTGGAGTGTTCAGCAATGCCGCCTCATAAGCTCCGCGTTGCCCCTTGGAGTCGCGCGGTCCGGCATTCCAAGTGGTGGGAACCACGGCTTGGTAGTTCTTGATGGCCTTCCCTTCGATTTCTACCCAGTGTCCGAGTGCGCCCCGTGGTGCCTCATGAAATCCCACGCCGGATGCGGAGTTGGGCCAGGATGAGGGGTCCCAGCGGACTGGATTGAAGATGGCGGTCTTGCCATGGGCCAGGTTGTCATCCAGTTGGTTGACCCAGCTCTCCAGCTGCCGGGCCATGAGCTGGGATTCGAGCGCGCGGGCGGCGATGCGTCCCAAGGTGGAGAACAGGACGGTTGGGGGGGCGTTGAGGGCTTTCAGGACGCCGTCGATGGAGTCCTTGATTTCCTTCTTTCCCGAGGCATAGCCCACAACCATGCGGGCAAGGGGACCGACTTCCATGGGTTTGCCGTCGTATCTCGGGGCTTTGAGCCATGAGTACTTGGCATCGACATCCAGATGGTCGAAGGGTGCCTTCGGGCCGCTGTATTTCGGGAAGGTTTCGCCGATGGCGGGATGCTTGCCGCCTGTCTCGTCCAGATTGCCTCCGCTCGAATACTCGTACCAGGAATGGGCAACGGACTCGGTGATTTTGTGTGGATCGACGGGGAGGACGCGGGAGAGATCCCGGCCCATGACGATCCCGCGCGGGAAGAGGAATGTCTTGGGGTCGCTTTGGTCGCCCGAGGAGTAGTCGCCATAGGCCAGGAAGTTGCCAAGGCCTTCACCGCGCGTGAACCAGTCCTTGTAGAGCGGGGCGATGGCGAGTACGTCGGGGATGTAGTAGTCGTTGACGAACTTGAGGGCACCGCGGACGAGGTCGCGCATGAAGATGATACGCTCCGGGGTGATGACGGCGGCGGGCTCGTTGGGGTCCATGGCCGTGGACATGCCGCCGACGAGGAATGACTGGGGGTGGGGATTCTTGCCGCCGAGGACGGCATGGATGCGGATGAAGTCCTTCTGCCATGCCAGCGCCTCCAGGTAGTGGGCCACGGCCATCAGATTGACTTCGGGCGGCAGGGTGTAGGCGGGGTGGCCCCAGTATCCGCTGGCGAAAAGGCTGAGCTGGCCGCTATCGACCACGGCCTTGACGCGGGACTGCACGCCCTTGAAGTAGATGGCGCTCGACTTTTCGCAATTCGAGATCGATTGCGCCAGCGAGGAGGTCCTGGCCGGATCGGCCTTGAGTGCGGCGGCGACATCGACCCAGTCCAAGGCGTGGAGGTGGTAAAAGTGAACGACGTGGTCCTGCACCATCTGCGCGCCCGCGATCAGGTTGCGCACGAGCTTGGCGTTTTCGGGGACGTCAATCTTGAGTGCGTCCTCCACGGCGCGCACGCTGGCGATGGCATGGACCATGGTGCAGACGCCGCAGATGCGCTGGGCCCAGATCCAGGCCTCGCGGGGATCGCGGCCTTTGAGGATCATTTCGATGCCACGAAACATGGTTCCGGAGCTCCAGGCATCAGTAAGTTTGCCGCCTTCGAGGTTGGCCTCGATGCGCAGGTGGCCTTCGATTCGGCTTACGGGATCGACAACGATGCGTGCCATGTCAGTTTTCCTTTCCTGCGGTGGTTTCCGGATTGGGGGCGGGTGTGTTTATGGCTTCGACGGGGTAGGGAACCGGTTTTATGGTGCGGACGAGCCCGTGGATGGTGACGCCGACCAAGGCGCTGCCCAGCAAACCCGCGCCGATGTGGCTGGCGGATGCCTCCACACCGAAGCCGTGGACCATGGGAAGGCGGTCGTAGAAGGGCGACATGTTGTCCCAGAAGCGCGGGGAGGCGCAGGCGATGCAGCCGTGCCCGGCCCGGATGGGCCAACTGGTATGGTCGTTCCACTGAACGATGGGGCAATTGAAGTTGGCCTCGGGGCCCTTGCAACCCATTTTGTAGAGGCACCAGCCCTTTTTGTGGCCGTCATCGCCCCACTCGGTGACGAAGCGACCGGCGTCGAAGTGCGCGCGGCGCTCGCATTGGTCGTGGATGATCCGTCCGTAGGCGAACAGGGGCCGGTTGTACTGGTCCAAATCGGGGAGGTCGTGGAAGGTGAGGTAGTGGACCAGGACGGCGGCGGTATTGACCGGATTGTGGGGGCAGCCGGACATGTTGATGACCTTGATCCCCGGCACAGCCTCATGGACGCCGAGTGCCCCGGTTGGATTCGGACTGGATCGGACGAGGCCGCCATCAAAGGCACAGGCACCGACGGCGATGGTGGCGGCGGCGTTGGAACACATTTGCGTGGCGATGTCGAGCGCGGTGCGGCCGCCGATGGTGCAGTACATTCCGTCGTCGGCAGTCGGGATGGCACCTTCCACGACGACGATGTACTTGCCCTTTTCCTCCTTGGCGACACGGTCGAGTACCTTGTTTGCGGCGTCACCGGCTCCGGCCATGACCACTTCGTGGTATTCCCACGAGAGCAGGTCGAGGACTACATCGGCCACGTCCGGATGGCTGGAGCGCAGCATCGATTCCGAGCAGCCGGTGCAGTCCTGGAACGGGAGCCAGACCAGGACGGGTTTTCTGGCCTTGGTGACGGCGGCCATTGTTTGGGCGAGGTATCGGTCTGGCAGCGCCAAGGTACCGAGCATGGCGGTGCAGAATTTCACAAGTTGGCGGCGGGACACTCCCCGGTTTGCGAGTGACTGGCCAAGTGTGGTGTCGGTTGCGAGCATGGCGACCTCCTAAACGAACGTGGTTTGCAGATGGGCTTCTTCGTGATTTGGGGAAAAGTGGCGCTTGGCGATGCGACGCCGCTCCAGCCAAGCCATCCAGTCCCCGAACCCTTCGCCGGTGAGCGAAGAGCACTGGATGATGTGTATGTCGGGGTTGATGGTCCGGGCATACTCGCACGCAAGCTCCGGTTGGAAGGGGACGTAGGGCAGCAGGTCCACTTTGTTGAGGATCATGAGCTCCGCCTTGCGGAAGATTCCCGGGTATTTCATGGGCTTGTCCTCGCCCTCGGCGACGCTGAGGACGACGACCTTGCCGTCCTCGCCCAGGTCGTAACTGGTGGGACAGACCAAATTGCCCACGTTTTCAATGAACAGGTAGTCGAATTCCTTGAAGCGCCATTCCCACAGATGGCTCTCGACCATACGGGCGTCCAGGTGGCAGGCTCCGCCTGTGGTGATCTGTTGGACCGGGAAACCGTGGCGGGCTAGTCGGATGGCGTCGTTTTCGGTCTGGATGTCCCCGGTCAGAACGGCGGCACTGGTGCCGGATGGCAGCAGTTGCAGCGTCCGTTCCAGGAATGCGGTCTTGCCTGCACCGGGGGATCCGATGAAGTTCAGAGTGAGGGTGCCGACGATTTCCAGTCTGGATCGGACACCGGCTGCGACCCGGTCATTCTCACTGAGGACCTTGCGTTCGATTGGGTGGATCATTGTATTGCCTCCAGTTCGTCCAGTTCCAGCCAGGCGATATCGAGTTCGTCGTTTTCTGCCGCTTCCACGTGCAATTCGAGCGGGGCTTGGGAGGAGCCCGCCACCATGGCGTCGAAGCAAAACTGCAGGGAATCGCCATCGACTCCCGCGAAGCGCCCGATCCGGACTGCGACTTTGGTGGGGCGGCATCCCGGATGGATGATCCGCTCCCTTTCAACCGCTTCGAGGATGGAACAGGCAATTCCCATTTCATGCATGGTGGAATCCGTTCAACAGATGCGGGGCAGCTGGTCGCCCGGCAGCAGATCGACGATCTTGGTGGATCCGAAGGCGGTTTTCATGGTGACCATGCCGGGATTGCCCAAAACCGCAGTGCCGATGATGGCGGCGTCGGTACCCAGGGGGTGCTTGCGCATCGCGGCCAAGATCCGGTCGGCAGCTTCCGGGGCCACGACAGCGACCAGTTTTCCTTCGTTGGCCACGTACATCGGATCCAGTCCAAGAAGTTCGCAGGCACCGCGAACTTGGTCGCGGACAGGAATTTTTGCCTCGACGACCTGGATGCCGACGCCCGAGGCATCTGCCAGCTCATTCAGCGTGCTTGAAAGACCACCGCGGGTGGGATCGCGCATGCAGCGGATGGCATCGGAACCGGGCGGCAAGGCCGCGAGCATGTCGGCTACGAGCCCATGCAGGGGGGCCGAATCACTGAGAATCGTCGTGTCAAACTGCAATCCCTCGCGGCTGGAAAGGATGGCAATGCCATGGTCGCCGATGAAACCGCTGAGGATGACAACATCGCCCGGTCGTACGGCGTTGGCGGACATGCGGATGCCGGATGGCACAATGCCAATGCCGGTGGTGGTGATAAAAACGCCGTCACCCTTGCCCCGTTGGACTACCTTTGTGTCACCGGTGACGATCATGACGCCGGCGGATTCGGCGGCGACGGCCATGGATTCTGCAACCCGGCGAAGGGTTTCGATGGGCAGTCCCTCCTCCACGATGAAGGCTGCGCCGATGTAGAGCGGCATGGCCCCGGACATGGCAAGATCGTTGACGGTGCCGTGGATTGCCAGTGAACCGATGTCGCCACCGGGGAAGAAGAGTGGTTGGACGACAAAGGAATCGGTGGTGAAGGCGACCTGCGAACCGCCAATGGGGAAGACAGCCTGGTCGTCCAGACGGTCGAGTACGGGGTTGGAAAAGCGCCGCAGGAAGACGTCGCGCAGCAGGTTCGCGCTGAGCCGCCCGCCGCTGCCGTGGCCAAGGACGATGCGGTCGTGCGCGGCCACCGGAAGGGGGCAGGTGAACACCAGTTCTTCGCGTTGGAGCAGTTTAGACATGGCGTTTGTACTGGTACCAAGCTGCGCAGGCACCCTCGGCGGAGACCATGGGTGCTCCGAGGGGGTGCATCGGGGTGCACGTTGTTCCGAAGGCTGCGCATTGGACCGGCTTGCAGCGGCCTTGAAGAACCAGCGCGCTGATGCATTCGCGGGGCTCCTCCACATGGAGAGGTTCGAGCCGGAAGACCTTTTCGGCGTCAAACGTGGAGAATTCGTCCCTTAGACGGAGGCCGCTCGAACCGATTTCGCCGATGCCGCGCCATTTGCGGTCGGTGACGGTAAACACCTCGCGCATGATGTTTTGCGCTGGACGGTTGCCGAGGTAGTCGACGGAGCGCGAGTACTGGTTTTCGACTTCGGCGCGGCCGCTTTCGAGCTGAACGACCAGCATGGAGATGGCTTCGAGGAGGTCGACGGGTTCAAAGCCTCCGACGACGATTGGGACGTGGAATTCGCTGGCGAGAACCTCGTACTCTCGGAAACCCATGATGGCGCAAACGTGGCCGGGGGCGATGAATCCCTGGACACGGTTGCCGGGGGATTCGAGAATCAGTCGCATTGCGGGTGGAACCAGCACGTGCGATACCAACATCGAGAAATTCGTGAGGCATTGACGGCGCGCCTGCCAGACTGCCATCGCGTTGGCCGGGGCCGTGGTCTCGAAACCGACTCCGAAGAAGACAACCTCGCGGGAGGGATTCGCGCGGGCGATCTGGACCGCATCCATCGGGGAATAGACAATGCGGACGTCGGCACCTTCGGATCTGGCTTGGAACAGGTCGCGGCGGGAACCGGGGACGCGGAGCATGTCGCCGTAGGAGGTGAAGATTGTGTCCGGGCGGGCGGCGATCGCGATGGCCTGGTCGATCATCTCCAGAGGCGTGACGCAGACGGGACAGCCGGGGCCGTGGACCAACTCGACGGAATCGGCAATCAGGTCGCCGATGCCGTAGCGCATGAGGGTGTGGGTTTGGCCGCCGCAGACTTCCATGAGGACCCACGGCTTGGTGGACGCCCGGTTGATTTGTCCGGCGAGGGCCATGGCGATTGCCGGGTCGCGGTATTCATCGACGTACCTCATGCGGCGTACCCCTCTTCGCTCAGAGCGCCGATGGACTTCAGGTAGGCGAAAGTGCGGTGGGCTTCGGAGGCGTCGATCCGGGAGATGGCGAATCCGACATGCACGAGGACGTAGTCGCCGACAACGGCTTCAGGGGTGAAGGCAAGGTTGATGCTCTTACGTATGCCACAGAAATCGACGTTGGCGGAGCGGAATGCGGGGTCATCCCCTGTCAGATCGACCACTCGTCCTGGTACTGCAAGGCACATGTGGAACGGTCATTGCAGGTGGAAGGCCACAAGGAACGGGGTTGAAAGCGGGGGAGATCAGGGGAAATCGGGGTCGAATGGCCGTTTGTTGCGCCAAGGAACGCAGGAGACGCAACGCCAAGCGAACCAACGCAGCGCAAAACAAGCGGCGGTGAACCGGCCGCCTGTTTTGCGTGATCGCGATTAGCGCTGGATACGGGCGGAACCGCCCTTGGCGAAGGCCTTGACTTGGTCCAAGGTCGCCATGGTGGTGTCGCCCGGGAAGGTGGTCAGCAGGGCTCCGTGCGCCCAGCCGATCTTGACGGCCTCTTCCGGGGTCTCACCGGCGAGCAGGCCGTAGATGAAGCCGGATGCGAAGCCGTCGCCGCCGCCGACGCGGTCGATGACGTTGAGGTCGCAGTGGGGGGCCTGGATCATTTTCCCGGAGCCGTCCTGGCCCATGAAGTAAGCCACTGCACTCCACGTGTGGTGCGAGGTGGAGTGCACTTCGCGCAGGGTCGTCGCGACCACCTTGACGTTCGGGAACTTGCGGACAACATCGTCCATCATGCCCGCGAACATGCCGATATCGAGCTTGGAGGATGTCTCGACAGCCGGACCCTCGATACCGAGTCCCTTTTGCAGATCCTCCTCGTTGCCGACCAGCACGTCCACGTTTTCCACGACGCGGCTCAGGGTGCTGATCGCGCGGTGTGCGCCGCCCGAGATCTTCCAGAGCTTCTCGCGGTAGTTGAGATCGAGCGAGGTGACGACCCCATGCCGCTTGGCCGCCTGCATCGCTTCAATGATCAACTCGCCGGTGGTTTCCGAAAGGGCGGCGAAGATGCCGCCCGAGTGGAACCAGCGGACATTGTTGTCACCGAAGATGGCGTCCCAATCGAA
>CAIYDY010000147.1 GCA_903925015.1 uncultured Acidobacteriia bacterium
CGAGCAGGTGGTGGCGTCGGTCGAGCAGCCTGAGGTGGTCGCATCGAGCGTTGTCGGCCGAGCAGGCGGACATGTCGGCCGGGAAGGTGGACACGGTCGGCAGGGATGGCGGTCACGGCAGCCAGGCAGGCTGTCGCTGTGGCCAAGCAGGTGTTCGACGAATACATGCCGCAACCCAACCAGATTGACCGGAAACGGGAGGATGTCCACGTGACGGCAGCCGATCTGTTGGCCGTTCCCGCTGGCACCATCACCGAGGATGGCCTGCGCTTGAATGTAGACGTCGGCATCCAGTATTTGGAGGCGTGGCTGCGCGGCAACGGAGCCGTTCCGATTTACAACTTGATGGAGGACGCCGCGACAGCGGAAATCTCGCGGGCACAGGTCTGGCAGTGGGCACGGCACGGTGCGAAGCTTGACGACGGCCGGACAGTTACGGCTGACCTGGTGAAATCCGTCATCGCCGACGAACTGTCGAAGATGGAGAGCCGCGTCGGGCTCGAAAAATACGCCAAGAGCAAGTTCCCGCTGGCGGCCGACCTATTCGGAAAGATGATGCTGTCGGGCGATTTCAACGAGTTTCTGACCTTGCCGGCCTACGAATTCATCGATTAGCGTCCGGAAACACCCTGCCGGCCTGAGCGGCACGCTGGGCCCGTCCATCAACTCACGGAATCGTCTCCATAAAAAGAAGCGATTGCCAGACGGGCCGCTTTTCACAGATACTAAGTTTTTACCTGTCGGTGCAGGAAGCTCGAAGTCCGGGTTTCCCAGCCCCGGCCACACCCCAAACGGAGACGAGTCCTACACACATGTCATTCCTCAACCTGTCCCTCGCCGAACTCGAGGATTTGAACCTCAATGCGAAAGAACAGCGCAAGCAGCGCGTACCGATCGAGACACTGCAGGAAGAGCGCCTGAAGTATCTCGCCGACACGCCAAGCATCAAGGCCGTAATCGTCATGTTCAGCGACCTTGAAGGTCGCCTTCACATGCTGGACTACGACAAGAAGTTCCTGCTCGGCAGCCACGACAACCTGACGTTCGACGGTTCGTCGATCCGCGGATTTACGGCGCAAAAGGAAAGCGACCTCCGGCTCCGCTTGGATTGGAACGCCTTCTACTGGGCTCCGGCCGATTTCGTGGGTGCCGGCAAGGTTCTCATCTTCGGCGAAGTCATCGACAAGCAGGGCGGACCGTACATCGGCGACATGCGCGGCGTGTTGAAGAAGTACGCCGACGACAAGCGCGCGTCCGACAACTTTACGTTGAATGCAGCCAACGAAATCGAAGGCTTCCTGTTCGCGGGCATGGATGCGGAACGCCGTTATAGCGAAACCGGCAGGTTCGAGTACGTGAACACGGGCGGCTACTACCATTCGCTCCCCGGCGACCCCCTCCGCGTGTTCATCGACCGCGCAGCGGAAGTGCAGCGGGCGATGGGCTTTGAGAACGAGAAGGACCACCCGGAAGTCGCTCCGTCGCAGTTCGAGATCAACTACTCGTACGCCGACGTCGTCACCGCTGCGGACCAAATCCAGCTCTACAAGTTCCTCTGCCGCCAAGTTGCCCGCAACATGGGTCTGACCGCCAGCTTCCTGCCGAAGCCGGTGGTTGGTGTCAACGGCAGCGGCATGCACACCAATGTTTCGGTGTCGCAGGGCAAGAAGAACCTCTTCTGGGATCCGCAGGGTGAAGAAAAGATCAGCCCGTTTGCGTGGAATTTCGTGGATAAGATCCTCACCCACGGCAACGACATCTGCTTGGTACTGAACCCCAGCGTCAACTCCTACCGCCGCTTGGATCCGCACTTCGAGGCCCCGAACCAGATCATCGCCTCCGCGGTTGACCGCGGCTCGATGGTCCGTGTGCCGATCGGCAACGAACGCAGCTCGCGGATTGAAGTCCGCGCCGTTGCGCCGGACGCCAACCCCTACATGGTGCTCTATTCGGTCTTCAAGACGGGTCTTGACGGCAACGTCAGCTCGCTGAAGAACTTGCGCACAGCCAAGCGCTTCCTTCCCGACAACATCTACGACGCCATGGACAACTTTTCCTCGGCAGCGTGGACCACGGAGCTGTTCAGCAAGGAAGTCAAGGCCCGCTACGTGGACTTGAAGAAGGGTTCCGCCGACCGTTGCGCCCGTCTGTTGGGCACGATGGTGAAGACGCCGGAAGTCCAATTCCACCACGAAGTATACAACCAATTCCTCTGGAACCAGTTCTAATCTGGGTCCCGGTAGACAGGGAAAGGCCCCGGACGGAAACGTCCGGGGCCTTTCTTCATTTGTGCACCTGCTTTTCCAACGCTTGGGCACACTTGGACAGGGTCTCGCCCAAGGTAAGCTTGTTCCCTTCCCCGGAATAGATCACGGCAGGCTGACCGTGGTTCCATTCAAACGAACAGACGGTCGGATCCGTAGCGGCATAGGCCAAGTGGATTTCCCTCAACAACTGCTCAGGCTTTCGATTCGGGAAGGCCGTAAGGATCCTGTTTAACCGACTGAGGGATGACTGGAACCCCTGTTTCTGCTCGACGGTGGAAAGGGGTTCCGCAACCATCGGCCCACGTGATTGGACGGGCAACGACGCTACCGGTCCCGAGATATGACTCGTGGCCGCTACAGGCATTCGGGACGGGGAAGAAGCCGGAGCCGGCATGGAAAACGGGTCTTTGGACGCCATAGGAGCCGAAGCGTGCGGGATGCTGACCCATGTGGTGAGCGCAGCAAGGATCGCAGCGGCCGCAGCCGAAGCGGCTGCCAATTTCACATTCGGCCGTGAACTCTCCCCGGACGATATTTCTGCGGCTACCGCGCGGGCGTTGGCAGTCTCGACAGCCTTCTGCAGGTTCGCGATCTTGGAGGAGGAATGCGCGGATTCCATCCGACGAGCCCGGTTTTCCATCAAACGCTGGTGCTCGGACTCATGCAACTGGCTGCGCATGCGGGCTTGGTCGGCTTTCCGCTCAGCCTGCGAGCGTTCCAACATTTTTTGGGTTTTGTGCCACTCGCGCTTGACTTTGTCGATCTCGGACTCCGGCTCGCTTGAATTCCTTGAGTCACGGCTATCAACCTTGATTACATTGGCCACGTTCTCCGGCTCGCTCTTGAGCTGTGCGGGCCCAAGCGGACGCAACTGCGACTTCCAGTGCTCGGCCTCCCCCTTGAGGGTTTGCGCCTCCTCTTTTGAAGCCTCCAACTCGAACTGCAGCTCCGTAACGGAGATTGCGGCTCGCAGTAGAGCTTGGTCCCGCTCATCCAACAGGCGTTGTAGCGCGGCAATTTCGCTCTCCGGTCCGGAATCCGGGCCACCAGCCGCACTGCCGGCTAAATCATGACTTCCCGGGATGATCGCCAGTGCCGACTCCATCTCGGGAGCGACCGCTATCGACACAAAGGCCGCCCCGCTGCGGTACGAAGTTGGTTTCTTTCGTTCACAGCCAACTATCGGCGGAATCAGCGGGAAACTTTAGGTGCGTTCTGCCAACCAATTGCGGGTCGTTTCCCAATCCCGAACACCAGTTGTGGCTCCCACGCGCCCAACCGCAAAGGCACCCACTGCGTTCGCCATCCGGGCAGAATTCTCAATCGAAAGTCCCCGCTGCAGGCCTGCAACGAAGCCGCCGGAAAAACAATCTCCAGCACCAGTGGTATCCACGGCATCTACCGCGTGTCCAGGTATGTGGGTGCCATTCACCCAGCACCCGCGCGGCCCCAGTTTGATCACCACGTTGGTCGCACCCAATTCACGCAATACCCGTGTAGCGGACTCGGGATCACCGAACCCGGTCAGCAGTCGGGCCTCATCCTCGTTCATCAACGTGAAATCGCACCACGGCAGACTCGGTGCCAGCACCTTCATCCATTCACCCTCGGTATCCCACTGGGTATCCAAGGAAGTCCGCAATCCTGCCTCCTTGGCCCGCCGGAGGAATTCGGGCGCCACTTTCCTCAAGTGCTTCATCCGGTAAACGGCAGCCAAATGGAAATGTGTCGTCCCGGGAGGAAAATCGAAAGAACCAAACTCCTCGGACGCGGCACCCAACTGGTACAGCAAGGCACGCTGCGCGTTCGGGCGGACCAGCGAAATCGCAATCGACGTGGGAGCGTCCACGAACTGCGCTCCCGTAACATCCACGCCCGCGCGGTTCAGCCGGTCCAGCACGTCCCGTCCCATGGAATCACGCCCCACCAAGGTAACCAGCGACACCGGAATCCCCAGAGTCGACAATGTGTACGAAGTGGTCCCGGCATTTCCACCCAAAGTTTGGACGACCTCCTCGACGACCGTCGTCGCCTCCCAACGAACTTCCTCTACCGGGCGGGCGAGGATATCGAAGACAACGTTGCCGCAAACCAATACGCGACCGCTACTCATAGAGGTGCCTACCCGGCATCGCAGGCCCAATGACATACCGAACAAAAGCTATATCTCGACACATGCTCTGTCCATTTTGTCATCAGGGCCCAACCTGCCGGATGTTTGGCCGTTTTGGCCTCGGCAAAAGCGATCCGGGCACTACGAGGTCACCAAGGAAGGTGTATCGCAGTGTCCGGATACCAAACAGAACTAGCCAACCTCCGACTTAAGCAGCAGCACTCTTCACCGCACCGGCTTTGGCCTCGTCCTTCTCGCCGTTCTTCTTCTCCGGGGAAGCTTCCGTGGATCGGGCCGTCGGCGTATCAATCGCAATCGGCACCTTTGCCACCAACGCGACGATCTTCGGGGCGACGATGACCAATGCGTCGTGGTCAACCAGCGCCGTGACCTTCGCGGGATCAACACCGGCCACCTCGAACCTCCTGAACATGGATTTCACCTCGCGCACGCCATGCTCGAACTTCTCGATGTTGGCCGTGACCACAATCTGTTCGGCCTCCACCGTGACGTGAAGATCCGTCGCCTCGAAATCGGGCACATTGACGGTCATGCGAAACTCTTGGTCCGTCTCCGCCATCTCGGAATCGGGCACGTGGAACAGCTCGCGCTCTGCCGCCAGCCAATCCTCCAATTCGAATCCGACCGCCCGTCCCCGCCTGTCAAATAGCTCAAACGCCTTGGTCCTGATCGCGTCAAACGCCTTGCCGACCTCCTCGAAAAACGGTGTCGGTTCCTTGTGAACAACTACTTCAGGCATTGTGCTCTCCTTTCCGGTTCCATCTGGACTTCATCTTGTCCCAGTTTCTTTCGCGTTCACTCTAGATCGCGCATGCCGTGTTCCAAACGACAAGTCCTTTGGAATCAAACACTCTGGGCAATCGCTATACGGCTGATGCGTCGGGTCGCGCAAAACCGGAGTGTAAGCACGCACTTGGAGCCACGCACGAAACCAGGACGCCGCACGCGCCGTCGGGGTATAAGAGAAACGTACATGTCACGAACGCACCGCGTGCTCGCCCTGCTGTCTGTTTGCCACTCCGTGGCCCTTGCCGCGACTCCGGCCGCCTCGACAACAACCAAGGAATTCGCCCTCATACTCAACGGCCCCGCCGTATCGGCCAAGTTCTCCCGTGCTGCGCACAACACCTTCGAGGCGCAAACACTCCGGACGCAAATCCGCCAATCACAAGCCGTACTCAGGAAGCAGTTGGAGACGAGGAAGATTCCCGTAACGGGTTCGGCGGATACGTTTATCAACGCCGTCTTCGTATCGGTGCCTGCGGAACGCCTGGCCGAACTCTCGGCCATCCCTGGAGTCGCAACCGTGGCACTCGCACCCCGGTTCCACCGTACCCTGGACAAGGCGCTCGATCTGCAGAACGTGAAGCAGGCGTGGAACAATTCCCAGGTCGGCGGACAAGCGAAGGCTGGCGCGGGCGTGAAGATCGCCATCATCGATACCGGAATCGACCAGACCCACCCCGCCTTCGTGGATAGCGCCCTGAAAGCTCCGGCAGGATATCCGATGGGCGATAGCGGCTATACCAACTCCAAAGTGATCGTCGCCCGCAGCTACGTCAGCTCCATTTCCAGTACAGACCCCGCTTACTCTACCCCCGACGACAATTCCCCCCGCGATCGCGTTGGCCACGGCACAGCGCTCGCCATGATCGCCGCCGGCAACACCGTGGCCGCACCCGTGGCGTCGATTACCGGCGTCGCCCCGAAGGCCTACCTCGGCAACTACAAGATCTTCGGCTCGCCCGGCGTGAACGACAACACGGCCACGTCTGCCCTCGTGCAAGCCCTTGAGGACGCCTACAACGATGGCATGGATATCGCAGTACTCTCATTGGGCACACCGGCCTTCAACGGCGCGCTTGACCAGGCCACAGCCTGCCAGCAGACCCAATTCAGGTCCTACATTCCCGCCACAGCGTGCGACGTGAATGCCTACGCCGTCGAACATGCCGTCCTCGCTGGACTGGCGGTGGTGGTTTCCGCCGGGAACGATGGATGCTCCGGCGTCAATTGCCCCACCCTTGGCACAATCAATTCGCCGGGAACGTCCCCCTCGGCCATCACGGTGGGCTCCACACTGAACGCACACATCATCTACTCCAACGTGAAGGCAAACGGACAGATCTACAACGGCATTTCCGGCAACGGACCCCATCTTCAAGCCGCACTCACAGCACCGGTGGTGGATGTCGGCGCGCTCGGGAATGACGGTACCGCGTGCGCTGCCCTCGCGGCATCTTCCCTCAACGGCTCCATCGCGCTGGTGAAACGCGGCACATGCAACTTCTTCAGCAAGGTCGACAACGCATACAGCGCCGGCGCGGTCGCAGTCCTGATGTACGACACCCTGGGCGACAACATCTTCCAGCCGACCTATCTCCTCAACGAGACCGGCATCCCGTTGGAATTCATCGGACTAACCGCCGGGACCGCCATCAAGTCCGCCGTCGCCGCCACCCCCGGCCTGAAAGTGACCATCGACCCAACCCTGACCGCGTCTTCGGCCAGCTACGACGCCATCGCATTTGATTCCTCGCGGGGTCCCGCCGTCGGAACGTCCATCCTGAAGCCCGATTTGGTCGCGGTGGGATCTGGTGTTTATACCGCAACCCAGAATTTCGACCCCAATGCCGACACCTACGACGTGAGCCGTTTCACCAGTGTCGACGGGACCAGCTTCGCCGCCGCGATGGTCGCCGGTGCGGCTGCGCTCGTCAAGCAGGCCCACCCCGGCTACACGCCAGCGCAGCTGAAAAGCGCGGTGGTCAACACGGCAACAACCGGATTGATCCTGGACGATTTCGGTGCCATCGCGCGGACCACCGCAACAGGCGGCGGCAAACTGGACGCAAATGCCGCCGTTTCGTCAAACATCACGGCCAACCCGGCCACTGTCTCCTTCGGACAACTGACGGCCCTCGGAAAGCCTGTCTCCGTATCCATCACCAACACCGGCTCCGCGGCCACCAACCTGTCCATCGCCGTAGCCGCCCGTGACAAGGACGGCAACGCCACGGTTTCCGTGAGTCCCAACAGCCTGTCGCTGCAGCCGGGCCAGAGTCAAAACGTGACGGTCTCCATGACCGGCAAGGCCCCCACTCGCGGGACCTATGAAGGGCAGCTCAACATCTCTGGCGGATCGGTCGCTTTACATATCCCGTACAGCTATATCGTCGCGGAAGGCATCCCCAACAACTCCTTCCCGATTTTTGGAGACAACTATTTCGGTGTCGTCTCCGAATACCCGGCACTGATTGCCATGAGGGTGATTGACCAATTCGGCGCCCCCGTCATCAATCTTCCCGTGCAGTGGGGAGCGCTCAACGGCGGCACAGTGGACCTACGGTACGCCGACGTCGCGACCGACAACTATGGAATCGCCGCGGCCTACCTGCAGGAGCCCAGCAGCACGGGGTTTGCCACCTTCCGCGGCCTCACGTCAGGCAATTTCGGCTGGGACTTCACCCACATCGTCAACTACCAGCCCAGCATTTCCGGTGGCGTATTGAATGCGGCCAACCAGCAGGCCGGCAGCCTCGCGCCCGGCTCCTACGCGACGATCTCAGGTACGGATTTTTCGTCGGTGCCGTTGTTCCCGTCCACGTCCCGACTGCCGATCGCACTCGGCGAGGTAAGCGTCAGCTTCGACGCAGGCGGCATCAGCGTCCCGGCCCCCATCTCCTACATGAGTTTCAACCAGATCAACATCCAAATTCCCTGGGAGATGGCCGGACAGGCGTCGGCGAAGGTCAAGGTGAACTACCACGGAATTTCGGGGCCCAGTGTGACGGTGCCGCTGGCCCCGACCTCGCCCGCGTTTTTTGAGTACACGGACGCCGGAAACAGCCAGCTGTCGGTGGTGGCACAGGACAGCAACTACAACTTTATTGGCGCGAACAACAGGGCGGGACGGGGCAAAGCGATCATCCTCTATGCGAATGGGCTTGGCGCGGTGAACGACACGCCGCCAACCGGCGCGCTCACGCCGACCACGGTCCTCTCCAGAACCACCACGGTACCCACTGTGACAATCGGGGGCAAAAACGCCCAAGTACTATTCAGCGGCATGGTGCCGCTGGCCGTGGGGTTCTACCAGATCAACGTGACGGTGCCAGCCGATGCTCCCACCGGCCTGCAGCCGATCACCATCGCCATTGGCGGCGTGACATCCAAGCAGTCGCAGATTTTGGTGCAGTAGGGACTAACCGGCGTTTTCGAGCGCTTCCACCTTGCGCAAGCGGCGCAGGTGGCGCTCAGCGCCGGAGAACTGCGCGCCCAGGTAGGACTTGATCAGCTCAGGCACCAACAGGGGCCCGATGATGCGCGCCCCAAGGCACAGGACATTCATATCGTCGTCCTCGACACCCTGGTGGGCCGAGAAGGTGTCGTGGCACGTGCCAGCCCGCACCCCGTGCAGCTTGTTCGCGGCAACGCAAGCGCCAATACCGCTGCCACAAAGCAGGATCGCCCGGTCGGCGAGCCCTGAACGGACCGCCTGACCAGCCGCTTGGGCGTAATCGGGATAATCCACGGGGTCTGTCGAATTGGTCCCGAGGTCAATAACCTCGTGGCCCAGCTCCAGTGCGACCTCGATCGCCTTTTGCTTCAGGGGGAATCCGGCGTGATCCGCCGCAACTGCGATGACCATGAAATGCCAGTGTAGCGAATACAAAAGCGTGAATGCTATTCTCGGCTTTCGTGGGTGATTCAAACAGGGCTGCGTTGGTGGAATTGTTGGGGCGGCGTCCATCGTCGATCGAGCTGGACCGTGCCGCATTGGAGATCGCCAAAATCGGCTTTCCCGAGCTCGACATTGACTTCTGGGTGGCCGAACTGGACCGGCATGCCTTCACCATCGCCGACCGAGCGTGGGATCTTTCCGACGGTCCCCATTTCATCGAAACCACCAACCGCTACCTGTTCGGCGAACTCGGCCTGCGCGGCAACGACGAGAACTACTACCATGCCGACAACAGCTTCCTGAACCGTGTCTTGGAAACAGGCCTCGGAATTCCGATCACGCTGTCCCTCGTCTACATGGAAATTGCCAAGCGGCTGGTGAAGACCGTCCACGGAATCGGCTTGCCGGGCCATTTCATCGTCCGTTTCGACGACCAGAACCAATCCAAATACATCGACGTCTACAACGGCGGCATGGTGGTGGACGAGGATGATTGCCGCCGCCTCGCACGCGTCGAGACCTTGGAGCCACACATGCTGGCACCAGTGGACCGCCGCACCATCGTGATGCGCATGATCAACAACCTGCGCCAAGTCTACTTTTCCCAGGGTGAGCCCGCGAAGGCTCTGAAAGTGTTGGATTTGCTGCTGGAGGCCGACCCCCTTTCGGCCGACGAGCACAAGCAGCGCGGAGTGGCCCTTCTGCACTTGAACCGGATGGCGGAGTCTGCAGCCGCATTCCGCCGTTACCTGGAAATCTTCCCAAAAGCACCGGACCGGGACCAGATCCAAGCGCAAATCAAGTCCCTGGCGTACTGGGTGGCATCGCGGAACTAGAACGTACATCAACCATTGACACCAGCGTACACATGCACTAGTATCAAATCATGACTGCAAGCCTCACCGCGAACATCACGCAATTCCGCAAGGAGCTATTTGTCTTCGCCGACCAAGCCCTCCAGGGCCAGTCCGTGGGATTCGTCCATCGCGGTGTGCAGTTCCGGGTTGTACCTGAGACCAAGCAATCGAAACTGGCGAATCTTTCCGGACAGCAGGTTGTCGCGAAGGATCTCGACCTCGAATCAGCCGGTCACGAGTTGCTTGCCGAAATGGAAGCCGAGTGGCGCAAGGATTGGTCTGAACTGTGATCGCCTACCTCGACACCCACGTGGTGGTTTGGCTCTGCCAGAACAGTGTCGAGAAGCTTTCGCCCCGTGCGCTGGACACCATCAACGATTTCGACCTGCTGATCTCCCCGGCCGTTCTGATTGAGCTGAATTTTCTCTACCAGATCGGCCGGATTATCCGCGCTCCACAGGACCTGGCCAAACAGCTGCGCACGCAGATTGGCGTGGAGGTCTGCAAGCACCCATTCCACGATCTGGCGGATACGGCGCTCTTCGAGACGTGGACCCGCGACCCTTTTGACCTGATGATCGTTTCCCATGCCAAGGCCAACCGGTTCTCGCCGCTGGTGACATGCGACGAGAAGATTCGGGCCCACTACCCGCCCGCAGTCTGGTAATCCTACTTGCGGAACACCAGGATGTGCTGCTGCGGCAGGATTTCGATGGACTCCACAAACTTCAACTGAGCCGGCTCCAGCTCCGCGCGTACCTGCTTCACCGTCATCTTGTGCTCCACCTTGATAGGCACGTTCGGATCTTCGCCCCGGTACTCCAGCAGAACCAACCGGCCACCGGGCTTCAAGGACTCCCGCATCCGAGCCAGCATCTTTTGCGGCTCTGAAAATTCGTGGTAGACATCCACCAGCAGGATCAGGTCGACCGAATCGCGGGGCAGTTTGGGATCGTCGATGGTTCCAAGCACCGGCCGCACGTTCGACAGTTTGCGGGCCTTCATGTTCCGGTCAAGCATATCCAACATAACCTGTTGAATATCCTCGGCATAAACAACACCATCCGACCCCACGCGCTCCGCCAATCGCCAAGAAAAATAGCCAACTCCCGCACCGATGTCGGCCACGGTGGACCCCTTGGCGATCTTCAATGCGTCGAGCGCCTGGTCTGGGTGCTCCTCCTCCACACGTTCGGGACGGACCAACCAATCGGCACCGCCCGGCCCCATCACCTGCGCGATCCGCCGTTTGGTGACCGGATGCACGTCCTGCGCGGGACACGCGACGACGGCCAACAAGACAAGGGCAAGACTGCGGGCAAGAGTGGTGGTGATTTTCCTCATGAACGGCTCCGGCCCCATTCTAGCGGATTCCCCACTGGAACGGATCGGCCGGATCGAGGATCAGCTGGACTTCGCTGGTGACGAAGGCCGCACCGCGGATGCTGGGACGCAGAGCGCCTTCGACAACCGAGACCGACGCTTCGAAGATGCTCCCGATCACGCTCTCCTGCCGCCACACCTGGCCCTCGGAAAGCTTGCCGTCCGCATACAGGCAGGCGACCTTGGCGCTGGTTCCCGTTCCGCACGGCGAGCGGTCCCAGGCCTTGCCAGGACACAGCACGAAATTCCTCGAATGCGACCCGGCCAGCACCGGCGCACCAAACACCTCCACATGATCCACTTCCGGATGTCCCTGGCTGTTTAAGGCCTGCCGGATTGCCCAGGCGTAGTCGGTCAGCGCCTCCAGATTCGTCGATTCCAGTGCTACCGGAGCCCCCGAAGTGAGGAAAAACCAGTTTCCACCCCACGCCACGTCGCCCGTTACAAGCCCGTAACCCGGAACATCCACCTGAACGCCCGCCGCAGTCCGGAAGCTGGAGACGTTCGTTATCGTCACACCCCCTTCCGGGTGCAGCTCGGCCTCCACCAAGCCGACTGGCGTCTCAATCCGATGGACTCCGGGCCCGATCCGCCCCATGTGCCGCAGCGTAGCCACCAACCCGATGGTCCCGTGCCCGCACATCCCCAGAAATCCGACATTGTTGAAGAAGATCACTCCGGCCGCACATCCCGGATCCACCGGCTCGCACAACAGCGCACCAACCATGGCGTCGGAGCCCCTGGGCTCGTTCACAATCGCAGACCGGTAGTGGTCAAAGTGCCCCCGAAATACCTCCAATCTGTCTTGCATGGAGCCTATTCCAAGGTCGGGCCCACCGGAAAGCACCACCCTGGTGGGCTCCCCGGCCGTGTGTGAGTCAATCGCATGAATTCGAAATGGCATGTGCAACAATGATCGCTTGTTCGCCGCGATCAGCTCCTTTGATGTGATCATAGTCGGTTCGGGCATCGTCGGCTCGGCTTGCGCGCGCGAACTTGCCGACGCCGGACTGAATGTGGCCGTGTGCGAGGAGTCCGTCGTCGGAGGGGGCGCAACAGCCGCCGGAATGGGCCATGTGGCCGTCATGGACGATTCCGACGCCCAATTCGCCCTGACAAACTATTCCCAGCGACTCTGGTGGGAACTCGCACCAAACCTCCCCGCCGACGCGGAGTTTTCCGGCAGCGGCTCCTTGTGGGTGGCAGCCGATGACGAAGAAATGGCCGAGGTCCACCGCAAGAGCACTTACTACTCGGCGCGGGGAGTTGCCGTCGACGTGTTGGATTCCGGGGGAGTGGCCAAGGCTGAACCCAACCTCCGGCGCGGCTTGGCCGGTGGTTTGCGCCTGCCCGCCGATGCCGTCTGTTACGCCCCCGCGGCAGCACTTTTCCTGATGCGCGGCATTCCGCTGTTGCGGGGCACCGTCACCACGCTCACCCCAACTGGGTTTGAATTGTCGACCGGCGTGAAAGTCTCCACAGGTGCCGTGGTCCTTGCCACAGGAGTCGCGGCATACCGTCTCGCCCCCGAATTGCCGGTTTATCCGCGCAAGGGCCACCTGTTGATCACCGACCGCTATCCCGGATACCTGAATCATCAAGTGATTGAACTTGGGTACTTGAAGAGCGCCCATTCCCATGATGCGGATTCCGTTGCCTTCAACGTCCAGCCCCGGGTCACCGGCCAGTTGCTGATCGGTTCGTCCCGGCAGCTGGGGGTTGCCGATCCGGCGGTCGAAAACGCGATGCTGCGACGGATGCTCGCCCGCGCGGTCGAGTACATGCCGGGATTGGAGACGCTCAGGGGAATTCGGGCATGGGCGGGATTTCGCGCTGCCACACCGGACAACCTGCCGCTGATTGGGCGCCGTCCAGGCCACCCCAACACATTCATTGCGTCCGGCCACGAGGGACTGGGCATATCCACATCGCTCGCCACGGCAAAACTCATCGCCGACGAACTGCTGAACCGAACATCGGCAATCCCCCGTGGCCCCTATGATCCTGCGAGGAGCTTCGATCCCCATGCCTGAAATCCGCGTGGATGGCATGGCGGTCAACGCTGCCGAGGGGGTAACCGTGGCTATCGCCCTCCTCTCGGCCGGACGGAACCGATTCCGGACATCGCTCTCGGGCGAGCCCCGCGCGCCCCTTTGCGGCATGGGAGTCTGCATGGAGTGCCGGGTAACGGTGGACGGGCAACCCCACGCCCTCGCATGCCAGGTCGTAGTTCGCGAAGGCATGGAGGTCGCCACATGATCGTCGTAGTCGGGGCCGGACCGGCTGGAATCGCCGCTGCGTTGGCAGCCAACGAGTGCGGCAGGGCGGTCACCGTGATCGACGAAAATCCGGCTCCGGGCGGACAAATCTGGCGCGGCGATGCCGACCAACGTTGGGTGGTGCGGTTCCGCAACTCCGGAATCCCCCTACTGGCGGGAGCGCGGGTCGTCTGGGGCGATCCGGTCAGCCGGACCCTTCTGCTGGAGCTTCCCGACGGCGCACGCCAAATCGAATACGAGACGTTGGTGATCGCAACCGGCTCGCGGGAGCGTTTCCTTCCCTTCCCCGGCTGGACACTGCCCGGCGTCTTCGGCGCGGGCGGTCTGCAGGCGCTCGCGAAATCCGGCCTTCCAGTTCAAGGCAAGAACATTATCGTCGCCGGAACCGGTCCACTTCTGCTGGCGGTGGCGGCATATCTGCGCGGCAAGGGCGCCAATATCCGGCTGATCGCCGAGCAGACCCCCGCCGCATCGCTGTGGCCGTTTGGTTGGAACCTCGCCAAGCGCCCCGCCAAATCCCTCCAGGGCCTGCGATTGGCCTGGGATCTGGCGGGCGTTCCGTATGTCCCTGCATCCTGGGTGGTGTCCGCAAACGGCGAGGGGCGGCTGCAGAGCGTGGTCCTGAACCGTCGCGGGACCGTGGTCACGGAGGAATGCGACTACCTGGCGATTGGTTTTGGACTGCAACCATCTACGGAGTTGGCCACTCTGCTCGTCGGGCCGGACACGCTGGTGGCAGCCACGGGCGATGCGGAGTTGGCGCTTCTGGAAGGCCGCGCCGCCGGTTACCGCGCCGCCGGAAACGTGCCAAAGGCCGCCGCAATGGATCCGGACCTCCGCCGGGCCCGCGCCTTCGCCGATGAACTGGACAAAACCTTCGCCCTGCGCGACGAACTGCGCCATCTGGCCGACGCCGACACCATCGTCTGCCGCTGCGAGGACGTTCCCCTTGGGAGACTCGAAGGCAAGGATTCCTTCCGCGACGCCAAATTGCACACCCGATGCGGGATGGGGCCCTGCCAAGGTCGGATCTGCGGACCGGCTCTGAATTTTCTGTTCGGCTGGCCCGACACCTCGCAGCGTCCGCCCATCCTGCCGGCCCGTATCGGAACCCTCCTGGCAGAAGACCAAGGCCTGAGAGAATAGTTTTCATGAGCTCGATCTGGCGCGGCGTGATTCCCGCCATCACCACCCCGTTCCTCGAAGACATGACTGTGGACCACGTTTTCCTCGCCAGGCACTGCCAATGGCTGGTGGAGAACGGTTGCACCGGCGTTGTGGCCCTCGGGTCGCTCGGCGAGGGAGCCACCCTCACCTTCGAGGAAAAGCGTGCCGTGCTCGAAACCTGCGTCGCCGCGATCGGCGACCACGCGACAGTCATCTCCGGCGTGTCGGCGCTCAGCACGGACGAGGCAGTCCGCATCGCCAAAATGTCGAAGGAGGCGGGTTGCCACGGCTTGATGGTCCTGCCGCCCTACGTCTATGTGGGCGATTGGCGCGAGATGAAGGCCCATGTGGCTGCCGTTTTGGAAGCGACCGACCTGCCGTCAATGCTCTACAACAACCCCATCGCGTACAAGGTGGACTTCCTGCCGCATCAAGTGGCCGAGCTCATGGACGAATATCCTGCCACCATGGTCGCAATCAAGGAATCCTCGGCCGACGTCCGGCGGATCGCCGCACTGCGCGCACTGGTTGGCGAAAGGCTGGAAATCCTGTGCGGCGTGGACGATCTGATCGTCGAGGCTGTCTACGCGGGCGCGACCGGCTGGATTGCCGGGCTGGTAAATGCCTTCCCCCGTGAGTCAGTGGATCTTTTCAACCACGCGCTCGCAGGTGAAAAGGCGAAGGCTGCCGCCATCTACCAGTGGTTCCTGCCCTTGCTGCGGATGGACGTGGTTCCGAAGTTCGTCCAACTGATCAAGCTGGTGCAGGAATTGGTCGGGATGGGCAACCGCAGGGTGCGTGCGCCCCGCCTCGCCATCGAAGGCGTAGAATTGGCTCAGGCCGAAGCAACGTTTGAAAAAGCGGCGTTTGAAAAAGCAACGTTGGCCGAGGCAATGAAAATCAAAGGTTGAAAATGAAAATCGCAATCGCGGCCCTGTCGCCGCTGGTATTCTTCGCGGCGGGACTGGCGCAGGCACAGGAACTCACCAACATCCTACAGTTGACCTCTGGGGGCGAAAACGCCGAGGCCTACTGGTCCCCGGACGGCAAACGCCTGGTTTTCCAATCCACGCGCGGCGAGTCCAAGTGCGACCAGATTTACATCATGAACGCCGACGGCTCGGACCAGCACATGGTCTCCACCGGCAAAGGGCGCACCACCTGCGGCTATTTCCTGGCCGACGGGAAACACATCGTCTACGGTTCCACCCACTTGGCCGCACCGGGCTGCCCCCCGGACGCCGACCGCAGCAAAGGCTACGTCTGGGCCGTCTACCCCGGCTACGACATTTTTGTTGCCAAGGATGACGGCACCGACCTGAAGCGCCTCACCTCCACCGAAGGCTACGACGCGGAGGCAACGGTGAACTGGAAGACCAACAAGATCATCTACACTTCCATGGCTTCGGGCGACTTGGACCTGTGGGAAATGAAGCCGGACGGATCTTCGAAAAAACAGATCACCAAGAGCTTCGGCTATGACGGCGGGGCAGTATTCTCGCGTGACGGCAAAAAGATCGCATGGCGTGCCGGACATCCGACCACCCCGGAGACGAAGGAAAAATATTCCAGCCTGCTCAAGGAGAGCCTCACAAGTCCCATGAAAATGGAACTGTTCGTCGCCGATGCCGATGGCAAGAACGCCAAGCAGATCACAAATTTCGGCTGCGCGTCGTTTGCACCCACCTTCACGCCGGATGGAAAACAGATTCTGTTCTCGTCCAACAAACACAATTGCGACGGCCGCAAATTCGAGCTCTACCTGATCAACGTGGACGGCACTGGCCTCAAACAGATCACCAACTACGAAGGATTTACCTCGTTTGCCGAATTCTCCCCGGACGGAAAGAAGCTTGTCTTCGTGACGGACTGGAAGGCCAAGGCCCGGTACGAGTTCAACGTGTTCACGGCCGACTGGAAGTAGAGGGAAGCTTTCCGATACACTGGACGGAGCCATGCATCGCCGCACCTTCCTGCTATCCACCGCAAGCATTCCCGTATTTGCCCAGACGCCGGCGGCCGCCCCCGCACCGGCTCCGGCCCCACCGGAACTCGACTGGATCGACGCGAAGAAGCTCACCGTCGAGGGATTCGGCTACAAGGACGTCAAAGCCCCGTACGACCGGCTGCCCGCGCGCGCCGAAGGCGTCGTACGGCCCGAGGTCTGGAATCTGAGCCGCCAGCCCGCCGGCGCACTCGTGCGTTTTGTAGCATCCGCCACGGCAATCCACGCCCGCTGGACCATCACCAACAAGACTTTCACGGGCGCCAACAGCACACCCATCGCTTCCAGCGGTCTGGACCTCTACGCAAAAACCGACGAAGGCAAATGGCGGTGGTTGGGCGTTGGCCGCCCGACGAAGTTTCCCGAGAACACCGATGCCATGATCACGGGCATCCCGGCCACAGAACGCGAGTTCATGGTCTACCTGCCGATGCACAATCCCGTCCAATCGCTGGAGATCGGCGTGCCGAAAGGGGCCAAGATCGCGGCTGCGCCGTCCCGTGCGGCCGGATCCAAGCCGATCGTCTTCTACGGGACCTCGATCACCCATGGATACTCGGCCTCGCGCGGCGGCATGACGCACGTCTCCATGCTCGGTCGGATGTTCAACCGTGAAGTGATCAACCTGGGGTTCTCCGGCAACGGCAGGATGGAGCCGGAAGTGGTAAAACTGGTGGCCGAGCTGGACCCGGCCGTTTTCGTGCTGGATTGCCTGCCCAACATGTCCGCCAAGGACGTCCGCGAGCGCGCGGTGCCGGGCGTGAAAATCATCCGCGCGGTGCACCCCCAGACACCAATCCTACTGGTCGAGGACCGCAACATCGAAACCGGTTTCCTCGTCAAGGCCCGGCATGACGCCAACGAGGCCAACCACGCGGCGCTGAAGGAGGCCTTCGCCCAGTTGCAGCAGGAAAAGATCCCGAACATCCACTATCTGGGCGGCGATGATCTCCTGGGACATGACGGCGATGGAACAATCGACGGCTCCCACCCGACGGACCTGGGATTCAGTCGCCAAGCTGCGGAATTCGAGCGGGTACTCCGGCCCATCCTCAAATAGGGCCGCTAGCTCCGCATCCGCAGCAGCATATAAAATCCGCCCAGAGAGAAGAGGGCGTCGGGAGCCCATGCCGCAATCATCGGCGGCAGGTAGTTCACGTTTCCCATCTGCTCGAACAACTGGCCCAGCGCCAAATATGCCAGCGCAACGGCGATGCTGACGCCGATGCCGGCCATCGCGCCCCGGTTGCCGACCAGAAACCCGAAGGGCACCGAAATCAATGCCATGATGAAGGCGAACGCGGGCACCGCGAATTTCTTGTAGTACTGCACGCGCAACTTGACGGTGTCAAACCCGCGGTCCTGGAGGTACTTCACGTAGTCCGCCAGCTCCTGGTAGTTCATCTGCTGGTTCAGCTTCACCGGGATCAGGAAGTCATCCGGCACTTCCGTGATTTCAGGGAAACTGGTGACCGTGAAGTTCTGCAGATTGCACTCGTCCACGCCATTGCAGATGTCGCGGGCACTTCCCTGCTCCCAGACCCACTGGTTGATCGCCGGCTGCCAACGGGCGCTCTTGGCGATGATCTCCCGAACCAGCCGGAAAGTCTTGGGGTCGATCTCGAACACGTAGGGCTCCACCATCATCTTCTCGGACGGGTCGAAACCACGGTAGTAGAAGATCCGGTAATTGTGGATCACCCATTTCCGTTCCGGGTGCAAATAGGTCTGCACGTACCGGCCCTTGATCTCGTTGTGGATCGCGTCCTGGATCTGGTTGGCCTTGGGAATCCACGAGTAGTCGGCCGCAAACAGTGCTGCGCTTAAGAGACCGCTGGCCAGAATCGCGGGCAGTCCAATTCGGCGGACACTGATGCCGCACGCCTTGAATGCCGTGACTTCGTTGTTCTTCGTCATCACGCCGAAGGTGACCAGAATCGCCAACAGGACCGAAATCGGCAGCATTTCGTAGACCAGCAGCGGCGTCAGGAACAGGTGGAAGACTGCCACCCGAGCCAGTGGAATGTGGTTCTTCACCATGTCGCCCAACAAGTCGAAGAAGGTGAAGATCTGGCCCATCGCCACAAACGCGAGCAGCCAGAATACAAAGTACATCAGGAAATTCGACAGCACGTACGAGTCGATCAGCTTGAAGAGCACGAACCGCATACCGGAAGCCTGCTCGCACGCTGTCTCGGACGACGTGGACGACGCCGAGGTGCTGGAGGATTCACGACCGCGGTCGAAGCGCCGTGCAAGACCCGAAAACCAGTCGGAAACCAATGCGCGGGCATCGCCAATCAGGTCGCGGTCGCCCGGGGACTCCATCCGGACAATCAACACAGTCCCGACAATCCCGAACAGGATGTTCGGCAGCCACGAAGCCAGTTCCGCCGAAAGCCGCCCGGCCCGAGCCACATTCGTCAGGCTGATGTACGCCAGGTAGTAACAAAAGAAGGACAGAAGGATCGCCCAGACATAGCCCGACGAGCGACCGCCCTTGCGCGACGACGCACCCAGCGGAATGCCCACAAATGCGAGGAACAGGCACGCGAATGGCAGCGCGAATCTGCGCTGCAGCTCTATCCGCGCCTCCATCTTGTCCGGTGATCCGGGGATACCCTTGCGGACAGCCTCGGCGACCTCGCGGGTCAGCATCTCAGGAAACTTCTTGGCGTGCAATTCCTGCTGGGCGTTCTGGGTGAGTACGGTGGCGGCGTGCGGAGCCCTCGTATGGTACGGGGACTCATGGATGCTCTGATCCGTCATCGTC
>CAIYDY010000148.1 GCA_903925015.1 uncultured Acidobacteriia bacterium
GGGGTCATTACCGCGTTGTATACAGGGATAACCCGGACAGCGAAGGCAACGATGATGGCGAGGCAGGTGATTGCGAGGCAGAGTATTGCTGGGGAAACGGACGGCAGACGTCGCACCAGGACAGTATAGCCGAGCCTGCTCCAACACCCCGGGTTCGGCGTGAAGCGGGATTACCAGATAGCATCGGGAAAATGGTCGAGAATTCGGCGATCCTTGGAGATCAACTTGCCTCCCGCCGCCTTTGCCTGCGCGACGAGGATTCGGTCGAAGGGATCACGAGTCCAGGTTTCCCCATATGATGCCTCTATGACCCGGTGGAAAGGGAGAGTACATAGGCGGACGCCGAAGTCCCGTTGCAGAATGGCAAGCCAGAAGTCGGGGCTGGCATTCAGACGTCCAATCTCCTGCAGAAGCTTCATTTCGAGGAGGGCCAATGGGGAAATACGCAATTCGGCGGTGGCGATCTCGTTCAGTGCCGCTTGGGACAGCGGCATATCGCAGGTGCACAGCCAAAGGGCTACGTGTGTATCAAGGTAGGTCAGAGATTTGCTTCCGGATTCCAGTTGGCGGACCAGTCGAGTTCGGCAAGATCTTCAGGATTGCCGTTGATGAGGCCTGGCCGACTTCTCATCAGTGCAAGGCGGGATACGGGGGGCGCGTCGGCAACGATGCGGAGTATTCGGCCCTTACGCTCGATTTCGACTGGCATGCCGGTCTCAAGGATGCCGTCCAAAACGTTGTAGATGTCTTGGCGAAGTTTCGAGGGAGTCAGGAGCACAAAATGAGGATGACACGTACGACGGGGCAAGTCAAGACGTACGAGTGCAGCATCGACCGAACCTGGATCAATTGCCCCGTGCGCTGCCTACCTGTACTCCTGGACGATGCGGCGGATGCTTTCGGTGAATTTTTCAGCCGAATAGGCATCCCGGCGCAGGGCCAGCACGTGCCGCAATTCGCTTTCCAGCGCGGGGGATTGGACCACGGTGGCGAGTTTCGCGGCGGCGTCCCGGGCGTCGGAGAAGCGCAGTTCCCTTCTCCCGCCGACAATCTCCACCGGGCCGCCTGAGTCGTGCACAAAGGGGATGCAGCCGGCTTGCAGCAATTCCGCGGGGGCGATGCCGAAATGCTCATTTTCCATGGTGTGGATGCCGTAGCGGTGGCTGGCGACCTCGCGCGCCAGTTCGTCGCGGCTGATATCGGACAAGATGCGGAACCAGGGCCGGGATGCCGCTAGCGAGGCCATCCGTTTGCCGTACGCAGGCTGCTCGGGCGCGGCGATCAGGGTGAGGCCGAGTTTGAGCCCCTGCCGCCGGACCAAATCCAGCACCTCCACCGCCATTTCCCAGCGCTTGATTTCATGCATCCGGCCCACGGCAACCACGGCCGCGCGGCGTTGCGCCCATGGAGTTTCCGGGAACGAGCCGGGTACGGGCGGATAGACGATTTCGGCCACGACACCCTCCGATTCCAGACCGTGGATTTCGCGGATCTTGCCCACCACGAACTCGGAATTGGCGAGCGAAAGGTTTCGGCGCAGCCCGTCATTGGAGCTGCCCGACAGCGTCTGGCACAACCCCCGGTAGAGCGGCAGGAAACCGGGGATGTGGTGGTACCAGAGCATTTCGGCATCGGGACGGGGCAGGTAGACCCACGGGTAGTGCACGTACTGGATGCCTGGCCTGCCGAAATCGGTCTCGTTTTGCGTGCCGAACAGGACATCGAAATGTTCGCGGCCATCCAGCGCTCGGGCCCAGCGCATCAGGGCGCTCATCTGCATCAAGGCACCGCGGGTGGGCAGGGCGCGCAAGGCGAGGCGATAACCGGCGGGGGCGATCCGGATGGTGAAGTCGCGGTCTGTGAGCGAGGTCCCGAAGTTGCGGTTGAGCGCGGGGCAGTCGACCGGGCCGAGAGTCGCCAGCGTCACTTCGAATTCATCGCGCAATGCCTGGAGCGCCCAAGCCGCCACGACGTTGCCGCCTCCCGAAGGATGGAGGTAGGGATGCGCGACCAGGACACGTTTGCGGTTCATTGAATGTCTCCCAAAATAGGGCGGGCAACGTGGTCCCACTCTTCCGACCACGTGGTCCGCCAGCGTTCTCGGACAAGTCCGGCCATTGCATCCAGGTGCGCGCGGTCACGTTCCGGGCCGGACAGGATGTTCGCCAACTGCCGGGCATCGGCAAACAGGAACCCGGTCTCGCCGGGCTGGACCTGCTCCCGCAATACGGCACCGTAGTCGAGCGCGCAGACTGGGACAGCGGCGGCAAACAGGTCGACGACCTTCATGGCGAGATCCAAGCCTGAACTGGAGCGGTGCAGGCTGAGTCCCAAATCGGTACGGGCCAGCAACGCGCGGTAGTCCGCTTCCGGGAGGTACCCGGTGTGAATGCCGAGCGCGGTGATGCGCGGCATGAGTTCGCGCCGGGTGGGCCCATCGCCGGTGAGGTGGATTTCGAGATGATGCGTCCCGAGGAGTTCCACGGCGTCCAGAACAAGGCCCATGTCCTCGTCGGCGGTCCAGCCGGAGGGACAAACCACGACCAGTTTCGGATTCCCGGTCCCCGCGCGGGGCAGACTTTCGACTGGCCGGTCATAGAGGACCTTGGCCGACACCCCGAACCGCCCGGCCAAATCCGCCCGCATCCCCTCGGAAACGCAGAGGTGGTGACTGGCCATGCGTCCCAGAAGGCCTTCGAGGCGCTCGGCGCGCGCGCTGACGGCTCCCCGGCGCAAGGCCAGCATCGAGTAGCCGTAATTGTGCCAATCGAGAACAACCGGCACGCCGAGGAGGCGGGCAGCCAGAACGGGAAACGCCGGGGGGTTCTGGACCACCACAACATCCGGCCGCGACCTTCGCAAGGCACCGAACAACCCCATGAAAACCCGTGCCATCCGCAGTCCGGCCCGCCACAGGGTCCAGGGATGGGAGGATTCTTCGAACGAGGGCACCGCGATAACCCGAACACCCGGCGGCGCGGAAAACTCACGCCCGCCGTAGCCGATCAGAGTCACGTTGAAGCCCGCGCGGGCGAGTTCGCGGGCGTGGTTCAGCATCCTGGGACTGCGGGCCAACTCCCCGGCGACGACCACGCTTACATTCACGAGAGCCTCCCCCCGGCCAGCCGCAACGCGCGGGACACGTGCCGAAGCACGCGCGGCTCATGTGAAATGAGGATGACGGCGGGATGGAACGGCAAATTGCGGAGGGACTCCATCAGGAGTTCGATTCCGTGGTCGTCGAGGTGGTTGGTGGGCTCGTCCAGAATCAGCAAATCCGGCCTGCGCACCAAGGCACGGGCGATGGCCAGCCGCTGGCGTTGTCCGCCGGAAAGAAGGGCACCCTGTTCCCCGATGGCGCTGTCGAGGCCGGCCGGAAGCTGCGCCACGAAATCGGCACCGGCTTGGCGCAGTGCCTCCCAGATGGCCGGGTCTGCGCTGGCATCGGAAGTTTCCGCCATGCCATAGGCGACGTTTTCGCGGATTGTACCGGGAAACAGAAACGGGTTCTGGGGAACGATGGCCATGCGGGCCCGGATACCGCGCGGGTTCCAGTGGCTGTACGGAATTCCGTTCACCAGGAGCCTGCCGCGATGGGGCTCGTAGTATGCGGCGATGAGAAACAGCAGCGTGCTCTTGCCGCAGCCATTGGCCCCTACGATGGCAACAGACTCGCCGCGCCGGACCGCGAGCGACACATCCCGAAGCACAGGATGGCCCTGCCTCCCCATGTACTCGCGGACGACTTGGCCGCGACTAGTTTCTCCCGCACCCGACGCCGTGGCCAGCGCGGCCCGTCCGCTATAGGAGTACTCCACGTTCTCCACCCGCAGTTCCTCCAGCCGATCCAGCACCTCGGTGCCCCTGTAGGGCTCCCGATCCGGGTTGTGGAGCAGGTCGGCGATCCGGCGGAAAGCACGCATGCCCATCCGCATGGCGGGAACTGATTCCACGATGGTGCGGGACTGTGTGGCAAACAATGCGGCGATCACGTAAAAGGCCATGATCTCGCCCCGCGTGGCGCGGCCTGCGGCGGCGGCCCAGCCTCCGGCCAGCAGGACGGCGAGCGTACCGGAGAGCAGCAGCGTCGTCTGGATCAGCTGCTGGAAGGCGTCCAAACCGGTGAGGTCCAGGGAAACGCGGCGCAGGGTTTCCGCATTGGCGGCTTGCCGCGCCAGTTCCCAGTCCTCGGCAGCCTGCGAGCGGGTGAGGTCGATGGCGGAGATGGCGAAACGGACACCCCGGCTGAACTGTTCGAAAGCCGCGCGCAGGCGTTCCTGCCGGAACCACGCCTTGCGGACCATGAGCCTGTTCACGGTGAAGAGCAGCGGGGAGGAGATGCCGAGGAGCAGCGCATAGCGGGGGTCGGTCCTAAATAGGATGGCGAAGAGGACGGCGGCCGAAAGAATTGCTGGCAGCAGGCGCGCCGTGAGCGCCTGGTTCATGTTGTCGATCCAATTGGTTTCGTAGACCATGGTGACGTGTAATTCCTCGGCGTCGGCGGAGGTGTGGAAGTCGCGCGGCAGGAGGTATAGGTGGCGCTGGCAGCGGAGGCGGAGTTCGAGCAGGACGTCCTGGCCGATTCGTAGCGCGGCGGTCTGGATCCACCAGACGAGTATCAGTCCCGCCAACTGGAGGCCGAGAAGTTCGGCTGCGGCGAGCCATAGCGCGGCCAAGTCGCGGGCGGGGAGGATGACGTCGAAGATGCGGCTGAGAAGCTTGGCGATGGGGACGTAGAGAAATGCCTGGGCGCTCCCGGCGATGACGGCGGCCGAGACCTTGGCAGTGTGTGGGCGGAAGAGGCTGGCGTATTCACGCCATGATGCTGGAGTTGGATTCACCCTTCGCTGAATTTCATTCTACCCGGCGGCTTTGCGCTTACCGGAAATGGGGTACCGGTACCGGACTAATCAAACAGGTTCCATTATTGCGCTATTCTGTAACGGAGAAAAAATAGATCCTCCAAGGCTCCGTCGGCATGTGCGCGGCGTCGCGGGGGCGGTCCCGGAGGACAGGGGTGGACGCGATGACGCAGATCGACGCAGAGCAATTTGAAACACCTTCCCGGCACCCGAAGCGCGGGAAGTACATGGGGCTGCTTGCGTTCGCGCTGGTGGCTGCGTTGTGGGCCGGCTTCGGCTACGACATGGTGCGCAGGGACATCCCGAAGGTCTGCGCCGAGTGCCAATCGTATTTCGTCAATGAGAGCTTGACGTTTTCCAACACTTCCGACACTCGGCGAAACTTTTTCCTTACGGCTGGCAATTGCCAAGTCCAGCAAACCTCGGGAACCTTTATTCAGGCCAGCACTATTTCCTGGACGGTGACGAACCAGAATACTTTCGACAACCAGAACTGGCATTGTGTCGTGGGCGGTATCGTGTACAACTATACCGCCGCCCTTTGCACTTGGGGCACGGATCCTCCGATTCACCCTAACTGTACGGTAATCGCGTCGCCGACGACAATTACTGCGGGGGACCCGGTGACTCTAAGCTCCAGTTGCACTGCGCCGTACCGTCCAATTATCGCGTATGACTGGGAGTACGGGCTGGGCAGCAATTTTCCCCGTGGCGGCGGTATCGGCGTTGGCGGATTTCCCAACGTCGATGGTGTTGAGTATGGCTACGGGCCGTTTACCTCGTCTGTATACCCGTATGCCTCTTCCCAATCCGGGGGGACGGTTTACCCGACTACCACAACTACCTACTTCCTTAGGGGTCTCGACAACCTAACTGCTTTCCTTCCTTTTACCAATCAATCCAAGGTAACGGTGACGGTCAACCCGCTCACCGCGCCGGTTTGCAGCGTGTCGGCGTCGCCCTCCACCATCAACCGGGGCGGATCGACCACCCTGACCGCGACGTGCTCCCCGGCGGCCACGTCCCTTACCTGGAGCAGCAATTCGGGGTTGGCGTCGTCGGCCGCCAGCGGCAACGTGTCGCCGACCTCCGATGCGACCTATACCGTCGCCGGGACCAACGCGGCTGGCACCGGCGCGGCCGCATCCACCTCCGTAACCGTGAACCAGCCCCCGACCTGCACCGTCTCGGCGTCCCCCTCCACCATCAACAAGGGCGGTTCCACGACTCTGACGGCAAGCTGCTCCCCAGCGGCCACGTCCCTGACTTGGAGCAGCAACTCCGGCTTGTCCTCGTCGGCCTCCAGCGGAAGCGTTTCGCCAACCGCCGATGCGACCTACACCGTCACGGGCACCAACGCGGTCGGCACAGGTGCCACGGCATCCACGACGGTGACCGTGAACCAGCCCCCGACCTGCACGCTCACGGCCTCGCCCTCGACGATCAACCGTGGCGGGTCCACAACTTTGACCGCAAGCTGTTCCCCGGCCGCGACTTCTTATACGTGGAGCAGCAACGCCGGGTTGGCGTCGTCGGCATCGAGCGGGAGCGTTTCGCCGACGGCTGATGCGACATATACGGTCACCGGCACCAACGCGGTCGGCACCGGCGCGGTGGCGTCGACGACCGTCACGGTGAACCAGACGCCGATTTGCACCCTGTCGGCCTCGCCCTCCACGATTAACAGGGGTTCCGCGACAACTTTGACCGCAAGTTGCACCCCGGCGGCGACGTCGTATACATGGAGCAGTAACGCCGGTTTGGCGTCGTCTGCCTCCAGCGGCAGCGTTTCGCCGACCACGGACGCGACCTATACGGTGATGGGAACCAACGCGGCGGGCACCGGCGCGGTGGCCTCGGCATCCGTTACAGTGAACCAGCCCCCGACCTGCACCCTGTCAGCCTCGCCATCCACCATCAACTTGGGCAGCTCCACAACTTTGACCGTAAGTTGCTCGCCCTCGGCGACATCGTATACGTGGACCAACGCAGGTTTTGCAACGTCCGCTTCGAGCGGCAACGTGTCCCCGACTTCGACCTCGACCTACTCGGTGGTCGGGCACAACGCGGTGGGCGACAGCAGTTCGGCGTCGACGACGGTCACGGTGAACCTGCCCCCGACTTGCACTCTGACCCCGTCGCCCTCCACGATCAACCTGGGCGGGTCCTCCACGCTAACTGCGAGCTGCTCGCCCGCAGCCACATCGTACACGTGGACCAACACGGGTTTTGCGGCATCGGCTTCCAGCGGCAGCGTGTCGCCGAATTCCACGACCACATATACCGTGACGGGCACCAACGCCGCGGGCACGGGCGTGTTCGCTTCGGCCACGGTGACTGTGAACCAGCCGCCGTCGTGCACCTTGACCGCGTCGCCCACCACCATCAACCGGGGTGATTCCACGACGTTGACGGCCACGTGCACGCCCGCGGCAACTTCGTACAGTTGGACCAACTCGGGGTTCTCGGCCTCGGCTTCCACCGGCAGCGTCAACCCGACGACTACAACAACTTACACGGTTTACGGCAGCAACATCGCCGGGACCGGCCTTGCCGCAACCGCGACGGTGACAGTGAACCAGCCCGCAGTGCCTGTTTGTACTTTGACGGCGTCGCCGACAACAATCAACCTGGGCGATTCGTCGACACTGGCGGCGAGCTGCACTCCGGCGGCGACGTCGTATGTGTGGACCAACGCCTCGTTTGCGGCCTCGGCGTCGGGCGGCAACGTGTCGCCGAGCAGTACCGCAATCTATTCGGTGGTGGGCCGTAACGCCGCTGGGGACGGAGTTTCAGCCTCGGCCACGGTGACCGTGAACGGACTGACGGAAGTGACCAGCGGGACTCAGTTGAACGCGTCGGCGTTGTCACTCAACCGGGCCACGGGGAAGTACTCCGGCACGATTACTGTGACCAATACCGGTGCTGTTGGGCTGCCGGGACCGGTGTACGTGTTCTTCACCACGCTGCCGACGGGAGTTACGCTGCCGAGTCTACCGACCTCGGGCGGTGTGCCGTACATCATGATTCCGAGTAGTCTGGCGGCTGCGGCCACGACCTCCCCGGTTCCGATTACATTCACAGATCCGACCAACGCGCGTATCGCCTATACGACGAAGCGCTATGTGGTCGCAAATTAAACAGCTACCGAGCTTTCGACCGGTAGCCGTTTAGAGCCTCGAATACTTGGGTGAATGCCAACACCATTACACGCGGATCTCCACAGCACGGAGCCGCATGTGGCGGCGGGGAATTGGTCGGGCAATGGAATCGGGATTGCTGTCCCCCGGCCCGTGGGGGCATGGGAACGGAAGACCCTGGCGTACTCGCGCCGAGGCGCTGGAGCTGGGTTCCCTTCGCTGACTTTCACTCTACCTTGGCGTGTCCCGCCTCACCGGGAATTGCGTACTGGTACTAGGCTGATACAAATAGGTGCAATCCTTGGGCTATGCTGTAACGAAGAAAAATAATCCGCCAAGGCTCAGTCGTCATTAAGGAGCCGGCGCAAGGTTCTAGGTATCCCGGAGGCCAGAGGTACAGCGCGATGACACAGCCAGAGTCGGAACATTTTGAAACACCTTCCAGCCACCCGAAGCGCGGGAGGTACACGGGGCTAACTGTTTTTGCCATGGTGGCTGTCTTGTGGCTCGGCTTCGGCTACGACATGGTGCGCAACGACATCCAGAAGGTCTGCGCCAGCTGTATATGGGGAACCAGCTTTTTCGTAGCGGAACACCTTTTGTTTGCCAACACGTCGGACCCTCGCACCAGTTGGTTCCTGCAGAACTGTCAGGTATTGACATCCTCGAATACGTGGGTGAACGCCAACACCATCACATGGAACACGGCCAACCAGAATCTCTATGACACCAGGAATTGGCAGTGCCTGAATGTAAATGGACAGACTTACGTATACACCGCCTCCACTTGCACCTGGAACAAGGTGCCGCCGATGGGCCCACCCGACAAACCCTATGGCATTACATTGAGAGCGTCCGCCAACCCCATCAATGCTGGTGACAGCGTCACCCTCACCCCTGGCTTCGATCCTAACACCGCTTTTAACAGTTTCTTATGGACGGCTGGCATCACAAGCAACGGCAGGACTGCGACTGCTACCACTGTCTCCCCAACGACAACCACGACCTACACCGTCACAGCGAGCAATCCATATGGTGATACCTCGGCCAGTGTCACGGTGGTTGTAAACGGAGCGCCGAGTTGCACTCTGGGTGCCTCTCCCGCCACCATCAACCGGGGTGGATCGACAACCCTGACGGCAAGTTGCACTCCGGCGGCGACGTCGTACACTTGGAGCAGCAACGCCGGGTTGGCGTCGTCGGCATCCAGCGGGAGCGTTTCGCCGACCACGGACGCGACGTATACGGTCACGGGCACCAACGCGGCCGGCACCGGCGCTGCGGCGTCGACGACGGTGACGGTGAACCAGCCCCCGACGTGTACGCTGACCCCGTCTCCCGCCACCATCAACCGGGGTGGATCGGCAACGCTGACCGCAAGTTGTACTCCGGCGGCGACGTCGTACACATGGAGCAGCAACGCCGGGTTGGCGACATCGGCTCCCAGCGGCAGCGTTTCGCCGACC
>CAIYDY010000149.1 GCA_903925015.1 uncultured Acidobacteriia bacterium
TACCTCAACGGCGAGCCGCAGATCACCGATCAATCGCCGTGCGTGTGCGTGACCGTGCGTCATCTGGCCATCGCACTAAACGACCGCGGCAACGACGAACAACGCCAACGCCTGCTGCCCTTCGTGATGCGCGCCATGGGTAGCGCTGCAGAGGATCGCACGGTGCTGGATTCTCGAATGGCTCGGATGCGGCAGTACGGCGCGGAGTGCCAAGAGGTGCTGAACAACGCCAAGGCAGCTTTCAAGAAGCTCAAGGATTCCGCCTCCGCCTCCGCCTACGCCGACGCCGACGCCGACGCCGACGCCTCCGCCTCCGCCTACGCCGACGCCTACGCCGACGCCTACGCCGACGCCTACGCCTCCGCCTACGCCGACGCCTACGCCGACGCCGACGCCTCCGCCAAGAAGCAAATCCGGGCCATCGCTGACAGCGTCACGGCTGATCTGTTCGATGCGGGCCTGCGCTATCTCGATGACGTTCTGCCGGCTGCGGACGTGCCGACGAGCGAAGTCCTGGCGCGCGCTGAACGCCTCTGCGAACTGGTGCGGTGATGCCATGAACGCACGCAACTTCCAGCCGATCGTCCCCGACAGCCCCGAGCCGCGGGCTCCGCTGAACTGGATTCCGAACTTCGGCCACGCTGCTGCTGATGACGTTGCGGAATACGTAGCCGTCAGCTTCGCTCGCATCGACCGCATGAGCGATGACGAACTCGAAGCCGCCATCGAGAGCGAAGTGGAAGCTGCTTCCGCCGAGGAACTGGAAGACGTCCGCCACGACATGCGTACCTCGTGGCAAGAGGCCATCGATGGGCAGCACGCGCTCTCGACGCCGAAGCTGCCCACGGTGGACGGTAAGCGGCTGGTGATGGTGCCGGTCACGGAACTCGTGGGCACGCTCATGGAGACGCAGTGGAGCGTGCAACTGCTGGCTGACGCCCTGCGCACCGGCGACACGACGAAGCTGCACCTCCATCTGCGCACGATGTGGATCGATGGCTACTCGGATGAACTGGCTCGCATGGGGTGGAAGGCATGAACACCAAGAACTCCACCAACGTCGTGCGCATCGACACCCACCGCCTCACCGCGATGGAGGAAGACGTGCGCTACCCCATCGACATGCACCAGGGCCGCTCGGCGACGAACCCCGTCCCTGCCATCTCGATGCTGGCCGGCAAGCCCATGGAGCGCCCTAGTCTCTCCAGCCTCACTCGATGGGCTCTGTTTTGGGCTGCTGTGTGGCTTGCAGTGGGTGGGGCAATCCTGGCTGTTTTGAAGAACTGAGGCAACCCATGCGCCGACACATCGAATTCATCGCGGTCTTCCTGCTGTATTGGAAAGCTCACCGCGCCGCCTACGCATTCCGCATCGCTCGCGGAATCGCTTACCGAAACATGCCCTTCTGAGGACGACATGACTAATCCGAACAAAGAACTGTGGGCGCGCGTTTGCGTCACCGATCCGAAAGCCGTGAAGGAAATCACCGGCAAGCAGTACCGCGGCAACAGCCCGAAGCCGTATTGGATCGTGGAGCAGCTGACCGAAGAGTTTGGCCCGTGCGGCATCGGCTGGGGCTTCTCGATCAAGAACGAGCGCATGGAACGCCTGAGCCCCGACGACGTACTGCACGTTGCAGTCGTCAACTTCTGGTTCCTGCTCGATGGTAAACGCGGCGAAATCGAGCAGGTGGGCCAGACCAAGGCCACCTACAAGTCCAGCGCCGGCAAGCTCATCGTGGACGAGGACGCACCCAAGAAGTCCGTGACCGATGCGCTCATCAAGTGTGCCAGCTACATCGGCTTCGCAGGCGACATCTTCGCTGGCCGGTGGGATGACTCCAAGTATGTGGCCGAGGCCAACCGCGAGTGGCGCGCAAAGGAGGAAGCTGAGCAGGATGCTATCCGCGCCGAGCAGCGCGCCCACTGGCTTGCCGATCAACAAACAGCCATCGAGGCGGCATCTACGGTCGGCGAAATGAAAGAGGTTCTGGGCCGCGCCA
>CAIYDY010000150.1 GCA_903925015.1 uncultured Acidobacteriia bacterium
ATCCTGGGGTCGTTGCGCCCCTGCCACTCGATGTGCACGGTTTCACCCGTGTCGTCCCTGCCGACCGAGTCCGCCCTTAGCGTGAGCGTGGCTGGCATTTCGGGGTTCCGCCAGGACACGAGGCGGCGTCCCGTCAAGTATTCAGCCGCGAGACCCTGCGGGTCCTGCAGCAGTTGCTTCAAGGTTGAGTCGTAGTCCTGCACCCTGCCCTACATATCGACGGAATTCTTGATATCTGTAGGGCTTGGAACCGGTTCGGCGAAGTTTTTCCGGGTGGAAGGACGCCGACGGAGGCAGGAGGAAGACGGGGATCACCGCCGACACTGCGCTCCGGCTCAGCCGCTGCTTCGGAACCACCCCAAGTTTCTGGATGAGCCTGCGAGCCAACCACGACCTGGAAATCGCCAGTGACTCAGAGGGTGCCGAGATCATCGACCGTATCCGCCCCCGCCAAGCGGCGGAGCAGCGAATTCCCTGCGGCAGACTCGCGGACGGCGCTCGTGCCGTGCCTGGTTGGCTACCATAGCCGGGGAGTCCAACTGCTGGTTCGAAAGCCATGACGCCCACGCCGGGACTTGGTCGGCGCTGCAACCGCGAATGGGGGATTGTCGCCAAGAACATCCTGTTCGCCCGTTTGTACGTACTTGGACCGACCACTATCCATATGAGGCCGAACATGCGAGGTTGGGATGTCGCGCTGAAGAACCTTCCGAGGAACTCGCGGACGACCTGGCCGCGACCGGTTTCTCCGGCACTTGATGCCGTGCCCGGCGCGGCCCGTCCGGTTCCCTGAGGAGCGGCATCTGCTGGGGCGGCGCAGTGTACGGTTATGGCGACCTGAAAGGTCGCCCTACACAAACAGGCTGTGCCCCGCGCGGCACATCACAACAAATGGACCGCACCAGCAGCGATATTCGGGCACCTTGCCTCGCGAGAGCAATTGCCGGTAATGCCCGGCCCTTCGGAGTGACGGAATCGCCGAGAAACGACAGCAGGTGTATTTATGATTGTCTTTCGGTCGGCATTGGGATAGGATAGTCGCCAGTCCGTTAACGATACCGTTGAAAGGTTGGTTTCCATGGGGAGAAACTCGATCATCCGGCTGGCACTGTGCGCCTTGCCACTTCTGCATACCACCGCGTTCGCGCAGAGTGTGACCGGCCAGATTTCCGGCACCGTGGTCGACGCCGGAAGTGCATCCATCCCGGCCGCCACCGTCAAACTCACCAATGACTTGACGAGGGTGATCAAGGCCGAGCAGACCGACAAGGACGGCCAATTCCTGTTCACAAACCTTGTGCCGGGAAACTACAGCGTACGCATCGAGCACAAGGGATTCAAAGCTTGGGACACCCAGGGAATCAACGTCTCGGCCGAGGAACGGGTGGCGATGCACGACATCCACCTGACTTTGGGAGACGTGAACACAACTATCGAGGTCACCGCGGACATCGCACGCGTGGCGACGGACAGTTCGGACCGTTCCATCACCATCGACTCCACCCAGATCGAGCACACACCCATCAGCGGCCGCGACTACCTGGGAATCCTGCGCACGTTGCCGGGCGTCCAGATGGTCTCGACCAATGAGATGCCGGGATGGGGCAATTCCAACGCCAATCCCGTCAATGGCGGCCAGAGCGGCCAGTTTCTGGTGACGTTGAGCGGCGTTGCAAGCCAGGACAGTGGGTCACCGGGAACGGGCGGGTATCTGGCACCGAACATCGACGCCATCGGCGAGGTTAAGGTGATGGTGTCCAATTATACGGCGGAATACGGGGCGCGCGCCGGCGGGCAGATGAATGTCCAGATCAAGAGCGGGTCCGCCAAGTACCATGGCACCGGCTACTACTTTTTCCGCCACGAGGAGTTTGCGGCCAATGAATTCTTCAACAACAAGAACCTGCTGCCGAAACCGAAATACCGCTACTGGAATCCCGGCGGGACAATCGGCGGCCCGCTGTTCATTCCCGGCCTCGGCTTCAATAAGAGCCGAACAAAGCTGTTCTTCTTCTTTTCCGAAGACTACCTGCACACGTACGTGACGGGGGGCGTGACGAACTACACGATGCCCTCCGCGCTGGAACGGAACGGGGATTTCTCGCAAACCGTCACGTCAACCGGTGTTCTGATCCCGGTCAAGGATCCGACCACGCACGTGGCTTTCCCGGGCAACGCGATCCCGAAAAGCCAGATCAATCCGGCCGGGTACGCGATGATGAACCTGTTCCCGCTGCCGTCTGCGACAGACCCGACCGGTCGCAGGCAGTACAACGGACAATACCAGTTCAACCGCGAACAACCCCGCGAGGACCGCATCCTGCGGCTCGACTACAACCTGGGCCCGAGGACCACCTCGTATATCAGCCTGATCCAGGATTTCCAGGCCGACCGGGGCGTGGGTGCCACGCTGAACGGCGGCGGTGGGTGGGGGCAGTATTCCAGCAACTACGACATCCTGTCGGCGGGCTTTTCGCTCACGGTGATCCGGACGATCCGCAATAATTTGATCAATGAATCGGTGGTCGGGATTAACCGGGCGCACCAGATCGTGTCGCCGACCGATTCGGAGAAGTTTGCGTCGGTAAATGAGTTGCCCGCGCTGAAGGGACCCGATGGGAAACCGGTAAGCCTGCCACACTTCTTCCCCGGCAACGTATTGAATCTGATTCCGAACATCAATTTCGGGACCAACGGCGCGCAATCGGCGGGGCAGGCCGTAACGGCGGCTCCGACCTTTGGACGGGATAGCCGCTGGCCGTTCAACGGGACGGACCAGATCCTGAACGTCAGCGACAACGTGACTTGGATCAAAAAGAACCACACGGTCAAGTTCGGTGCGTATTACGAGCACACCGCGCGCAATGTGAGCGTGTATTCCACCTACAATACGGCCGGCACGTACTGGTTCGGGTCCGACACGTCGAATCCAGCCGACACGGGATATGCCTATTCCAACCTGCTGGTGGGAACCGTGCAGGCGTATGGCGAGGACAACAAGAAGCAGGTGAACCACTCGCGGTACAACCAAGTGGAGTTCTTTGCGCAGGATTCATGGAAGGTCGCGAAACGGGTGACGCTGGATCTTGGATTGCGGGTGCAGATTCTGCAGCCCACCTACTCGGCAGGGGCGACGCTGGGGTTGTTCGACGGTGGGGCGTACAGCAACAAGAAATCGGGGCAACTGCTCTTCCCGGCACTGGTGGCGGCCCAGAAGGTTGCGGTGAATCCGCAGACCGGCGCGGTTTACCCGTTTGCGCGGTCCACGTCGTTCGACCCGGCATCTTATCCGTCGGACGGACTGCCGTATTCGGGCATCGTGCAATACGATTCGAAGTTCTTCCACACGCCGCCGCCGCAATTCGGCCCGCGGGTGGGCTTCGCCTGGGACGTTTTCGGCAAGGGCAAGACGGCGCTGAGGGGTGGCTTCGGGATCTTCTACGGCCGGGCTTATGGCGTGGATACGATTGGCGCCACCAGCGCCGGTGTGGGTCCGATGGCCGCGCCGCCGGCCTTCCGGTCGCCGATCTACTACAACACGACGTTCACCAACCTGCTGAACACGCAGGGTTTTTACGGCGCACAGAACGTGAATGGCGGGTCACAGGACTATAAGAATCCGACCACATACAACTGGAGTTTCGGCATCCAGCAGGACCTGAAGCACGGGATCATCCTCGACGTGGCCTATGTGGGGAACGTGGCGCACCACGGATTCGGCACGGCGAACGACGCCAACGCGGTACCGCCGTTGACGGACTGGACTCCGCAGAGCGGGGCGGTCAAGGCGTATCTGGACCCGACCAGCACCAACGGGACGGGTGCGTTCTACGCCACCAACTTGATCCGCGCGATGACGGGGTACCAAGGCTATGGGTCGATTTCGACGTACACGAGCCTTGGGGAGTCCTCATACAACTCGATGCAGGCGCAGGTGAACCGGCGTTTTGGCAAGCGGTTGCAGTTCTCCACCAACTACACGTGGTCGAAGACGGTAACGTTCGCCCACAACCAGTGGGTGTCGGATGGCTTGACGAAGAATGTGGCGGGCCGTCCGCATGCCGTGAATTTGAACATGGGCTACCAGGTGCCGAACGGGAGCAAGATCTGGAGGAATTTCCTTACCAAGGGCGCGTTGGATGGCTGGCGCTTCGCGGCAGTGGGATCGATTTTCTACGGGACGCCGATCACGGTGGGGTGTACCGCTGCAAGCGCGCCGATCGGGTATTGGACCGGTACGCCGACGGGCGGGATTCCGTTCCGGTGCCAGATGTCGAGTTCCAATTACTGGTTGCCGGAGGGGAGCGCGCCGCCGTCCAACATCGACAAGCGCTTGTGGTTCCCGTTCGATGCGAAGGTATTTTCGCTGCCCGGCATCAATTCGCTGGGGATTGGGAACACGCCGCCGACCCTCACCTACGGACCCGGCCTGCAGAACTTCGACATTTCGATGCAGAAGTCGTTCAAAGTGCTGGAGGGCAAGAACTTGGAATTCCGGGCGGAGGCGTTCAATTTCCTGAACCACTTCAATCCGGGAAATCCGAACACGTCGCTAACGTACAACTTCGCGACGGGGGCACAGACGAATGCCTCGTTCGGTGCGATTTCGGCAGCCCAACATACGGCGCGGCGGATGGCGGTGTCGCTCAAGCTGCGTTTCTAGGGTTCTGGATGTGATAGGACTTTGGGAATGAAATTCGCGCTCGGCATCTCTCTATTGCTTGTGGCCGCTTCCGCCCTGGGTGCCGCCAAGCTCCAAATCTACGTCGCCAATAGCGACGACGACAAAATCACGATCATCGACCCTACGACCGATGCGGTTTCGGGCGAGATCCACGTCTCGGCCAATCCGCACGGCATCGTACCGTCTCCAGACGGGAAACGGTTCTACGTGTCCAGTGAAAGCAAGGACGTTCTGGATGTGGTGGACCGGGCATCGGGCAAGGTGATCAAGAGCATCCCGATCGGCCTACGCCCCAACAACGTCGCCATCACGGCGGACGGCAAACGGGTATACGTCTGCATCCGGGGCAAGTCCTGGGTGGACATCATCGACACCGTGTCACTGGAGAAGGTGAAGAGCGTGGAGGTGGGCAAGGGCCCGCACAATGTGTACCGCTCGCCCGATGGCAAGATGATGATCGCGACGGCCATGGAGGGCGAGAAGCTGACGGTGATCGACGCCGCAACCGAAGAGGTGAAGTTTGAGATTCTGCCAGGCGGTGTGCCTCGCCCGGTAGCAATCGACGCCGGACCGGACGGCGCAATCCGGCGGCTGTTCGTGCAACTCTCGAGCCTGCACGGGTTCGCGGTGGTGGATTGGGCAACCCGCAAGCAGACGGCGAAAATCATGCTGCCCGTGGCACCGCCCGACGCCAAGCCGTTGATCCCGGCCACGTTTTCGCACGGCATGGCGATTTCACCGGATCACAAGACTCTGTGGGTGGACAGCATGCTAAACGACACGGTCAACGTGTTCCAAATGGCCAACATGAAGCAGTTGGCGACCATTCCCGTGGGTCGTGGACCGGACTGGATGGTCTTCACGCCCGACGGGAAAAAGTGCTACGTGTCCAACGCCGGGGCCAACTCGGTTTCGGTGTTGGATGGGGCAACGTTCCGGGAGCTGAAGCGCATACCGGTGGGAAAAGTACCCAAGCGGATTATTGCGTCCGAGTAGACTGTATGCCCGACAACAGGCTTTCGATGCGGCATTGCAGGATCACCACGTCCGGCGATTGCTGGATTGCCGCGTGATAGCGCATTTGGAAATCGGTGCCGAACTCGCGCGGGCGGACCGTGTCCTTGGCCAGCATCTCCAGCGCGGAGGCTTCGGCCTGTCAAGCCTAGCTGCGGCGGGCGAGGGCCACGTCGATTTCCACCACCAGCGTGGACAGGGTTTTCAACCAGGCAAAATGGGGGTCGCCGATGACGAGGTTCAGGAACTGGCCGGGGTTGGCGATGCGCCCGTGTTCGGCCTCGTAGGTGGCCTTTTCGCGGTCCAGCAGGAGCTTGTGCTGGTCGAGGAGCAAGTCGCGGAGCTGGCCGAGCAACTGGCGGCTTTCGGCGGAGATCGGTTCGGGTACCATGCATCTCCATTGTGACCGACAGGGGTGCCGCGGGGAATGGTTTACCGGGATTTTACGTTGTCTCATCAACCGCTTACGATCCTCTGTTGCAATGGGATTCGAGCAATCCGATGAAACAATCCCTCTTCTTGGCGGCAATGATGATGACGGCGGCGGGCGCGATCGCGCAAGGCCCTCCCGGGGGCGGTCCGGGCGGCGGCGGTCCCGGAGGCGCTTCGGGCGACGGCATCTGGCGGCGGAACGCGTACTTCGGCGAATTCCAGACCTTCGATTCATGCGTCGGGCACCAGCCTGGCACGGGTGAATACCATTACCATGCAAATCCGCTCTGCCTGAGGTACCAGGTGGGAGACAATGTCGAGGTCGTTCGCAACACCCGGACCGGGGCCGTGTACCAGGAGAAAGCCTCAGGGTGGAAGCATTCGCCGATCCTGGGATGGGCCATTGATGGCTATCCGGTCTACGGTCCCTACGGATTCACGACGGCGGCGAATGCCTCCAGCCCGGTGAAGCGCTTGAAATCCGGCTTCCGGCTGCGCCAGATCACTTCGCGCGTGTCCTTGCCCGACTGGGCGTTGCCGAACCACAGCGGCGTGTCCCAGCAGCTGACAACTGCCCAGTACGGGCCCGCCATCAACACCACGTTCCCGCTCGGCCGCTACCTTGAGGACTACGAATGGGTGGCGGGCCAAGGTGATCTGGACCAGTACAACGGGCGGCAGGAAGTGACACCGGAATTTCCCGGCGGGACCTACGCGTACCACGTGACGATCAACGACGACGGCACCCCGGCATTCCCGTTCATCCTGGCGGGCGAACTTTACGGAACTGCAGCTGGCGGACGGGCACAGACGATTCCCACGGGGGTTTCGGACTACTTCAATGCCTCTGCCACTACGCCGGTGGTTTCCACGGAAACCGCTCCGTCGCTGACATCGTGGCTGACGAAGAATTCGTCGCAAAACGCGACTGTGGCGAGCGGTTATGATCCAAGTGCCGGTGGTAGCACGACTTGGCCCACCGGATTTCCCACCGGCACGACCTATTCCGGAGGAGCCACCAGCGCGGTGAAGGCCGAAATGCAGCGGGTCCGGTACTCGGCAACAAATGTCTACATCAACGCGCCGGGCTTGGCGGGGGGATACACGATGGGCCCGTGGTTCGACCCCGGCATGACGGGCGGGGTGTTTTCCAACTTTCCGTCCAACCAGAACTACCAGTTGCAGTTCCCCCGGTCCCCCGCCCCGGCCAGTACCAAGACGGCCACTGGCGGCGGCACGCAGGGCTTGTGGGTGAACGGCGTGGCGATCTTCAACTTTATCGACGGCGCGAGCTATTCGACTTCGTCGGGAGCCGATGCGGGCGGCGGGGCGGTTAGGGCGACGGCGATTCAAGTATCGGCCGCATCGAGCGAAAACGGTCCGGCAGCTCCAGGCTCAGTGATTTCGGCGTATTCGCTGTTCGGCTCGTCGCTGGCATCGGCGACGGCTGCGGCCACATCGGCGGATTGGCCCACATCACTGGCGGGGGCGAGCGTCTCGGTCAAGGACTCGGCGGGAACCAGCCGGGCCTCCACGTTGCAGTTCGTGTCGTCCGGACAGGTCAACTTCCGCCTGCCCCCGGATACCGCCACCGGTTTCGCGACTGCGACGTTCAACAACGGCACCACCAGCTACACCTCGAACCTGAATGTGGTCTCCTGCTACCCCAACCTGTTCATTGACGGCTCGGGTTTGGCGAAGGGCTACCTGGTGCGGGTGCGGGGTAGCCAGACAACGGTGGAAGCGCTGGGCTCGGCAATCGACTTGGGACCGGCTACGGACCAAGTCTTCGCCGTTCTCTACGGAAGCGGGTTGGGAACAGTGACTTCAGCCACGGCGACCATCGGCGGCGTTGCAGCTACGGTGGCCTACGCGGGCACATCGGGGGCATATCCGGGAATTGACCAGTACAATATCCTGATCCCACGGTCGCTGGCGGGAAAGGGGAGCGTTGCGGTGGTGGCCACGGCCTCGGGACGCCCCAGCAACTCCGCGACGATTACGATCCGGTAGAAGCGGAACGCAAAAAGGCCCGGCGCATTCGCGTGCGCCTGGCCTTTTTGTATTTTGGGATGCGCCTACGAGATCTTGACGGCCTTGAATCCGCCCTTGGAGCGGTCATAGAACCAAATGCCGCCGAAGACCACCAACAGAAGCGCCGGCAGGATTGCCACAGCTTGGAACGAGGAACCGGCGGCTTGCGCCTTGATCAGCTCCATCTTGTCCGGAGAAATCGTGGCCAAGTTTCCGGCACCACCGGCGAGATCGGCAACCTTGTTGTCGAAGATGCTGCCCATGATCGGCAACACGAAGTTGATCGACAACGTGCCAGCCGTTCCCATGAACCCCATCAGCAGCGCACCGCCGCGCGGGAAGCGCTCGGAGGCCGTCGCCAGCATGGTGGGCCACATGAAGCAGACGCCGCAGCCCCAGACGGTGGCGGCCAGCAGACCGGTGACCGGGGAATCGGCGAGACTGAGCGCAACCAGGCCGATGGAGGCCAGCAGGCAGGAAATCCACAACAGGCCGATCGGGGAGAGCTTGTGCGCAATCGGACCGGCAAAGTGGCGGGCGACGAACATGATGCCGCTCACGTAGACCAGCAGCAGGATGCCCTGCATATGGACCGTGCGGGTGAGCGCGAAATCGACCCACTGGCCGGGTGCGAGCTCGGACGCCGCAGTCAGGAACATGGCGAGAAAGAGGATCAGGAACATCGGGTTGAGCAGTTCCTTGAACATCTGGCCCATGGAGATGCCGGAGGCGGCGCGTTCGGTGGGGGGGAACTTGAGCCCGATGCAGAGCACAAGAACGGCGATGCCCGGCAGGAAGCCGATGGCGAGTTTCGCTTGCCAGTTGAGGTCCGTCAGCAGGTAGCCAAGGAGACCGCCGGCGATCAGTCCGCCCGGCCACCAAGCGTGGAGGGCGTTCAATTTGGCAGTCTTCTCATCCGAGTAAATGGTGGCAATCAGTGGGTTGACCACGGTCTCCACCATGCCCTGGCCGATGCCGCAGAGCAATGCCCCGCCCCAGATCACGTTGTATACGGCCGCGCCGCTGGCAAGATTCGAAGCAAAGATGATGATTGCCGTGCCGACAATAAAGCAGGCGGCGGAAAGTGGCAGCAGCAGACCCATGCCGATGATGTCGAGCAGCGGACTGCCGATGGCAATCGTGACCGCAAAACCGAGGAACGGGACGCCGAGGACTGCACCGATCATCTGGGCGGAGTGCGCCCGGTCAATGGGGTCGAAGAAGATTTTCTGGATGTCGCTCGCCACGTCCGCCCGGAGGGAGGCTGCGACGCCCGCCAGGAACAGGGCGAGAACGCTGACGAGGAAGATCCTGGACTTGTTGTAACTGGCGTGGCGGTCAATACCGACTGGCGAAGACTGGGCCTTGGAGGGTGCGCTCATATCCGATTGAGCATATCGCATCGGCTTGGCTGGCGTGTCCAAGGAGCCGCGCGCAACTAATTCCGCCTGATTTTACCCGGCGGCGCAGCAAGCTACGCATTCCTGTCGGACTCCTCAGGCTGTTCTGCCGGGGCGATTTCGCACCCCCCTTGGAGTCCGCAAAGCAGGGGAGACGGCAAGAACCCTGCACCAGTTTTTAGAAATCACCGATTTTTAGAAATCACCGATGTAATCACGACCCCGCCTCCCTGACGCCGTCCTCTCTACGGTTGGCGAGAAGTAAGGGTAAAACAGCAAAACACCCAAACAGGCCGGTCAGAATCGCTCCCGACTGACGATGTCCAAGCATTTGTGTGGCCAATTTAGCCCTGAACCGGTCAGCCCAATAACTTCGCAGAAAACTCGCCCTCGCCCTTCACATCGGTCAAGCGCATGTCCCTGCCCTGGTAGAGATAGGTGAGCGCCTTGTGCTCAATCCCCATAAGCCGCAGGATGGTCGCGTTCACGTCGTGCGCATCAATCCGAATTTCGGTTGCCGCGACGCCGAACTCGTCGGTCGCCCCGAGAGCCTTGCCTCCCTGGATGCCGCCGCCGGCCATCCACATGGAAAAACCGTAGGGATGGTGGTCGCGTCCGTTGTCGCCCTGTGCCAAGGGCGTCCGACCGAATTCCCCGCCCCAGACCACCAGAGTCGAATCCAGAAGCCCGCGCGACTTCAAGTCCTTCAGCAGCGCCGCAATCGGCTTGTCGGTCTTGGCCGTCATCCGGCCCAAGGTGCCGGTCAAATCGGTGTGCTGGTCGTCCCAATCCTGGCCCACGTTGGTCCCGGAAATCAGCTGGACGAAACGGACCCCGCGCTCGACCAGCCTGCGCGCCAAGAGGCACTTGCGTCCGAAATCGTCGGTGTTTGTGTCACCCACGCCGTAGAGCTTCTTCGTCGCCTCGGTCTCCTTGGTGATATCCACCGCCTCCGGTGCGGCCGATTGCATCCGCCAAGCCAGTTCGTAGGAGGAAATCCGCGCGTCCAACGTGGAATCGTTGAGCCGGGTCTTTTGCTGCATCCGGTCGACTTGGTTGATGAAGTCGAGCGTCTGGCGCTGCACCGGATCGGCAATGCCCTCGGGATTCTTCAGATAGAGGATCGGGCTGTCCCCGCCGCGGAAGATGGTGCCTTGGTATACGGCGGGCAGGAATCCAGCGCTGTAGGCCGGCGGGCCGGACTTGGTGGAGCCGTCCGACATCACCACATACGCGGGCAGATTCTGGTTTTCGGTTCCGAGTCCGTAGGTCACCCAGGAGCCGAGGCACGGCCTTCCGGGCAGCTGGAACCCCGTGCTGCGGAGGTAGATCGCCGGCGCGTGGTCGAACTGGTCCCCATAGCAGCCCCGCAGGACCACGATGTCGTCCATCATCTCCCGCACATTGGAATAGAGGTCCGAAACCGGGATGCCGGATTTCCCGCCGGGCTTGAACTCCCATGGGCTGCCGCGCAGGATCGCCTTGGAAGGATCGTGGATGAAACTGGTTTTGATCAGCTTCGCCAAATCCGCCGAGAGGTTCTTCCCGCTGTTCTTCGTCAGCATCGGCTTGGGGTCGAACGTATCGACTTGGCTGATGCCGCCGTGCATGAACAGGTAGATGATGCTCTTCGCCTTGGCGGGCAGCGGCGCGGGCTTGGGCGAGAGCGGATTCACCTCGGCACCGAAGAGCTTGTCCTGGTCGAGCATGCCCGCCAGCGCAGCCAACCCGAATCCGTTTCCAACACGGGACAGCAACTGGCGGCGGGTCAGATTCATGAGGGAATTAGTCGACATAGAGGAACTCGTTCGTATTCAGAAGTCCGCGGGCAAGCTCCGACATCGCAGCTTCCCGCGACCCGAGCAGTACAGTCTGTTTTTCCAGGAACGCGTTGGCCGCGGCAAGCTCCTCGGCCGAGGGGGCTCGTCCAAAAACCTTCTCCCAAGCTTCGGTCGGCGAAGACGTCTTGGCCGCCAAGGCGCGCGCACGGTCCATCGTAAAACCGCTGTTCAAGAGCGCCAACGATTGCGGCGCGGTGGTGCTTTCATTGCGGCGGGCGCAGGTCAGCACACCGTCCGGACCGTCGAAGGCCTGCGCCATCGGCTGCTGGAAGGTCCGTCGCGACATCATGTAGACCGTGCGGCGCTGGTGCTCGGTCTTGTCCGGCGTTACCAACCAGGCGCTGGCCGGATTGCCAATCATCCCGAACATTTCCTCCTTGGAGAGCGGCGGCACGATCGGCACCCCGCCCGTCTTCAAATTGAGCTCGCCCGTGACTTGCAAGGACCCGTCGCGGATTTCCTCGGCTTCCAACCGCCGGCGGTTCATGTGCGACAGCAGTTCATTCGCGGGATCCTTCGCCAAGGCCTGGTCCGACACCGTGGCCGACCGCTTGTACGCCGCGGAGGTCATGATCAGCCGGTGCATCTGCTTCACGGACCAGCCCTTGGCCACGAACTCCGAGGCAAGCCAATCCAGCAGTTCGGGATGCGTGGGAAGGCCACCGCGCGTGCCGAAATCACTGGGCGACCGGGACAGGCCGTTGCCGAAGTGGAACTGCCAGATCCGGTTGGCCATCACGCGGGCGGTGAGCGGATTCTCGGGGCTCGCAATCCATTCCGCCAAGCCCTTGCGGCGCAACGTGGATGCGGCATGCAGCGGTGCTTCGGGAATATCGCCGCCGCCGAGCGCCGTCAGGAAGCCCGGCTGCACTTCTTCGCCATAGTTCTCGGGATTGCCGCGGATCGCCACGAAAGTCTTCGGCGCGTCGCGGCCCGCGTCGGTGATTCCTGAAGACATCGGTGCCGGTCCATAGCCAGCAAAGATGCCCACAAGCCGCTTGCCGATGGAATCCAGGCGTTCCCGGTCCGCCTGTCCTTCCGGCTTCGCCATCGCTGTGGTGATTTCCTCGGGCGAAACACGCACCTTGGCGGCATTGTCCAGGATCAACTGGTTCTGGTCCGGCGTCCGCTTGGCCTCGGGCGTGTTGAAAACAACCTGGAGATCCGCCGGGAGCTTGGCAATCTTCTCCTTGCGGATCGGCTCGGAATAGCGCTTGTTGATGGTCGCGATCTCCTCGCCGATCTGGTACAGCCGGAACGCGCGGTTGTTTTCCGCCAGATCGTAGTTGCGCGCCGGGTTGTAGTCGAGAAACACCTTGTCCGCGACGGCGGGCTGGAAGACGGCCTGCAGCCGGTAGTAATCCTTCTGGGGGATCGGGTCGAATTTGTGGTCGTGGCAGCGCGCGCAGCCCACGGTCAGGCCGAGGAACACGGCGGAGGTGGTATCCACCATGTCGATCCGCTTTTCCACCAGATTCACGTCCTCTACCTTAAAGAGCATGTCGCGGTTGGTCCCCACGCGGTAGAATCCGGTGCCCGTGCGGGCCTCGGGGTCGGTGGGAAAGAGTTCGTCGGCGGCGATCTGCTCCTTGATGAAGGTGTCGTACGGCTTGTCGTCGTTGAACGCCTTGATCACGTAGTCGCGGTAGCGCCAAGCGAGGAGAAGATAGGGGTCCTGCTCAAAACCAGCGGTGTCGCCGTAGCGGGCAAGGTCCAGCCAGTGCCGGCCCCATTTTTCGCCGTAACGGGGGGAGGCGAGAAGGCGGTCGATCGTGCGCTCCCACGCTCCCGGAGTTTTGTCGCCGAGAAACTGATCTATGTCGGACTTGGTGGGCGGCAGGCCGGTAAGATCGAAAGCCGCGCGGCGGAGGAGTGTCAGGCGGTCGGCCTCCTGTGCGGGCGCGAGCTTGGCGGCGGCCAGCTTTTGGTCGATGAAGGCGTCGATTGGGTTGGAACTGCCTGCAGGCACCGCCGGACGGACCGGCTTGCGAAAAGCCCACCAGTTCGCCGGAGCCGACTTGGAAACCTGCACATTGCCCCACACGGCACCGGCGTCGATCCAATCCTTGATGGCTGCCACCTCGTCCGCCGACAAGGGCGACGTGGGCGGCATTTTCACTTCACCAACGCGGGCAACGGCCTTGTAAAGCGGGCTGTCGGCGGATTTTCCAGGCACCAGGGCAGGGCCGCGATTGCCGCCGCGCAGCAACGCCTCCCGCGACGTCACCTTCAGTCCCGCCATTCCGCTGGCATCGCCGTGGCATTGCCCACAGCGCTCCTGGAGGATGGAAACCGCCGAACCGGTGGCGCATACCGCCGCCAACGGCCACAAAACAAGACCCGAAATGCCTGCAAACGTCAATTTCGTCATTGCGCGTGTATAGATTATATAGGTCTTGTGCCCACAATGGAGATGGACAATGGCATTCCGGCTGCGCACCGCCCAAGGCAAACTCAAAATCGAGCACAGTATCCTGGACGACCTGCGCCCGGTGCTCCTCAAGCTGGTGGAATCGGACGAAATCCGCTCCATCATCCCCGGCGTCATCCGTCCCGTCCGGGACGCCAAGGGCGTGGTGAAGGTGCGGATCACCGTCGCCACCCAAAACGGCTGGAAGGGGATCGGGCTCTGCAACGGCGCACGCCAGGAGTTGTTCATCAGCACAGATTTACCCCAAGCGGACGTGGAAACACTGATCAAACAGGCCATCTCGGACGCCGCCTGACGCGCGCCCCTTCCCAAAACGTTCGCCCCAGTTCATAATCAAACAGAAGGGAGCTGTTTCGAATGGCCAAAGGAATGGACCGCAAGAAGGAAACCAAGAAGCCCAAGAAAGAAAAAGTGAAGTAGGGCTGGTGTTTGCGGGTCCCCATCCACGGGGACCCGTTTCGTCCGCGATCAGAGCCCGTGTCCCCCAACCGTTCATCCAACTTGGACCGCTTCGTGCATTTGGCCATGGTCGGCTTGGCCGCCAGTGGCTTCTTCGCTTTGGCCGGAACGGGTCGGCTCGACGGCATCACAATCGGCTTCAGCTCCGCCGCATTCGCGATGCGAGCTCTGGCAGCCATCCTGAGCCAGCCCATCCGAATCCCCTCCCGACTGATTTCCGTCCTCGCCGTTTCCAGCGTCCTGTTTTACCCGGTCGAGTTCGTCTTCCTAGGAACCGATTTCTTCCTCGCGACCGTCCACAGCGTCTGCTTTCTGGCTGCGGTCAAGACTTTGACGGCCGAGTCCAACCGCGACTATTTCTCGGTCGGCGCGGTAGCCTTCGTCGAACTTTCAGCGGGAGCTGTACTCGGCTTCCAAGCCACCTTCTTCGTCTTTCTTGCCTTGTTCGCCCTCTTTGCAACGGCCGCACTCGCAGGGACGGAAATTCGCCGCGAGTCGGGTAGGCCGGGACGAACAGTGGTCCCGTCGAAGGCCGGTCTTGGCTGGAGGCTGTGGATTGCCACCGGCTGCGGCGCATTGGGGGTAATGGTCCTTGCGGGCGGGATCTTCCTGATCGTCCCCCGGACGGCCCGGGCGGCCGCGAGGATGCTGCCGTTCGCGGGACGCATGACCGGATTTTCGAACGTAGTCGATCTCGGCACTTTCGGAAAGATCGCACGCGACAACAGCCCCGTCATGTACGTGCAATCCTACTCGCGCCCGCTGCCGGAATCCCTCAAGTGGCGCGGTGCTGCGCTAAGCCTGTTCGACGGCCGAAAGTGGTCCGCCCCCGCAGTGCCCTTCACCGAAGTGCCGATTTCCAACGGTACGGCGGAGGTCGCCGGATTGCCCCAACGGTCGCGGCGCGACGGTCGGCGGCTGTTGTACCGCGTGGATCTCAGCACCACCAATGCCGGCACTCTTTTCATTGCGGGCGTACCCGAATACATCAATACGACGGCTCCGCGGTTGTGGAAAAGCAGGGAGGAGTCGTTCCGTGTGCCGTTCCAAGCAGGGCGCGAACTGCGGTATGAGGTGTCGGCGTTGTCGGCACCGCCCCTGCCCGCCCTGCTCCCGCCGTTGGAACGGATGCGCACGCTGCGGTTACCCGCGGTCAATTCCAAAATCTGGGACTTGGCCCGCGATTGGGTGGACGGCGTCCCCCCCAGCCCGGGTGCCGATGCGGAGCGGGCCCGGCGGATCGAGGCGCATCTCCGCAACGATTTCCGCTATTCGCTGGAAACTGCGGCCATCCCGGTGCGGGACCCGCTCACCAACTTCCTGTTCCGCACCAAGGCCGGACACTGCGAATACTTCGCCTCCGCCATGGCCGTGATGTTGCGGACGGTTGGAATCCCGTCCCGGGTCGCGACCGGCTATCTCGGCGGCTATTTCAATGAACTCTCCGGACTCCAAGTGGTGCGGGCGTCGGACGCGCATGCCTGGGTGGAGGCTTGGATCGAAGGTCGTGGCTGGGTGACGTTCGACCCCACGCCATCTGGACCGCCGCAAACCGAGGCCATGGCCCGCGTCGGCGTCTATTTCGACGCGCTGGACAGCTGGTGGCAGCGCTGGGTGATGGCGTACGACTTATCGAGCCAAGCCACACTGGCCTCCAGGATCGCCACCGCGACAAGGAACTGGAAAGTGCCGGCGATCCGCACGACATCCCGGGAGTGGTGGGCCCAAGCCAAGGACGACGCCGCCAACTGGGCATTGGCGATTCTGACACTCGTGTCGGCAGCAATGTGGCTGCCACGCGCATGGCGTTGGCTGGGGACGCGGCTGAGGTTGCGCCGGGCAGTGCGCACCAAGCGACCTGACTTGGCCGCAAGCCTGCTCCTTGAGACGGCATTGGACACCTTGGCCCGGCAGGGCTTCCCCAAACCCCCGGCATTGACGCCTATGGAATTCGGGAAAAACCTGCCGGAGCCCTATCGGTCCAGCATCGCCCCCATCACGGAACTCTACAATCAGGCCCGCTACACCGGTAATTGGCAATCTACGGAGGAACTGGCCCGTCTGGTAGCGGAATTCCCCGCAGCAATCGCGGCCCGGTGGAGTTAAGAATCAAGCCAGAGGCTGCAACCTAGTCCGTTCGACGGCAGCCAAGGCCGCTTGCAGGCGCACGAATTCCACGTCCTCCTGCGGCGTGCGCTGGTAACCGCTGTAGCCCAGATTGCGGGTCTCCTCGGGATCGCTGAGCAGATCATACATTTCCCACTCGACCGGGAAATCCGGGTGGTCCACACTGTGGTACTTCGCCAGTTTGAACCGTTCCTCGCGGATGCTGACTACGTGGTTGTTGGGACCCGGATAGGGGCCATGGGGCTGTCCTGACTGGAAGTCGTCGTAGGTAAACACCACGTAGTGCTGCTTGGGCGACGCGGCCGGGTTCAGGACGATGTCGGAGTAATCCACGCCCTGCCAGTTGGTGCGGGCGGATTCCGGAGCGTCGAACAATGAGGCGATGGTGGGGAGAAAGTCCACGTGCGAAATCATCGCATTTGATTCCACATGGTGGGGATAGAGTTTCGGATTCGAGAACACCAGCGGCACGCGCAGCGTTTCCTCGTAGAAGTTGAAATTCTTCTGGCGAAGACCGCCATGGGCAAGTCCCATTTCGCCGTGGTCGGACGTCCGCACGATCAGGGTATTTTCCAACAGCCCCTGTTCATCCAGCGTATTCAATACCTGCAGCAGGTAGGAATCCACCAGCTTCATCAAGTTTCCATAGAAATTGATGTAGGCCAACTTGTCCTGGTGGGTGGTCAATTTGCCGAATCCCAGGTTCAGCAAGTCGAGGATCTGCTGTTGGGCCCGCGGCTTGGTGGAGAGGTCTTCGCCGACGGTGGCAGGCAGTCCGATGTCGCCCACAAACCAGTCCGGGTCCTCGTACCCGTTGTCATCGACGCCGGTTTCCTTGGGGTACGCGAGCACATCGTGCGGATTCACCAGCGACACCACCAACGAGAACGGACCCGCCTTGGCCGCGTCCGACTGCAGGAATGCGAGGACGCCCTCGTCGCCGTCCATCACGGACCCGTCGTCATCCATAAAGCGGCCATCGTTGTCCGCAGTGCCGCCGCCAAATTCGGTGGGATTCTGGTTGGCACCGGCGTCGGGCGGATTCCAATTCTGGAATCCGTAGGGCTCCACGTCCTCCACAGTCCAGTTGTTCGGGTTGTCTGCAGGGGGCTTTACCAGGTGGAACTTACCCTTGTAGGGGGTGGAATAGCCGCTGGCTGCCATCACGGTCGCCAAATTCGGCAGCGTGGTCGGCAGCTCCTGCTGCGGCCACTTGCTAAAATCCCCGTCCATGCTGGTTTCCAAGCACCATTTCACACCGTGCTGGGCTGGAAAATAGCCGGTCAAAAGGCTAGCGCGACTCGGCGAACACATGCACGCGCTGCAAAATGCGCGGGGGAAACTGAGTCCGTGCCGCTTCAGGCGTTGCTCGCCCGGAAGGTTCTTTTCAGCCCAACCCGGCGGAAAATGCTGGATGGCGCGCTCCTGGTCCGTCAAGAACAGGAGCAGGTTCATACCCTTGAGATTCTGGCGTTCGTTCATTTTCGCTCGTGGCCTTTCGTGCTACCAGGAGCACCTAATGGTATGACATTTTTCCGGCCCGGACGCAATAAATTACCGGGAAGCGAACTTGGCAGTCAGGCGAATCCGGGCAACGAGGTCCGGGTGGTCCGTCTCAATCAGCTGCGCGCCCTGGGTGATCGCACTGCGGATGTCTTCCTCGTTGTCCGATTTTCCCAGAACGGTCACGGAAACCCTGGCGCCGCATCCGTGCACCGCGTTCACATAGGCCGGTTGGGCCAGCTGCTCCAGCGAAAGCCGGATAACGGTGGTGTGGAGGAGACGGCACGCAACGGTCACATCCGCCACGGAATCGACCTTGGGCATCGTATCGATGCCGGGAAGCAAGGTGGCAAACTTCAACAAATTCTCCCGGTTGCCCTCGACGACCACAAACTTCGTCATGCCGGTTTCCTCGATGACCCGGGCCAGCGCCTCCACGGCACCGGCCTTGTGGTCCACGTCGATGCGGACGCCTTTCCGTCTGGCCCAGAGCAGAGCCTCGCGGAAGGTCGGTACGGTCTGGCCGTGCCCGGCATCCAGCTTCCGGATTTCCGCAAAGCCCAAGCCGGAAACCGCACCCTTGCCGTTTGTTGTGCGGTCGACGGTGGCATCGTGCATGAGGACCAATTCGCCGTCGCGGGTAGGACGGATATCGGTCTCCATGAAATCCGTCCCCACGGCAGCAGCAGCCTCAAACGATTCGATGGTATTTTCCGGGTCCACGGCCTTGAAACCGCGATGGCCGACAGCGTATACGCCATTCGGTGGCGTTGCGCCAGAGACCGACAATGCAACAACCACCAGCAGCAAAACGGCGTTCCGGTTCATGAATCGTACACTACCCTACCAGAACAACCGGAGCGTCAACTCCATATTCCGCGGACCATTGTCCGCGGTGATCTTCCCGTAGTTCGCGTTCCCCAAGGTCGTATTCGGATTCTTGAAGTTCGGGTGGTTCAGCGTGTTGTAAAACTCAGCCCGGAACTGCAACCGCATCCGCTCACGCAACACCACATTCCTCATCAACGAAGCATCCCAGTTTTCGATGCCCGGCCCGTAGAACTGGAAGCGTGGTGCGGTGCCGGAGGTGTAAGCCGGAGCCACTGTAAATGCGTCGGTGTTGAACCAGCGCGTCAAGGACCGCTGGTCCCCGGCCAGTGCGGCGGGAGCGATCTGGTTAGGCCTCTGTCCACCCGTAAACCCGCCCGTACCGTTGGATTGCGACACCGAAAGCGGCAAACCGATCTGGAACTCGCCGACGGCAGACAGTTCCCACCCACCGAGCGCGTGGCTCAGAACCGGAATGTGCGCCAGATACTGCCCCCGCGTCCCGATCGGCAACCGGTAGACGAAATTCGTGACGAGGCGCTGCGGAACGTCGTAGGAGGCGATTCCGTGCTCCGCATTCAAGTTGTAGATATTTTGGATCGGGCTCGAACCGGATGGGCCGTCGATGTCGTCCGTAATCTTCGACCAGGTATAGGCCACCGAGAGAATGCCATCCTTCCAACGCCGGTTGAGGCTCATCTGCAACGCGTTGTAGAAGGAATTCCCGTCGTTGCTCAAGTGCGTCACGTTCAGGTATTGCGGGAACGGGCGCAAAGATTGCAGATTCCCCGCTCCCCACTGGTTGGCCCGGAGCTGGTTCATCGGAACGTTTACCGGCAGTTTCACGCCGCGCGTGCCGACGTAATCCGCCTCCGCAATCCAGTTTCCGGCAAACCGGTGCTGGAAGCCCATCTGCCAAGTCTGGTTGTAGGGTGTGCGCGCCCGCAGTTCCAGCATGCTGACATTGCGGGTCCCGTTGGCCGGGATGTTGGGATTCCCGTTGGCGTCCAAGTTCGTGGATGTCGGCGGGACACCGTTCCCCAGATAGTAAGCCGGAGTCTGGTTGTTGTCAGTGCTGACAGCCGAAAGCGTTTGCGCGAACTGGGATGTCGGCCCCGTCCCGGAGTAGCCGATGGCCGGTAACCGGTAGATGCCGTAGCCGCCGCGGAACACGGTATCCGGAATGAAGTTCCATGCAAAGCCGATCCGTGGAAGGAAGTCATGGTAGACGTTCGGGCTGAAGTGCGTCGGGTTGCCGTTGCGGCCCGCGAACAGGACATTGCCCTGCGCGCCGGTGACAGGATTCTTCACGTCGGGACTGAAGCTGGCGAACTGGTTGTTGGCCTCCGAATACGGCCCATCCCATTCCCAGCGGACGCCAAGGTTCAACGTCAGGCTCCGCAGAATCTTGAAATCGTCCTGGATGTAAGCGCCTGCACTGTTGATATTCAGGCGATACGTGTAATCGTTGATGCTAATCGAGGTGGAGGCGGGCGCACCCAACAATAGGTCGGCCAAGCCGTAGCCGCTTCCGGTCCCATTCGGAACCACGCTGGTGTAGGCACCCGTGAAGCTGTAGCTGCCGGCGAGTTTCCCCGGACTGTAGTTGTTGTACATTTGGCGGCGGTAGTCGCCACCGATCTTGACCGTATGCCGGTCGTGCTGCCAGGTCAGAGCCTCATTGAAGACCCAACTGCGGTCGCGGTCGTGGTTGCTGGCCCCGGAGCCCAGTTGGATCATCTGGGACACGCCGATCACCGGAAAGTCAAAGAGCGGAACGCCCTTCAGGCCGAGTTCGGGAACAGCTGCCCCAGCCCCGCCGGCGGTGGAGTAATTGTCCTCCTGGATCATGCCGAAGCGGAAATCGTTCACCAGCGTCGGGCCGAAAACGTGGGTTTCGCTCATCACCGCCTGGGTATCCGTCCAGCCGCCGGCCGTCTGGTTGTTGGCCTTGTTGGGGATGTACGGCACGGCGTTGTTGTTCGGGCTGTATTGGCCGAAACGGAAGAAGGCCCGGTCGTTGGAACCGAAATTCTGGTCGATCCGGCCCAGGTACTGCCAGTTGTCATTTGTGGCCGGCGGAGTGACGAAATAGTTGTTGCCGCTAATTGCCGCGTTGGCCTGGGGGTAGAACTTCACGATCTGGGCCGCGACA
>CAIYDY010000151.1 GCA_903925015.1 uncultured Acidobacteriia bacterium
GCTCTCCTCAAGGCAGGTGAAACATGACAAGAGCCGTGGATTGGACTGATTGCGATATGATCGAGCAGATTCCAGGCAAAGTCTCGGGCAGGCCTGTTGTGCGGGGGACCCGGATTCTTCCGGACGCCATCGTCAATAGCTTTGACATGGGCGAGAGTCTCCAAGACTTGCGTCAAGGATTCCCATCCCTGTCAGACACGGAAATCGTGAAGCTTCGAGCCGCCGAGGCGTCGGGAGTAAATGTCTTCCTAACAGGTGATCAGACACTTCCGTTCGAGAAGAATTTGCATGGGAGGAAACTGGCAGTTGTTGTATTATCATCCGTGGAGTTTCCTATTCTCCGCGAGAAGATTCCCTTGATCCTGGCTGCCATCGACAGAGCCGTGGCGGTCGGCTGCGAGACTGTGGATTGCGGATGTTTCAACGATAAGCCAGCGTTCAACTAACTTCCATTCGTAACCAGCCGCAACAATTCTAAACGCCTCCACGCCGCCCTGGAATCCAATGATTCCTTCGCCAGACCCGCCCCCTCGAGCCAATCCCTCGCCCTGCCGGCAGCCACCAACGCCACTGCGGAATTCACCAGCACGATCTCCCTCGGCGCCCCCAATTCCCGCCCCTCAAGAATCGCCAGCGCCAGGTCCCGGTTGTAGCTGACATCGCCCCCCCGGACGGCATCCAGCGGTCTCGGCGCGAAACCGAAATCCTGCGGCGTCACGGTGCATTCCTCCACTTCCCCGCCCTGCACTGAGAACACTGTCGACGGACCAGTCACCGTCACCTCGCCCAGCCCGTCCGACCCGTGCACGAAGAACCCGCGCTGCAGCCCCAACCTGGCGGCAGCTCCGGCAATCTTCCTTGCAGCAGCGTCCGACCAAGTCCCGGCCACCTGCATCTCTGCCCGAGCCGGATTCGTCAGCGGCCCCAGAAAATTGAATGCCGTCCGGAATTTCAACTCCAACCGGATCGGCTGGACATGCCGCACCGCCCCATGGAACGAAGGCGCGAACAGGAACCCCATTCCAGCCTCGCGGATCGACATCGCGACAACTTCGGGCGTGACCGCCGTGCGGACGCCCAGAGCCTCCAGCAAATCGGCGCTGCCCGACCGGCTTGTGATCGACCGGTTCCCATGCTTGGCAACCCTCACGCCCGCACCCGCGATCACGAAAGACGAAATGGTGGAAATATTGAACCCGGCCGTGGGATTCCCGCCGGTCCCGCATGTGTCCAGAACCGGTCGGCAATCGTCGCCGACAGGAATCGTCACAGCCAGCGACCGCATGGCGCGCGCAAACCCGGTGAGCTCCTCCACGGTCTCGCCACGCATCCGCAGAGCGGTCAGGAATGCCGCCGTGAGCACCGGCGTCGACTCCCCGTTCAGCAGCGACCGCATCGCGGTCTCGGCCTGTTCTTCGGTCAGTGCACGCCCGTCCACAACCGCGTGGAGCAAATCCAACGTCATGGCTTCAGGATACCGGCTTGCCCGGAACCGCTACTCCCGGCCCCGCATGGCCAGAGCCAGCAGGATCACGCCGAAACAGAGCATCGCACCGCCCGCGTGCAAATCCACGTTCGAGCCGGGGGCCGTCATCGGTGCCTGTGGATTCGACAGGAGGCCCATCGCGACCAGGACCCCGCCGGTCAGTAGAAAGAAAAGGCCCGACGGCACGCGAAGATCCA
>CAIYDY010000152.1 GCA_903925015.1 uncultured Acidobacteriia bacterium
GTCTTTGAGGCCGAGGAAATTCCGGTTTGGAACACGTCGGGTGCGCGTTTTTCGGAAGGTCCCGGTCCCGCAGGAACTACAAACAAAAGCGGCACCGTCGGCCCGGCCCGGCGGCTCCCGTAGCCAGGAACCGCCGGCCGCACAAGGAACCCGCGACCTAGCTGCGGAGGAAGTGGCCGATGGACCGTGTAGCTTGGCGGATGCGGTGTTCGTTTTCAACCAGCGCGAAACGGACATGGCCTTCACCCATCGGCCCGAAGCCGATGCCGGGTGAAACGGCCACCAGAGCCTTCTCCATCACCAGCTTGGCGAATTCGAGGGAGCCGAGGGCTTGGAACTTCTCCGGAATCGGGGCCCATAGGAACATAGAGCCCTTGGGGAGCTCGACCGGCCATCCGGCCTTTTCCAAGCCATCCACCAGCACGTCCCGCCGCTTCTTGTACGTTTCGCATATGCGGACGGTATCCTCGTCGCACTCGCGCAGCGCAACTATGGACGCGATCTGGATCGGCTGGAACATCCCGTAGTCTAGATAGCTCTTGATGCGCGCCAGAGCCGCGATCATCTTCGGGTTACCCAAGCAGAAGCCGACACGCCAGCCGGGCATGTCGTAACTCTTCGACATCGAGAAGATTTCGACGGCGATCTCCTTGGCACCCGGCACTTCGAGGATGCTGGGCGGCATGTAGCCGTCGAAGCCGAAATCGGCGTAGGCGAAATCGTGGACGATCAGGGTGCCGTGCTTGCGGCACAGCTCGACGATCTCGGTCATGAACGCCAAATCGACACAAGTGGTGGTCGGATTGTGCGGGAATGAAATCAACAGCATCTTCGGGGGCTTGGGGGATTCCCGGAAGAGATCCTTCAACCGTTGCAGAAAAGTCTCCGCATTGGGCATCGGCAGCATGTGCGGGTAGCCCTCGGACATGATGACGCCGTACTGGTGGATCGGGTAGGCAGGATTCGGGGCCGCTACGACATCACCGGGGCCTACGGTCGCAAACAGGAGGTGTGCTAAGGCATCCTTGGCCCCCATGGTCACGATGGCCTCTTTTTCGGGGTCGAGATCGACATTATGGCGGCGCTTGTAGCGCTTCACGATCTCCTCGCGGAGATGGGGGATACCCCTCGACAGCGAGTAGCGGTGGTTCCGCGGGTTGCGGGACGCCTCTATCAATTTGTCGACGACGATCTGCGGGGTCGCCCCGTCGGGATTGCCCATTCCGAGGTCGACCACGTCCATTTGTGCTGCGCGTGCCTTTGCCTTCATCTCATTGATGACGGCAAAAACATAGGGGGGCAGCTTCTGGATGCGGTAAAACTCGTCTGTTCCTGACATGGAGTCTTTATTTTAACGGGCCTGCGTGGATGGTGGCGGAAAACGTTGGTGGCCCCGGGGAATTTCTGGCGTGCGTGGAAGGTGAACGGACGGTTACGGGCTCCGCGCAGAGGCACATGCTAACCTAAAGTTTCGCCCGCCTCTCCCGTCCCCATCGTCTAGAGGCCTAGGACATCGCCCTTTCACGGCGGTAACACGGGTTCGAACCCCGTTGGGGGCAC
>CAIYDY010000153.1 GCA_903925015.1 uncultured Acidobacteriia bacterium
CCCGACAAATCCCTTGACCCTCAACGGTGTCAAGGTCACGCAGAATTCGCCGAATCTGGTAACAGCGACCGGTGGGTATGCGCCCGGCGTGCGCGACTGCGCCAGCCCATCGGACCGCAACTGCGTCCAGAGCTACAACATCTTCCAGAATGATCCGGGGCGCGTCGGGGGCGATCCGGCGGTCTTGAAGCTGCTCAAGTCCTACCCGGCAGCGAACAATTTCGCGGTTGGCGATGGTCTGAACCAGGCTGGATATCTCTGGAACGCGCCGTCGTCGGTTCGCGGACCACGCAACATCCTGCGCATCGACCACCAGTTCAACTCGAACAACAACATCTTTTTCCGAGCGATGTGGGCCGTGGAGCAGCAGTTGCAGGGCGACCTTTTGAACGGTCGACCGGCGATTTTCCCCGGTTTTCCGCCCCGCGGCGAGGTCTACCGTCCCGCCAAGAACTATGCGTTTTCCTGGCGGCGGGTGATCACCCCCACCTTGGTGAATGAATTCACCGCCGGATTCGCCCGTTTCACCTTCTACTTCACCTACGGCGACTCCAACCCGAACTTCCCGAACAACATTCCGGCCTACACGTTCAACAACGTCGATGTCGATTATGTCTATTCCGCCCACTCCATCCGCACGCTGAATACACCCCAAGTGATCGACAACATCTCGTGGACGCATGGATCGCACGTGGTGAAGCTCGGTTTCAACGCGCGCATGTACCAGCAAAACGATCAAAGCAGCAGCGTGGCCGGCATCAACCTGCTGCCTTCGATCTCCCTCAGCGCTTCCTTGAATCCTCCCGGAGCGGGTTTCAACCTGCCATCGATTGCGAACGGTTCGACCGCCGGGATTGCAAGCACGGACAGTACCAGGCTGCTTTCCTCAGTGAACGACCTGCTGGGTATTCCTGCGACGTTGAAACAGGGCTTCCTGGGGAACCTGAACACGAACTCGTTCCTGCCCTTGTATTCGGGCAAGGAACTGTCGCTTTGGCGGGTCGGCGAGCGCGCCAAGCAGTTCAACATCTTCCTGCAGGACGAATGGCGCGTCCGGAACAACCTGACCCTGACCTACGGCGTCCGTTGGGAATACAACCGTCCGCCCACGGAGGTCAGCGAATCGCCGTATGTTGCCAACAAGCCGATCGACGGATCGCAGGGAGCCGTCACCTTCGTGAAGGCCGACAGCTGGTACAGCCGTCAGAATTTGGATGCGCTGGCCCCGCGCATCGGGATCGTTTGGGCCCCGAAGTCGATGAACAAGACGGTGATCCATGGCGGCTACGGGATTGCGTTTGACTCGATTCCGACGTTTGCCTCGGCTGCTGCGGCAAATACGCTCCCCGGTCTGGCGTATTCCTGCACGGCCACCACATACGGTGTTGCTTCCACGCCGGGATGCGGCACGATTCCCGCCGGCACCCGACTCTCGCAGGGCTTCCCGCAACAATTGGGGATTCCGTCAGTGCAGCCGTCCACGTTCCTCTCGCCGCCGGTGCAGTTGCTCGGCTCCGCCCCGAATGTGGTGGTGATGGATCCGAACATGAAGACGGCGACAGTCCACCAATGGAATCTGACGATCCAGCGCGAATTGCCGGGCGGGTTCGTTTTGCAAACGGGTTATGTCGGCAACCGCGGCGAGCGTCTCTACAGCCAGTCGGACGTCAACCAGGTGAGTTCCACGCCGATCCTTTCCTCCTTCTCGGCCATGCAATCGAACTACGCCAAGGGCTGCAAGCCGGATGGATCGGGATGTCCCACCGGAGTTACGTCGGCAGCAGTCCCGCTGCTCACGAGCGCGACCGTGTCCAGCACCTTCCTGAATTCGGCCACTACCATCACCGATCTGCAGCAGAACGCAGCTGGAAATTTCGCCGGACGCGTGGAGCAGACCACTCTCAATGCACACCTGCGGGCCAACCAGCAGTTCAGTTCCATCATCCTTCTCTCCAACATGGCCGACTCGGTTTACCATAGTTGGCAGACGACGGTTCGGAAGCGCTACGCGGCTGGATTCCTTATGAACGTATCCTACACATTCGGCAAGGCGATTGACGACCAGTCGGGCGACCCCGTGGGCACCAGCTACAATCCGTCCACCAGCACGCTGCAGGACAGCAAGAACATTCGGGCGGACCGCGCACGAGCCGATTTCGACCAAAAGCATGTGGCGACCGTGACTTGGATTTACGAATTGCCCTTCGGCAAGGACAAGCCGTTCCTGAAATCCGGGAACAAGCTCGTACAGGCGGTCTTGGGTGGGTGGAGTCTGCAAGGCTTCAACAGCGTAATGTCGGGCGAGCCGTTTTCCATTTCGAGCGGTGCCAAAACCTACCAGTACGGCATCAACTCGCGGGCGGTCATCAACGGTTCGACGCTGCCTTCCGACTCGCTGCAGGCGGGGGCGCTCGGTCCAGTCTTCTTCAAGGATGCCTCTGGGTTCTCCTTGGCTGCACCCGGGAGCATCGGCATGGGTCGGAACATGTTCCAAGGACCCATGTTCTGGGATGTGGACGGGGCGATGTCGAAGTCCTTCCAGCCGACCGAACGGATCAAGTTCACGTTCCGGGCCGAGGCGTTCAACGCCCTCAACCACGCCAACTACCGCAAACTTGGCTCCACCAGCGTCGGCTCCACCAGCATTCTATCCTCGAATTTCGGGACAGCCTGCTGCCAAACGCAAAGCACTTCCACTTCGACAGCCATCGTCTCCAACGGCGAGGCGTACCGGGTGGTCCAATTCGTCCTGAAGATGGCTTTCTGACATGAAGAAAATCGTACTGTTCGCAATGGCTGTGTCGGCACTCCAGGGGCAGAAAATGCCCCCGGAGGCCGAGATGAGACTAGCCCACGACATCTATAAGGAAATGATCGAGATCAATTCCTCGGTCACCACTTCCACGACCACACCTGTCGCGCTGGCCGTGGCCGCAAGGCTGAAGGCCGCCGGATTCCCGGAATCCGACATCTTCCTCGGCGGGCCGGTGCCAGGAAAATGGAACATCGTTGTCCGCTACCACGGCACGGGGGCCCGCAAGCCACTCTTGTTGTTGGCCCATACCGACGTGGTGGAAGCCAAGAAGGAGGATTGGTCTCCCGACCTCGATCCGTTCAAGTTCATCGAGCGGGACGGGTATTTCTACGGTCGCGGCACTGCAGACGACAAGGCCCAGGCGGCGATTTGGGTGGCCAACCTGATTCGCTACAAGCGCGAGGGCTTCAAGCCGGACCGGGATCTGATCGTGGCTTTGACGGCTGACGAGGAAGGAGGCAATTACAACGGTGTCCGGTGGCTGATTGAAAACCACAAGGATCTGATCGACGCCGACTTCGCCTTGAACGAAGGCGGAGGGGCCGAGATGGTGAACGGCAAGAAAATTTCCCTGAATGTCCAAGTGGCGGAGAAGTACGTGATGAACATCCGCTTGGAGGCTAGGAACAAGGGTGGACACAGTTCCGTGCCGCTGCCGGACAACGCCATTTACCACCTGGCCGATGCGTTGGCGAAGGTGGCGCACTTCGAGTTTCCCTTGAAGTCCAACGAGGTAACACGAGGATATTTCAGCCAGTTGGCGAAAACCGAAACAGGTCCATTTGTGGAGAGCCTGAAGCAAATCGGGGAAGGGAACATGGATGCGATGAAGAAGATCGCAGCCGAGTACCCGCGCTGGAATTCCATGCTGCGCACCACTTGCGTGGCGACCATGCTGGAAGGTGGACACGCCTCCAACGCCTTGCCGCAACTCGCGGCCGCCACGGTGAATTGCCGCGTGATGCCCGACGACCAGCCGGACTACGTGGTGAACGCACTGAAAACGGCGATTGGCGACGACAAGGTGGTCGTGAAGACATCGCGGCTTTCGTCCGCCGTTCCGGGGTCAAAACTGCGCCCGGACCTGATGAAGCAGATCACCAGGGTGACCGATACGATCTGGCCTGGGGTGGTGATTTCGCCGTCGATGTCGACCGGCGCGACGGACGGCAAGGCGCTCCGCGCGGCCGGCGTCGAAACTTACGGTGTCTCCGGATTGTTCGGCGAACGTGGGGAATCCCGGGCGCACGGCCAGGATGAACGCATGGTGGCGACTTCGTTCTACCAGTCGCAGCTCTTCCTGTATGAGCTGGTGAAGGCGCTTTCAACTCCCTAGGATTTTGGGATAGCGGATGGATTCGGGCCGTGTGAAACTCTATAAATACGGCCCATGAAATACGACGCGATCATTATTGGCGGTGGCCACAACGGTTTGGTCACGGCCGCGTGCCTGGCCAGGGCAGGGAAGAAGGTGGTCGTGCTGGAGCGCCGGGAGGTGCTCGGCGGTTGCGCCCCCACTGAGGAGTTGTGGCCAGGACACCGGGTATCGACAGGCGCGTACCTGGTCAGCCTGCTTCAGGATCGGATTGTCCAGGAACTCGAACTGGAACGCTTCGGCTACCGGGCGGTTCCCAAGGATCCATCGTTTTTCTCGGTCTACCCCGATGGTCGGCACCTTTTCTTCTGGCGCGACGAAAAGCGGACGCTGGAGGAAGTCGCGAAGTTTTCCAAACGCGACGCCGAGAGCTTTCCGAAATACGAGGCGTACATCGAACGGCTGGCCCGGATCGTGGAATCCCTGCTTCTGGTGACTCCGCCCGAGTTGCCGCCGCGAAAGGCTTCGGACATGGTGGATTACCTCAAGCTTCTGGCCAAGTTCCGGGGTGTGGACCGGCGCGACATTGCGGGGTTGGTGAAAATCTTCACCCAGAGCGCGGCCGACCTGCTGGACGAATGGTTTGAATCGCCTGAAATCAAGGTGACGCTGGCGACGGATGGTGTGATTGGTGCCAATGGCGGACCCCGCTCGGCTGGGACCGCGTATATCCTGATGCATCACTGCATGGGCGGTGTCGGGGGGCAGCGCGGGCTTTGGGGATTCGTCCGGGGTGGCATGGGGGCGGTTTCCGAGGCGATAGCCAATTCGGCGAGGTCCAAGGGGGCCGAGATCCGGACGAATGCGCCGGTTGCCAGGGTGTTGGTGGAGGCGGGAAGGGCTGTCGGCGTCGTTCTGGAAAATGGAACGCAGTTGCGCGCCGCCGTGGTTGCGTCGAACCTGGACCCGAAATCGACATTCCTGGGGTTGGTGGGCGCATCGAACTTGGACCCGGAGTTCCGCAGCCAGATCGAGCGGTTCCGGGTCGAGGGTACGTCCCTAAAAATGAACCTGTCGCTGGAGGGATTGCCCGATTTCAAGGCGTTTCCGGGCACGCCGGGTCCGCAGCATGGGGCGACGATGCACATCTGCCCGTCGATTGAGTACGTGGAGCGCGCGTGGGATGACGCCAAGTACGGGCGTCCGTCGCGCAATCCGCTGATCGAGATGACGTGCCCGACGTATTACGATCCGACGTTGGCTCCAAAGGGTCGGCACATCATGGGCATTTTCCTGCAGTACGCGCCGTACACGCTCCAAGGGGCCACGTGGGACGAGTTGCGCGAGCCCTACGGGGACCGGGTGCTGGAAGTGATTTCGGAGTACGCGCCGAACATGCGGGAGATCGTGCGGGAACGGCAAGTGTTGTCTCCGTTGGATCTGGAACGGAGATTCGGAATTGCCGGCGGCAATATTTTCCACGGCGAGATGAGCTTGGACCAGATGTTCTTCATGCGACCGGTGATTGGCTGGGCAAAATACAAGACACCGGTGGCGGGACTGTGGCTGTGCGGCTCCGGAGCGCATCCCGGAGGCGGCGTGATGGGCGCGCCGGGGTACAACGCAGCGAGGGAGATCTTGAAGGCCTAAGAGGCATCCAATAGGATGCCTTCCGACGGAGCGCTTCCGATAACGGATATTATGTCAAATTGTAGTTGTAGCATCTAGGGCCGCGCCGACCCCAGAGCCAACACGGCACCACCGACCCCGTCCGACACAAACGCCACCACACGACCGCCCGCCACCACCTGATCCACGTCCACGGTCCGCTCCAAGCCATCCATCCTTCCAACCCGCACCAACGAGTAGACCACCGCGACGTGGGTCAAGTTCTTGCCGCTATTCTCACCGGCCGTCACTTTCGATCGCATCGCATCCCTCGCCAGAGCCACAAACAAAGTTCCGGCAACCGGCCTTTCCAGATGAACCGAAACGCGCGACTTGGTTCCAGCGGGCGCGACCTCCACCCGCATTGCAGCCTTCGTGCGACCCGCTGCCTCCGCCAACGCCTGCAGCGCTTCCGACGAGTTGCTGCCCACGAATCCCTGCGCACCGTCGACCACCATTTCAGGTGTGTATACGTCGCCGCCCAGCCGACGTGCGTAGTCCCTCTGACGCTGGGTCATCGCTGCGGATGAAAACGGATCGCGCCACCCCAGGCTGTTCCAGTAGTCGACGTGCTCGCTAAGGACGATGGCATCGATCCCGCTGGGAGATTCCCGGTCCAACCGTTCCAGCAGCCTGTCAGCGGGCGGACAACTCGAACAGCCCTCCGACGTAAAGAGTTCCACCAGAACCGGAACCCTCTCCGCACCAACCAAGTTGCCGGAGAGTGCCAACGCAAACAACAACATCCTATTCCTCATGCCCAAAGATGATCCCGGTGCCCCATAATATTCCATGGGGCACAGAATGAATTTCGTCGGGAACAAAACAAACCCCACCTGTCATTCAACGGATGTATGTTCCCCGTGTACGCAACAGATCCGTGGAGTTCCCCTTGGGGGCAGGTGTCCAAATTGGGCCTGATTCCCTTCCGGAAGGCCGATCGGGCCGACGAGTTCGACACGGTGGCATTGCCCTTCATGGACGACCTGTTCCGAATGGCGCTCCGCATGACTCGGGACCGCGGTCGTGCGGAGGATGCCGTCCAGGAGACGTACCTCCAGGCATGGAAGTCCTTCGACCGGTTTGAGGCCGGCACCAACATCCGTGCGTGGCTCTATAAGGTTCTGTTCAACTGTGTGCACCACCAACGGCGCAAATGGCTGCGATTTCCGGGCGTGTCGGATTCGGAAATGGTTCTGGAGCAGGTTCAGGCCAGTCCCCTGCCCGCTGCGGACCACTTGACGGACGCCGAGATTTTGGCCGCCTTGGATGACATTCCGGAGGACTACCGCGCAGTCGTGCTGTTGGTGGATGTGGAGGAGTTTCCATACAAGGAAGCGGCTGAAATTCTGCATGTGCCCATCGGCACCGTCATGTCGCGATTGAGCCGTGGCCGGAAAGCTTTGCGGGAGAGACTTGAGGAAACAGCGCGCTCATATGGAGTTGTGAAATGAATAGCGAAGACCAGTACAGGTCGCGTTTGCGGAGCGCTGTCCATTCCGCACAGGCACCGCCAGAGCTCCACAGCAGCGTGAAGCGGCGGTTGCATGAGGAACGGCGGCGGGTGCCATTTGTCCGCGCTGGATTCGCCTTGGCAGCTTCCATCCTGCTGGCAGTTGGCTTGAACCGCGCATGGCAGACGGACTATCTGCGGCTGACACCGGGTGCGCGCGAGTCATACATAGCCGAGGTTTCCGCCCAATTGACGCCGGTGATGCGCGTGGGATTCGTCGATCACCTCCACTGCACCATCTTCGGGCAAAACTTCCCGAAGAACTTCGATCTCCGGGCCATGCTGTCAGAACTCGGGCCATCCAACAGCCAGCTCTACCCGATCCTGAAGAATCACCTGCCACCGGGCTATGCGGTGATCGAAGGCCACAAATGCGAGGCCAGCGGACGCACGTATTTGCATCTGGTCGCCAAGAAGGGCAACAGCTTTGTGTCCTTGTTGTTTACGCGGAAAGGGTCCGGGGAGGCTTTTGAGCGGGATCTCCACGCCGCAGCATCCGAAGCCGGTTTTCCGATCTACACCCAGGATGCCCAACGGTTCAACATCACCGGATTTTCCCCCTCGGATTTCCTGGTATTTTTGGTCTCGGACCGGCCCCAGCATACCAATACCTCCGTACTTTCCGCAATGCTGCCCGAGCTTGTGAAGGCATCCGCCACAATAGAGTTGTGACACCGCGTCCGCCCGATCACACTACGGCAGAACAAGAGCGACTGGATCAGTCCAACGGTCGGGAATGCCATTGGAAACGGTGGGGGCCGTACGTCGCCGAGCGAGCCTGGGGCACGGTCCGCGAAGATTACAGCCGCGACGGCACAGCTTGGGAATACCTGCCGCATGACAGCGCGCGCTCCAAGGCCTTTCGCTGGAATGAAGAGGGCTTGGCGGGAATCTGCGACCGCCACCAACGAATTTGCTTCGCACTCTCCCTATGGAACGGACGCGATCCGATCCTAAAGGAGCGCATGTTCGGCCTCACCGGGCACCAAGGAAACCACGGCGAGGACGTCAAGGAAAACTACTACTATCTGGACAGCACTCCGACGCACTCGTACATGAAGCATCTGTACAAGTACCCCCAGGCGGAGTTTCCTTACCAGCGCCTGATCGCCGAGAACGCCGCCCGGAACCGCGATCTTCCGGCATACAACTTGGAGGATACCGGGGTTTTCGACCAAGACAGGTACTTCGATGTTTTCACGGAGTACGCCAAGTCAACCCCCGAGGAAATCCTGATCCGCATCACGGTGGTAAACCGTGGACCGGAAACGGCACGGATCAATGTCCTTCCGACGATCTGGTTCCGCAATACCTGGTCCTGGGGCGGAAAATCCAAGCGTCCCTGGTTGCGGCGCTGCGCCACGACGCAGAACACAATCGAACTACAGGATCCCTATTACGGCAAGCGCTGGCTGGTTCTGGATGATCCGCCGGAAATCCTCTACACCGACAACGAGACGAATATCGGACGTCTCTACGACCGAGCCAACACGCCGTGTAAGAAGGATGCCTTCGACGACTACGTCATCCATTCCAACCGGAACATGATCAACCCCCACCGGGTTGGCACGAAGGCTGCCGCGAACTATCAGTTCGATATCCCGGCCGGGGGCCAGGTGGTCATTCGGGCGCGCCTTTCGGATGCACAGCCCACCGCGATCCAACCCGCCGTGCATGACAAGGTTTTCGACGACCGCATTCGCGAGGCGGACGAGTTTTACGCGTGCATTTCGCCGCAAGAACTCTCCGACGATGCGCGCAACGTCTTCCGCCAGGCTCTGGCGGGCATGCTGTGGTCGAAGCAGTTTTACCACTATGTGGTGCGCGACTGGCTTACCGGAGATGTGGGCGCTCCCCCGCCCCCGCGTGAGCGTCTCAACGGGCGCAACTGCGAATGGCTGCATCTCTACAATGCCGACGTGATATCCATGCCGGACAAGTGGGAGTATCCCTGGTACGCGGCATGGGACCTGGGTTTCCATTGCATTCCTCTGGCGATGGTGGATCCGGAGTTCGCCAAGGAGCAGCTTACGCTGATCTGCCGCGAATGGTATATGCACCCGAACGGCCAGCTTCCGGCATACGAGTGGGCCTTGGGCGATGTAAATCCGCCGGTTCACGCGTGGGCAGCGTGGAGGGTCTACAAAATCGACCGGAAGATGAAGGGCGGCGTGGGCGACGTTGCGTTCTTGAAGCGCATGTTCCACAAGTTGATTCTGAACTTCACCTGGTGGGTGAACCGCAAGGATGCCTCCGGCCGGAATGTATTCCAGGGCGGTTTTCTAGGGTTGGATAACGTGGGGGTATTTGACCGGAGCGCGCCCCTCCCCACGGGCGGACACATCGAGCAGGCGGACGGCACCGGTTGGATGGCGATGTATAGTTTGAACCTGCTGGCCATCGCCATGGAACTGGCACGCCTCGATCCGGCCTACGAGGACGTCGCCAGCAAGTTTTGGGAGCATTTTCTGCACATCGCGAACGCCATCAATAGCATGGCAGGCGACGGGAATGGCCTGTGGGACGCCACGGACGGCTTCTTCTACGATGCGCTCCACCTGCCGGGACGCAAGGCGGAACCGATGCGGATCCGGTCGATGGTGGGTCTGATTCCACTGTTTGCGGTGGAAACTCTCGATGCCGACGTCATTGCCAGCCTTCCCGGGTTCAAGCGCCGCATGGACTGGTTCATCGAAAACCGGCCGGACCTGACCAGCAACGTGGCCAGCATGCGCGAAACCGGCTTGGAAGACCGCCGGTTGCTTTCGATCGTAGACAGCGACCAATTGCGCCGGATTCTGGAGGTGATGCTTGACGAAAGCGAGTTCCTTTCGCCGTACGGAATCCGCTCACTCTCGCGCGCGCACGCCGAATTCCCCTACCGGATTCGGGTGGGCGACAAGGAGTTCACGGTCAACTACGAGCCGGGCGAATCCAAAACCTACATGTTCGGCGGCAATTCGAATTGGCGCGGGCCGGTCTGGTATCCGGTGAACCTGTTGTTGATCGAATCGCTGCAGAAATACTACCACTACTTCGGCCCGGATTTCCAGGTGGAATGCCCGACTGGGTCCGGCATCTACATGAATCTATGGGAAGTTGCGGCGGAGTTGTCACGGCGGCTGACTCACCTGTTCCTGCGCGGACCGGATGGGATCAGGCCCGCACTGCACAAACAGGCCCGATACGCGTCCGATCCCAACTGGATGGATCTCGTGCTCTTCCATGAGTACTTCGACGGCGACCATGGCGGCGGCATCGGCGCGGCCCACCAGACAGGGTGGACCGGAATCGTGGCAAAGTTGATGCAACAAAGCGGCGAGTAGCAAAGTTTTTTGTCCGCAAACCACGTCTCCACACGCTTTGTTCTTTGAGGGGCTACCAAGCCCCCGCAAGGACAAAACGATGCCCATTGACCTCACCAAGCCACTGTCTTGGAAAAACGCCTCAACGGAAGAACAGAGAATGTTGCAATGCCTCCAAGGCAACATTTTGAAGGCGCACGGCCGCCCGGAAACACTGAACATCTTCTTCCGTCTGGACCCTGCCCAGCAGTTGCAATCCAAACGGGCCCTTCGGGAGTTGGCGAACTATCACATCACCACCGCCGACAAACAGCTCCGGGAAACCGAGCAATTCCAGGCGACCAAGAAACCAGGAAGCGTTTTTGTAGCGGCCTTCCTCTCCGCGCAAGGGTACACGGCGCTCGGCGTGGCCGCAATGCCGAACGAACCGTTCTTCCTCAATGGCATGCGCGATCAATCGAGCTTGAGCTCTTTGAACGACGACTTGGCGAACTGGGAAGCGGCTTTCGCACAACAGATCGATGGCATGATCCTGATTGGCGATATGACACGGAGTGGAGTGGACCACAAGCGTTTCGAAATCGCGAAGCTCCTCGACGAGGCCGGTGCAGTCATCCTGCACGAGCAGGTGGGCAGCGCCGTCAAAAACCACGCAGATGTCGGTATCGAACATTTTGGCTATGTGGACGGAAGAAGCCAGCCGCTGCTGTTGGTGGAAGATGTGGTCGATGAGGCCGCAACAGCCGGTTCCGCCCGGTGGGACCCCAGTTTCGGCCTAAACGCAGCCCTCGTCCAAGATCCGGCAGCCAATGACCCGGACAGTTTCGGCAGCTATTTCATCTTCCGCAAGCTGGAGCAGAACGTTCGCGGCTTTAAGCGCCGCGAACAGGAACTCGCCGATGCGTTGGGCTTGATCGCTGACGCCCGCGAGCTGGCCGGTGCCTTGGTTGTCGGTCGCTTCGAGGACGGTACGCCCGTCACGATGGCGGACGATTCCAAAGGCCAAGTTCCGCCGAACGACTTCAACTACGGCAATGATCCCGGAAGCCGTTGCCCGTTCCACGCCCACATCCGCAAGGTAAATCCGCGGCACCCGGACCCCTTCGAACGGTCGCACATCATGCCCCGGCGCGGCATTCCGTTCACGGAGACACCGCGCAGCGTGCCCCCTTCGGACGTGCCCGACGCGCAGTCATTGGCCGATTTCGACCAGACGATCGCCCCGCTGCTGCCCACCGGCGGCGTCGGCCTGCTGTTCATGGCCTACAATCGCAGCCTAACCGATCAGTTTGTGTTCACCCAGCAACTTTGGGCGAACAATCAGAACTTTCCGGCACCGAACACCGGAATCGATCCGATCATCGGACAGGGCCCGGGCGCAGCGGTTGCCCAGACATGGCCCGGCGGGTGGGATGACACAGCGAAACCGTCTGTCGCCTTCGGGTTTTCGGGATTTGTAACCATGCGCGGGGGCGAGTACTTTTTCGCACCCAGCCTGACGTTCCTGAAAAACCTGTAAAACAGACAATGGCCGGGCGGGAGGTGTGCCGGACCTCCCGCCCATTTGCAAGGACCAATCCGGAAGACTGCCAGCTTCAACCACAAGCGGTTCCCCGTGGTCGGTGGCACGGAGCGTGAAACAATTTGGTTGGGAGTCCTCACTTTGGTGACTGGACCCGAACCGGCGGAATATTGTGACTTCATCGCGCTCAAAGATCAAGGGGAGCTTTTCCACCGCGATTGTTCTGCTCATCACAGCCCGCGTGCTGGAGCTCCGCGTCATTTCCAAATCCGCTGACGACGCCCAGCGCATCGAACACTCCTATGCCGTTTCGGCCAGCCTGCAGGCCATCCAGATCGCCTGCGAGCCCGTACATGACGAAGTTCGCGGCCTGCTTGGAACGGTGAATGCAGCCAGTCTGCAAGCACTGGACAAGGCCATCGACAATTGCCGAGCGAATGCCGTGTCGGCACGCAACCTGGCCTTCGAACGGGGCGCGCAAACTTCTCTCGACGGCTTGAGCATCGGCCTCCAGACGAGGCTGCTGGAACTTCGCCGCCTGGTGGACGAGCACGCACGGCTTCCAACCAGCGGCTCCAGTCCATTGTCGGATTCGGACGCGGAATTTGCCGGATTTCTCGACCGGTCGGTGAACCAGACGCGAGCCGAGGAACTGCGCATCGTGGCCGAATTGAAGGCCCACCGCCAACAGAACATCACAATTTCGTTCATTTCCATGGGTATCACCTTGACGGGGGCCCTGTGTCTCGGCCTGTTCGGATTGTGGCTCGGCCTCCGCGAACTTGGCCGCCGCGAACAGGCCGAGGAATGGTTGCAACAGTCCGCCGACCGTTTGGCATCGGTCTTGGACGGTACCCTCGACAGCATTTTGGCTGCCGATTCGGATTTGATCGTCACGCACGTGAATCGAAAGGCTCGCGGCGCCCTCGGCGACCGGGCTTCCGTAGGGGTCCGGCTGGCCGACCTTTTCCCGGACTCCTCGCCGGAGTTCATGCGTAATTTCCGCAGAACGGTGACCTCCGCGGAGCCCTTGCGTTTCGAGGCGGTCCATTCCAGTCTGGGAGTCACGCTAGACGTTTCGTGCCGTCCCACCTTGGGCGGCGTGTCCATCTACTTCAAGGACATCACCGAACAGAAAGACCTTGCGAGCCGCACCATGCGGGCCCAGGATCTGCTGGAAGCCACCCAGCGGATGGCCTCGATTGGTAGCTGGGAAATCGATGAGCACCGTAAGGTCACGTGGTCCAAGGCAATGTTCCCCATCTTTGAACGCGAACCCGCCTTGGGACCACCCACCATCGAGGAGTTTCTCAACCGGATGGTGGACCCGCGGGACCGCCGCCGACTCGTTCGCGCATATTCCCACGCCCAACGCGACGCCGGCACAGGGGTGTACAACTACCAACTGGAACTGCCCAGCGGCCACGTACGCCATCTCCTGATGGTGGCCGAACCGGTCCAGTGTGCCAAGGCCGGCATGCAGGGTTTTGTCCAGGATGTAAGCGAGATCCGCCGCAATGAGATTGCGCTGACAGCACAATCGGTGGAGTTGGCCGCCGCCCGCGACGCCGCCGAGGCCGCCGCCAGAGCCAAGAGCGACTTCCTGGCGACCATGAGCCATGAAATCCGCACCCCGATGAATGGTGTCATCGGGATGACGTCGCTCTTGATGGACACCGCCTTGTCGCCGGAACAGCGGGAGTACGTCTCGACTATCCGAAACTCCGGCGAGGCGCTTCTCTCCATCATCAACGACATTCTGGATTTCTCCAAAATCGACGCAGGCAAGCTCGACTTGGAAGACACGCCGTTCCAACTGTTCCCCATCATTGAGGAGTGCGCGGAGATTGTCGCGGCGGCTGCGCACAAAAAAGGCCTGGAGATTGTGCTGCCCTCCACCACGGACTCGGTTGCACTGGTTCGGGGAGACCAGCACCGCCTCCGGCAGATCCTGCTCAACCTTCTGTCGAACGCGATCAAATTCACCGACTCGGGTGAGGTTGCGATGACGGTCGATGTCGTGGAGCACTCCGGGGACTCCGGGCTGATCCGCTTCGAGGTCCGCGACACGGGTGTCGGCATCTCGGAAGCAGCGCAGGAACGGCTTTTCCAGGCATTCAGCCAGGCCGATTCCTCGAGCACACGCCGATTCGCGGGCACTGGCCTGGGGTTGGCGATATCCAAACGGCTGGTCGAGCTGATGGGCGGGCAAATCGGCGTAGTCAGCCAGCCAGACATGGGTTCGACCTTCTGGTTTACCGTCCGGCTGGGGATTCCGCCCGCTGCCGCACCCACGTCACCAAAACTTTACGGGCACCGAATTCTGGTGGTGGACGACAACGCCACCAACCGCCGGGTCCTCCAACTGCAACTGCAACGGAACGGCTGCGAGGTTCAGACCGCCGACGGTGCCGCCCATGCCATGGATGAACTGAACGGGGCCGTCAAGTCCGGACGCCGCTTTGACGCGGTCCTGAGCGATTTCCGCATGCCTGAAGTCGACGGCTTGATGCTGGCCCGCTCCATCCGGCTGCAGCCGCAATTCGAACGCATACCAATCCTCATCCTCTCTTCTCACACCGACCGGGACAGTATCAGAACCCGGGATGTCGATGATGTTTTGATGAAGCCGATCCGGGAATCCAGTTTGCTGCAGGCGTTGGGAAGGGCGTTTGAGACCCGTGTGAATGGCGGCACGGCAGTTTCCGCGCAGATTCCAACTGTACCGTCGGCTGGCAATCCGCCGGGAGCCGTCACCACGGCGCACATTCTGGTGGTGGAGGACAACGCTGTCAACCAGCGGGTCGCGGTGCTGTATTTGAAGAAGCTGGGCTATTCCACCTCCATAGCCAACAATGGCCGGGAGGCTGTGGAAGCCTATGCCGAGGGGCGCTTCGGGGCAATCCTGATGGACTGCCAAATGCCCGAAATGGACGGATTCGAGGCAACCCAAGCAATCCGGGCCGCGCCCGGCGGCGCAGATGTCCCCATCATCGCCCTCACTGCAAACGTACTCCAAGGAGAGCGGGACCGTTGCCTGGCTGCTGGTATGAACGACTATCTGTCGAAGCCGATCGACCGCGAGGCCTTGGCATCGAAACTGGAGTACTGGACCAAAAGCCAAGTTTGAGGAACTGGTTCGCGGCCCTGTTCGGCTTACCCTGTCCGGTGGTCGGCTGGCGGGGCACTTAACACGTCCACAGGGAGGGGCAGCCGAATCAGGCTTTCCTGCAAGAAAGTCTTCTATTTCCCGCGATCCCCCCGGTTTCTTCGGTGAGGACGGCGAGGCCCGGGTCCTAGTGATGCACGCCGCCTGGCCGAAAGGGAATCCCGACGTCCTGACGTTTGCCAACAACAGCACCTTCGGGCGCGCGGGTGCCGTGGATGCGTTTACCTATCGGGTATTTGCGCGGATGCTAGCGGGTAAGCTGCGCCGTAGTGGGTCGTAACTCCCACGCTAGTTCTCTTCTCAGACCAGAATTTCGGCGGAGGTGACGCATTGCCCGCCTTCCGCCAGAAACATCCTGAGGACTTCCAATCCAGCAGCCTCATCGAGAGCAGCGGTGGCGTCCAGCACCAACTTCACGTTCCGGCCCCATTTCATCAGGCCCATCACCGCGCACTTGACGCAGTATTCCGTGAAGGCACCATAGACGACCACCTCGTCGATATCCAAAACATCCAGCACATCGACGGCGTTCGGATTCGTGAAGAGATCAAGGTCGTCCTTTTCAAGGAGGATCTGGTTGGCCCCTGCGAGATCCAGCTGTACCGAACGGTTTGGAACCACGACCTGCTTGCCGAAAAGCAGTGATGCCGGCTTCCGTTGGCCCCAAGTCCCCGCAATGCAGTGGGGTGGCCACACTTGGAACTCCCCGGCATCCTCGCCGTGGGCGCACATGGTGGAGACCAGCGGGATGGCGTTCGCGACGGCGTAGCGGTTCAGGGCCGCAATCGGCGCAATCAGGCTCTCCCCGCCCTTGCCGTACAGGGTACCGGACGGGTACAGGAAGTCGATCTGGGTATCAATATCGAAAAATGCTCTCATTCAATTCCTCCAGCGACTTGGAAAGCTCCATGCGCCGCCCCGGTTGCGGCCATGGCGACAGGTTTTGTGATGCGAGTTCCCGGATTTGCCCGGCCGACGGAAGTTCGGTGACCAGTTGTCCGTTCACGATGTAGGGCTTCAGCAGCGCTTCTGAGCCGATGGCGCATTCGTCCTGCAGGGAGAGCAAGTCGAACTCCGGAAAGCGGAAGAGCTGCTTGGCCCCGGCGAGAGTCTGTTTTTCGGGACTGTGCTTGGCGGTGTAACGAGTCTTTTCGCTGTTTTCAATCTCCACCAGCTTGTAGATCGCGCCCATCGACGGCGCATCTCCCGAAACGGCCAGTTCCGTGCCGACCCCGAAGGCGTCGATCGGGGCTCCTGCAGCCACCAACGTTTGAATCTTGTATTCGTCCAAGTCCCCGCTGGCCATGATCTTGGCTGATTGGAGCCCGGCGGCATCCAGAATCGCTCGTACTTGGTGAGAGAGGGACAGAAAGTCTCCGCTGTCGAGGCGGACGCCCCAGAGTGGTTTGCCGAGGCTCGCCGCGTTGTGCGCGCCCTGTATGGCGTCGTAGGTGTCCAGCAAGTGCACGGTCCGGTCGCCCAGCAACTGCTGCAAGGACCTGAAGGCTTCCAATTCAGTCTCGAACGACATGACCCAGGAGTGCGCCGCAGTTCCCATCACCGGAATGCCGTAGCGGAATCCTGCCAGCGTATTGCTGGTACCGACACAACCGCCGATATATGCGGCCCGCGCTCCCAGGACACCTGCCTCCGGGGTATGTGCGCGCCGGGTTCCGAACTCGACCACGTCCCTGCCCTGCGCTGCGTTCGCCACACGTGCCGCCTTCGAGGCGATGAGTGTCTCGAAAGTCAGCGCGGACAAAAGATAGGTTTCGGGGATCTGGCCTTCGCACAACGGTGCCCGGATGTTCAGGATCGGCTGGCCTTCATAGACAACCGTACCCTCGGGAACCGCGAACATGGTGCCGGTAAACCGGAAATCCGCCAAGTAGGCCCAGAACTCCTCGGGGGCGTTGCGGAAATTGGGCAGGCCGCGCAGGTAGGCAATTTCTTCCGGCTCGAACTTCAGGTTCAGCAGATAGTCGATCACTCGATGGAGTCCGGCAACGACCACGAAATCGCGGTTTCGTGGCAGCCGCCGAACTGTCAGTTCAAAAGTGCCAACCTCCTGATGCTTCCCGGCTGCGAAATAACCCGCAGCCATGGTCAGTTCATAAAGGTCGGTAAGGAGGGCGTTCAATATGCTACTTCTTCTTCTCCGGTGTCGCCGGTTTCGGGGCAGCGAATGGCTTGATACCCTGAATCACCTTCTGTAAATCGTCGAACGACTTTCCATCCAGCACGTAGACCGCCGATTCACCTTCGCGCTGTGCGTTGTACGAATCGCCCGCCTTGGAAATGGAGATCCTTTCGACCTTGTTCTTGTCTCCTGAAGTGACGGCGAGCGCCAAAGCGACCGTTCCCGCCATCTTGTCGCTGAACTTGGACGCAGCCAGATCCCTGAGCTTGTCGATGACCGACTGCACGCTGGGCGAATCAACTTGGCCGGACGGGCCGGTCCATTTTTCGCCGGATTTCTGGTAGGCCTTGCCCTCGATCTCAACCTTGCTTGGATCGTTGAAGCCGAAATCGAACAGCTTCTTGTTGCGGAAACTGTCGATGTCCTTGTCCTTCAATCCCTCGCCCAGGTCACCGGACAGCTTGTAGGTGCCTTCCAGTACCGAACTGCGTGCGTAGATGGTTTTGTCCTTGCCTTGGCGGACGGTGATGGCCTGCGGCAGGCCATTGTCGCGCATGGAGATAGTGGCGATGGTGGCACCGGTTGTGAACTCGGCACCAGCTTTCTTTTGATCGTCACCCGCCAAATCCATCTTGGCGTCCTTGAGCTTGCGCACCAAATCATCCACTTGCAGGCCGTCGGCGCGATAGGGGCCAGGTTTTACGATCTGCCACTCGTTCTGCGCGTTGCGTCCGAACTCGAACGTCGACCCTTTCGTGGCTACGGTTAGTCCGGTGAGCTTGTCCTGGTTGAAGGACAACAGGTGCTTTTCGCGCAGGTCGGTGACGGACTTGTCGAAATTGGCCTTTATCGAAGCTGGAACCGTGTAGACCTTGGATGCCGAGGCGAGCTTCACGTAGGTGCCGCTGCCGGACGGCGTGTCCGAGCCGAATTGCAGCTTGTTGGCGGTGCCGCCCTTTACCGTCACTTCAATTTCGACCACGGGCTCTTTGAGGCCGAACGATCCGAGTTCCGCCGGGTTTTCGTCAATGATGCGGTCGCCGTTGAATGCTGCCAGTGAGCTGACCAAGGACTTGACCGCGTCCTGGTCGGCATCGAATACGGTTGGCTCCGCAATGCCCCACTTTTCCGAGGTCTTTTTCAGCCGGATGGCTTCCGATCCGGCCTTGGCGATACGGATACCCTCGATCTGGTCCTCGCCCAATGCGAGGATTTTCGGGACTGCCGGTGTGGTGGTTTCTGGCTTGGACGGATGCTGCCCCGTCCACCACACCAGCCCGCCCAGAACGATCAGGACTCCGCAGGCTACTAGAAGTCCGATTGGGTTCTTCATGCTAGCGTCTTCTCCACCAAACCTGTACGCCCGAGAAGATGATGATCAGCGGGAAGCCGACCACACTGCACCAGAAGAGTGTTTTCATGCCGACGCCGGTGATGTTCAATCGTCGGTCTTCCGGATCCTTCGGGCGGATCGAGATCAGGTCCTCGTCCGACGTCAACCAGTTCATGGTGTTCAGCGCCAGGTCGCGGTTGGCGATTGGCGCGGATAGCATGTAGTTGGACATCCAGCTGGAGCTGCCCATTACGACGACGCGACCGGCAGTCGGACCGCTGCCGATACTGGCGGCCGCACCCATCACGAACGGACCTTTGGCGGCCTTGTCCAAGTCCGATTCCTTGATCGGGGGCTTGGGGTTGGTCAAGGAGTAGCTGGAGTCGCCGGTCGAGAACAGCTTTTCAGCCGGGGCCTTCACTTCCAGGCTACGGGACATGGGGAACGCACTGGCGACATCGGCCATCACGCGGACAATCGGGTGGGATTCGTAGGTTGCCACCAGCGGCGTGGTCTGGCCGAACAGCCGGCTCATGGTGCTGAGGTCGAGGAGGATGTCGCCCTTCGGGGTCACGCCCCACTCGGCTGCTAGCGCCACGAGTGCCGGTGTATCGCCGGACTTTTGGTCGGGCAACTCCAACACTGCGTCGAAGTTGAGAATGGCCTTGCCGCCGCCCTTCACGAACGAACGGATGGCATCCACGGCTGGTGCCAGGTAGTCCACCTTCGGACCACCAACCACCACGATGGTGCACTCCTTCGGCACTTCCGGCTTCTCGAGCAGCGAGATTTCCTGCGTCTTGTAGTTGTTTTTTTCCAGCGCGTCCTTGAGGGCCGAATAGCCGTCGCGCGCGGTTTCCTTCAACTGGTGTTCGCCGGACCCGTGCACAAAACAGACGTTCCTGGAGCCGGTCTTGATGACCCGGATCAGGGCACCGGTGAGTTCCTCCTCGGTCAGCGCCTTGGCCGTTTCCTTCTTCACGCCGTTGTCGATGATGATGTCGCCGAAGTTCCGCATGCCTTCAAGGCGCGCGATGTCCGGCTTCTTGTCGGGATCGACATAGTTCACAACGAACTTGGAGGACAGGTTCTTGTACCGGTCCAGCATGTCCTTGGCACCTTCGAAACGGTCGGATTTCTCGAAGAAGTAGACATTGACGTCCTTGGAGAGACCACCCACCACCTTCTTCGTCTGGTCGGACAGCGTAAATCGCTTGTTCGAGGTGACGTCAATTGTCTTGTTGTGGTCCTTCGCCAGCCAGTTGGCGGCAAAGACGATGGCCAGAACCACCAAAATATAGACCGTGACGTACGTGCCGTACTTGGTCTGACGGGATTTCATCCATTCATTCGCCATTACGCCCTCCACCTCATGGATTCGATCGACCGTGTGGTCAGGAACAGTCCGAGGAAGATCGCGGACAGGTAGAACACCACGTCCTTGGTGTCGATGATGCCCTTCGAGAAGGGTTCAAAGTGCGTCAGGATCGAGCAGTACGCGATGACCTGCGCCCAACCCGCCTCATTGTAGGAACTGACCCAGCTCAACACCCAAAGCAGCAGGCAAATGGAAAACGTTGCCGCCCCGGCGATGATCTGGTTCTTGGTGGTGGTGGAGATGAAGCTGCCGATGGAGAGGACCGTCGCACCCTGGAGTGCCAGACCGAGAAATCCGGTCAGAACCGGGCGCCAATCGGGATTGCCCCAAATGAACAGGAGTGCCACATTTGCACCAGCCATCGCCAACACGCAAAGGTACATGAAAACAGCGCCGAGGAACTTGCCGAGGACGATTTCCCAATCGGTGATGGGTGAAGTCATCAGCAGTTCGATGGTGCCGGAACGCTTTTCCTCCGCAAACAGCCGCATGGAAATCAGCGGGATCAGAAAGAGCCCGACGACACTGGCATTGCCGAACAGTGGCGCGATGACGTATTCGTTCACCGACATCGGTCCGCCGCCGCCCTGCATCTGGGCCCGCATTCCGGCCATCACGAAGTAGGCGGTGGCGCTATAGAAAAAGTACCCAAAAATCAATCCGAAAAGCCCCATCAGCAAATACGCGATGGGCGACACGAAGTAGCTTTTGATTTCCTTGCTGCAAATCGTGAGTATGTTCCTCATTGCGTAACGGACTCCCCTTCTTTCTTGGCCGACTCGGCGCGCGTGAGATCCAGGAAGATCTCCTCCAGCGAATCGCCGATAGTCTTCAGTTCCGTCAGGTTCCAGCCGGATTGGACGACAGCACGGGCCAAATCGGGCCGCAGCATGTCTTTTTCGCCCTCCAGGCTCTCGACTTCTAAGGCCACCAAGCCTTCCTTGGAATCCTTGGAAACAACGCGGGCCACTCCCCGGACTTCCTCAAGCCTTTGGCGGACCGAGACCGGATCACCACCCGCAACTTGGATCGATACTGTTTCGAACGCCTTGCCGCGCTTATGCAGGTTCGCCACCGAGTCCGACGCGATGATCTCGCCGTTGTTGATGATGATGACGTTGCTGCAGGACGCTTCCACTTCCGAGAGGATGTGGGTGCTGAGGATGATCGTGTGGTCCCCGGAAAGGCTCGCCACTAGTTCACGGACGTGGAGCTGCTGCTCGGGATCGAGTCCGGAGGTGGGCTCGTCCAGGATCAAAACGGGCGGATTGTGGATGATCGCCTGTGCGATGCCGACACGCTGCCGGTAGCCCTTGGAGAGCTTGCCGATAATCTTGTGCTTCACGTCTCCCAACGCGGCACGCTCGCACACCTCGTCGATGCGCTTGGCGATGTCCCCACTGGGCATATTCTTGAGTTTCGCGACGAACTCGAGGTATTCGGACACCTCCATCTCCGGGTACACCGGCGGGGTCTCGGGAAGGTAGCCGATGTTCCTCTTGACGTCGAGCGGCTGCTCGAGGACATCGAAACCGGCTACGCTGGCCTTGCCCGCGGTTGGCGGGAGAAAGCAGGTAAGGACACGCATCGTGGTGGTTTTCCCGGCACCGTTCTTGCCCAGGAAACCGACGATTTCACCCTTGCCCACTTCGAAGGAGATGTTCTTGACCGCGACGTTGCGCGCGTATCGCTTGGTCAGACCTTCGACTTTGATCATATGTGTGTGTATTGACGGTTGTCATCCGGGACTGTCACGCAATCACAAGACGAACTCGTGCTACGCGCTGGTCCCAGCGAGTTTATGATATCAAGACTTGTTGGAAAAGGCCGCCGAGTGGTTGTTCCAGGCGGCCCGGTTGAGAACTATGTTAGACCTTGGGCTTCGGCGCGGGGAGGTCCCGGGCCACAACCTTGTCCTGGAAACCCTGCCGGGCGTGCGATCCGTCACAGAACGGCTTGTTCTGGGAGAGTCCGCAGCGGCAGAGGCCGATCACTGTCCGCCCGCCAAGCCCGAAGGCCTGACCCTGTGGGTCGCAAATTTCAAATTCCCCTTCGACGCGGATGGACCCGTCGTTGTTCACCGTAATTTTCGTAGCTGCCATGCGAGACGATTGTACCGCCCTTGCGGTCGTGGTCCACGGCTAGACTGAATCTTTGGGGGTAATCGACGTATGAAACGGATGGTTCTTGGACTGCTTGCGAGCTTTGCCTGTCTTGGCCAGACGGCAAATCCGGTCGGCGTGCTTGCCGACGGGTACCTCCGCGACTTGATCAAACTCGATACATCGAATCCGCCGGGAAACGAGTCCCTCGTGGCCAAGTATTTGAAGCAGGTGGCCGACCGGGAGGGTATTCCGGCTGAAATGCTGGGTCCGGATCCCGCGAGGCTGAACTTGATCGCGCGGCTGAAGGGGTCGGGAAAGCAGCGCCCGTTGCTGTTGATGGCGCATAGTGACGTGGTGCCTGTGGAGCGGTCCCAGTGGACGGTGGAGCCCTTTTCGGCGGTCGAAAAGAACGGGTACATTTACGGGCGCGGGACCGAGGATACGAAGAATCTACTGGCGGCGGAACTGGCGGCAATCGTCCATCTGAAACGCACGACGGCTTTGCTGGATCGCGACATCATCTTGGTGTGCGAGTCGGACGAGGAATCCGGGTCGAGCGGGATGAAGTGGCTGATCGCCAACGCCTGGCCGAAGATGGACGCGGAGTTTGCGTTGAACGAATTTTCGTACAGCGTACACACACCGTCGGGCAGCGACGTCTTCCAGATCCAGACGGCGGAGAAGATTCCGACCCGGATCCACCTGACCGCCAAGGGGGTAGCTGGCCACGGTTCCCTGCCCCGCGAGGACAACGCAGTCACGCACCTGGCACGCGCCATCGTGAAGCTAACGGATGCTGCCCAACCGGTGGCCTTGAACACAACCACGCGGGCGTACTTCCGTGAAATTTCGAAGCTGCCGGAGTATTCCGCGCTGGGACCGCTGGTCGCGCAGCTGGACAACCCGTTGCAGTCGGACAAGGCTGCCGCAGCCATCACCAAAGTCGATCCGGAATTCGGCGCGATGTTGCATTTCTCCCTCTCGCCGACCATGCTTTCGGGCGGCATCCGGATCAACGTGATTCCTAACTCGGTGGAGGCCATGGTGGACGGCCGACGGCTGCCCGGCGAGGATCCGGCGGCGGTTTTCCAGCGGCTGCGGGCGATTGTGGGCGATCCGGCTGTAACGGTGGAGCCAGCGGAAAAGGATATGCAGCCTTCGACCGAGCCGAGTTCGTTGACTTCCCCGCTCTACAAAGCTATGGAGTCCGTGTTCCGCGAGTCGTCCCCGAAGGCCTTAGTGGTGCCCTTCATGATGCGCGGAACCACGGACGGGGCGTTTCTGCGCGCGAAAGGGATGGCCGTCTACGGCGTTCCCGTTTTCCGGAAGGATGGCCAACTGCGCATGCATGGCAACGACGAACGGATTTCAGTGGAGAATTTGAAATCCGGGGCTGAAATGCTGGAGAAGATCGTGCTCCGGGTCGCCACCCCCTAGCGGCTACCGCGCAAGCGACAAGTTTGGTTCCGCAGCGCAGTCAAATCCGGCAAATTCGCCCTGTGCGAACTTCACAAATGCCGCGGCGGCGATCATGACAGCGTTGTCCGTGGACAATCCGAATGACGGAAAATGCACCGGCATGCCAATGGTCCGCTGCGTAACGGCGGCCCGCAGTCCGGAGTTGCAGGCGACGCCTCCTGAGATCACCAGCGACCGGGCGTTCTCCATCAGGCTGGTTGCCCCCAGCGCGTGCCGGAGAAGTTGATCCACAACCGAATGCTGGAAGCTGGCCACCAAATCCAGAACATCCTGTGACGTTACGGCCAGCCATTCCTCGTTGGTAGGCCTCGGATTCACGCGGAGCAGCGCCTTCCGCTCGTCGATGCCCGTCTGCATCGGGTGCGACTCCACCCACCGCAGAACGGCCGTCTTCAGGCCGCTGAAGCTGAAGTCGAGGGTATTCCCCTTCATTCTGGCGCTGGTGAACGGGACCGCGTTGGGGTCGCCGAACGGTGCCAACCGGTCGATCACGGGGCCGCCGGGATAGCCGAAGCCGAGCAGTTTTCCAACTTTGTCGAACGCCTCGCCGGCGGCGTCGTCACGCGTCCTGCCCAGGAGCTTGTAACCGATACCTGAGGCCTCGAACATGTGGGTGTGCCCGCCACTGACGATCATGGCGAGCGCCGGGAACTCGACCGGAGTGCCCCGCTGTTTGGCTTCGAGGATCACCGCGTGGATGTGCCCCTCGATGTGGTTGACGGCGATGAGTGGCAGACCGGTGGCGAAGCAGATCGATTTCGCGTAGGTGAGGCCCACCAGCAGCGATCCTGCAAGGCCGGGACCGGAAGTTGCGGCGACCGCATCGAGATCCGA
>CAIYDY010000154.1 GCA_903925015.1 uncultured Acidobacteriia bacterium
GGACACCCCTTGTTCCAGCCGCCTGACGGCGGCCAGCTTGAACTCTTTCGTAAACAGCCTTCGAGACGCTCCCATAACTCAATTCTCCATTCTCTGAAAAATGAGCCTTAACCGGTTGTCTCAGTTTTGGGGACCACTCCACAGTGTCTATGACAACGCCGTGTTGGCGATTCTCCATGTGCTCCAAGATGCAGAATTGACAAACGATCCGGGCAAGACAAACAAGGCCCTTGCCCTGACGAGCTTGGATTTGGAAATCATGGCCCAGGATTGCCGAGAGCAGTTCGGTCCCCGCGTACTTTCCGTCACATTTTCCACGTACAAGGGAGAGCGCAAGCCAGACCCGGGATGGGAGTTATATTGGAAGAAGAAGTTCTTTGAGGATAATCCAGACGTTCCATATATTAAGTTCGACACACCCTCCAGCCCGGCGCGGGTAAGCCGCCCGCCGGGCCACTACCTCATTCTCCTGCGCAAGGGTGCGAGGCAGATCGGCCCAATCGACATGGTGTTCGCTGGGAAGGGCGAAGTAGGGTTGCAGGTTGACGCCGGATTGCCCACAAGATGACGCGAAGCCCAAACGCGATGATCCGGGTCGTCGGGGAGACGTGGGGAACGCTCTCGAAGGGTGGGGCCAGCCTTGTGGCTGTAATAGCCGTGTTCCTCTTGCCTCCGCCCAAGAACTTAGCTGCCTCAGGCTCGGGTGGCGTTCAGCCCGCGCCGTACGCGGCGTTTCTGGTCGCCGTGCTGCTGGGCTTCCTGATGTTGCTCATGAACCGCTGGAAATTGCCAACACATGCGATCCGCTGGGCGTGTGTTAGCGCCGGGCTGCTAGTTCTGTCTGTCGCCATCGTGTTCGCCTACTCGGGTGCGCTGGTATCCGTAGCCACAACATATGACGGGGAACAAGTTATTGTCGGTTCCGTGTACACGACAAACGGCTTGAACTACATGCGCAAGCACCCGTCCGCGAGCCGCGAGCAAGTGGTCGAGGATGCCGATGGTGGTGTTGAGGATGTCTGGACCAGCGAATCAATCGCAGCTAACTCAAGGTTGGTACTTGCGCTGTACTTAGGAGTGTTCCTAAGCGCGGCCACTGCGGTCGTCAGTCTGCTGCAAGCAATTCACTGTGAGTTTGGCGCCCAAGGATCGGAAGGCCGAGATGTGGCGGTTAGACGTCAACGCCAAACTGAATGAAGTGTGCACTGCCGTGATAGTGCTCGACTCGGGAAGTTTGATGTTATTCCAATTGACGCACCCTCGGGACGGAATTCAGGCCAGTTGGTATGGATGCGGCGACCGCGTTCAAATGACCGTCAAGAGGCAATGGAAGATGTCGATTCTTCCCAGCGCGACTTCCCCGCGCTGATGGCAGGTCCGGTTGAGCGCCGGAGCAAATGACTCCCAGCCTTCGGTTTCGGCGCAAACCCGCAGTTTCCCTGTCCGAGCGGCCAAACCGGCAGCCAAGCGGGAATGCCACGTCGATTCGTCTTCGGATTGGATGTAGCCGAGCATTCCGGCGGAGGGCCAGTCCGGTGCGTATTGGCCGGTGACGAATAGCAGGAGGCCGCCGTCGCCGAAGTATTCGTTCACGGAGTCCTGGCGGTATAAGCGCTTGGCCTCGATGTGGAATCTGGGGCGTGGCTGTTGGCCGGTCACCTCGAACTCCACGTCTAGGCGGCGCCGCCGCTTGCCATAGACGCCGGGCTGGTTCTGGGGTGGATCGTCGTGGATGGCCAAAAACCGCATCCAATGTACGGCGTCGGGGGACTCGAGTATGGTTCGGGCTTGGCGAACAAGTTCGCCGGTGATGTGGGGTTCCTCCGCGTTGTGCAGTGAAGTGGTGTCCAAGTCGCGATGGGCCAGACGGATGAGTTCAAAACAATGGAGTACGAACGCCTGCCGGTATGCGGCTTGGACGGTGCCGGAGGGGACCGGAGACATTTAATGGATCGCCTCGGAGTGGACCGTTTCGGGGGAGTCCGGGGCCTGTGGCCTGAGGGAGTCGGCGATGATTTCGTTGGCGTCCAGGATTGCTTGGGTCCGGGTCCATTGCAGGCGTTGGAGCGGCTTGAGGATGTAGGTGCGGTTTCCGTCGTAGACGCGCAGGTTGCGGTTGAAGTAAAGCCACTGGCCGTGTTGGGTCACGAGGCGGGAACGGGCCTGTTCGAGGACTGCGTGCTCTTGGTCCGAGGCTGGGACGATTCGGGCTGGTGTTGAGGGTCGCGTGGTGCCGGGGAGTGCGTCGGTGTGGAGTTCGACTGCGATGAGGCCGGAACCGGAGGCGTGGAGAACCTCGACAGTGTGAAAAATGCCGGAGGTTGCGCCGACGAAGGCGTCGAGTTCGTCGCAGAGGGTCTGGGCGTAGTGGAGGAGCTCGTTTGGTATGGGCTTTTCGACGGCTGCGCCGGTTGGTTTGCCCCGCGTCATGGAGAGGCGGATACGGACCAAGTCGGTAACCGATGCGCGCGCCCTTGATGAGAGGCGGAGAGCGTCGAAGGTGAGGTCGTTGAGTTTGTCGATGAGGTCGGGCCTGTCGAAGTGGCCGGTTTGCCGCGCTTCGTGTTCGAGGTGGGCGTAGAGGTCCAGCCATGGCGTGAGATCACTACTGCTAAATGGAATTGGCAATAGCCGAAGCGCTGCCAGCGTGCTAATTGACATCTGAATGCCCGCTTGGGTCGTTGTCAGAAACTCATAGTACGTTGCGAAGTCTGAATTGAGATATAGCGCTATGGCTTTGAGCAGGGCCCGATCCGATGAAGGAGAGGCAATTCCAATTCGACGTGAAGGAACAATTAGGGTCTCCTCGGAGTAGACTGCGAAGCTACGCGACACCCCCACGATTACGTGGGGAGGCTGACAGACACTGAAGGGCAGATTGAATCCGCCTCGTTTTCGGACGCCGCAGGCGGAGGCCTCGACTTGCGAGATTGCGGTCGGCGGGAATCTGATCAGGAATCGGCGGTTCTTCAGCGGCTGCACTTTCAAGGTTTGGCAGCCGATCAATTCCGGGTGGATTTCTATGGTGGTGTCGGTGTTGTTGGCTGGGCGTAGTTCCAAGCCCTGGGACAAGATCAGGGTGCCTTGTTCCGCCAGTGAGCCCACAGTCTCAAATCGTCGTCCCACAGTCTCAAGGATCCTTCGGTCCAGGCTCGATCCCCACATTGCAAGTTTCCAGCTCAGTGGGTCACCGGTGATGACTTCGCGGTACGGGATGCTGCGGATGTCAGAAGAATTGACGACGATCACTCCGGCGTCGCGGCGCGAACTGGCCGTCTTGAGCGTTGAGAGCTGCGTCGCGACGTGCGGGGAGAAGACTTCGACGGAGTCGTCGAGGAGATCCCTGGCTGGCGCACCGATTGGTACGGTTACTGCCGACTGAAAGTCGGCTGCAGACAAGAATGGCTGCCCCACATTGGAAAAGAAGATGGCTGCAGCGGGGGTCGTGGGGGTCTTGGCGCGGTCGCGGAAAAGGATGTTCGAGAGGTTTGCGAAGTTTGCGACGGACCAGGTTCGGTGACATGAGAAGAACTTGGCGCGGAAATCCTTGGACTCGTACTTGAAGAGCGTCATGGCGGGCAGCAGCAAGGACGCCTCTCCGGAACTGGCCAGAACCTCAGTGGCCCGCCAAGCGAACGCCTCGGCAAGCTGATTGCCGCCAACGGGATGGCTGGAGTGGTTCTCCAGCATCCAGCTCCACGCGAGCGAATCCACTTTGTCCAAGCGACTCGGCACGAGGTCCTTCCATGGGGGGTTGCCCACGACCCAGTCAAACTTTCTGGTTTTGGTGGCCGCGATCCAGTGCGAGTGGTCGTCGAAGGCATTTTCGGAAAAGATGTTGCGGCCGCGGAGCGACGGCAGTTTGAAGTTCGTGTCGGTTAGGTCGGGCGGGTCGATGTACTCCAGCAGGGTGAGGGCAAGACTGAGTTCGGCGATTTGGCAGGCATCCTCGTCGATGTCGACGCCGAAAATATGGTCCGTGAGCAGCCGGCCCAACTCCTCGGGGAATAGGCGGCGGCGAAGGTTGCGGAGGCTGCCTTCGATGAGTTTGCGGTAACACTGGACGAGGAAGGCCCCGGACCCGCAGGAGGGGTCGAGGACGCGCATGCCGGGCACCAAGGGTTTCTTCGCGTCCAAGCGGTCCAGCATGTAGTTGACCACCGGGATGGGCGTGTAATAGGCCGCACGCTCTTCGCCGGGAGATTTGGTGTCACCGTCCGGGGCGTCGTGGAGGAACTGCTCGTAGATGACGGACAGGGTCTCGATTGGGATGAAGGAGAAATCGTAGAGGTCAAAGAGCGGGAGTTGGCGGGTGCCGGGCGTCTCGCCCTGGAAGGCGGCGGAGACGTCGCGGAGCTTGGCTAAGCCGAACGCGCGAATTTGGTCTGAAGAAACGGGGAAGACGGAGCCGTTGAGGTAGTCGTCAAGTCTTGCGACTAGGTTGGTGAATGCTTCGAGTTCCGCCGAGGCCCCGAAGATGGCGGACGGTGCGATGCCCCACTCGCCCAGGCGACGGTCGGAAAGGATGTCCCGCTGCCGGAGGTAGTGGATGTAGACGAACTTGCCGATCATGGCGTGGGTGAGACGACGGTCGGCTTGACCGTCACGACCGAGCTCCACGGCTAGTTGCGTAAGGTTGTGGAGGAGCTTCCAGTCCACGCGCTTCTCGGGCGGAAAGGTCGAGCCGAAAGCGGTCCAAACCTCGGCGGAATCGATGGAGGGGGCGGCGAGGGCGGCCAACTCGGCGATTTCGTTGAAGCTGGAGACGGCTGCGATGGCACCCTGGAGGGAGTCGGAAGGCTTTGGATCGTAACGGAAGCCGGGGTAGAGGCGGATGGAGGTCGGCGTGGCGACCAACAGGAACGGAACGGCGTTCTGGTTCCAGACCTTGCGGTGGATTTCACGGGCTTCGGATTCGGAGGCGGCCCGGCAGACGTAGACCACGGGGACGCTTGAGCGGGATTTGTCGAAGGCCGAGCCGTTGAGGACGTAGACGCCTTGGAGGTCGCAATCGCGGCGGGCCTTGCGGAAGACGTGGCCGAAATCGCGGTCAGCGTCGAGGGCTGGGCCGGTGAGGAAGTTGGGGGAGGAGTCGTAGTGCAGGCAACCCAGAACAAGGTCAAGATTCATTGCCGGAGGCGTTGCCTGATGAGTGGCTGGAATCGGATCGGGCACCACTATGACAGTATGTCATACGGGCGGCTTGGATACGAAGAAAAGGCGAATAGCGGTGAGGAGCCGAGACGCAACCGCACTCTCCCCGCCCATTCCCCGCAAACCCCGGCACGAAACACCCCGGAACCGCACATTTCCAAACCGGGCGGACCCAGACCGGTGGCACAACCGGGCATGCCGGGCCGCCGGAACACACCGGGACCGCCCTTCCCGCGAGCTTTCGGCCCCCCAACATTCAAACCCCATAGCCGACCGCTGCCTGCAGTTTCGTTCACCGCCCGGTCGCGTCCGCTTTTCCGGCCAGGGCCTTACCCCGCGCCCCGCATCCAGCCCCGGAAAACCCGGATGCGACCTTTGTCAGTCACAAAAATATTGGTCCGCCCGAATATTCTTCCAACCCCAACAAACCAAACCCCAAAGTGCCATTCCCAAGAGCTATTTCCCGCGCCCATAGTTCGTTTTCCACCCCCGCCCGCACTACAATGACCGCGCGATGGAAAACTTGACCCATACCTCCAACCCAACCCAAAAGGCACCCCGCACCGAAGCCCAAATTGCCGCATCCCGAGCCAACGGAGCCAAATCCAAAGGCCCCGTAACTCCCGAAGGAAAATCCATCTCCTCCCGCAACGCCGAGCGCCACGGCTTCTTCTCCCAGCTCGCCACCATCAAGGGCGAATCCCCCCAGGAATACGCCGTGGTCTCCGCCGACCTCTACGAAGCCTGGCAGCCAACCGACGAATACGAGCGCTGCCTCGTCGACACCATGGCCACCTGCATGTGGCGGCGCATGCGCATGCTTGTCCTCGAATCCGTCACCCTCGACACCCAGCTCACCGCCTTCGGCTGCACCGCCACAGCCGACCTCAACCAGACCGCCCACGCCTTTTCCTCCCTTTCCCAAAAGGACGGGGCCTTCGAACTCATCCACCGCTACGAATCCCGCTACATCCGCGCCTTCGAACGCGCCGGACGCTCACTGATGGCCTACCGCAAATTCCGCCAGCAGGAACTTGCCACTCTGGAGACAGCCTCAACTCCAGCCGACCCAATTCCCAGCGCTGACGCCACCCCAACCCCGGAACCCGAAATCAAAAAAGTGAGGAACGAACCCAAGCCCGGCCCCACCGGACGCGGAGCCCGCCGACTCAGGAGGTGGCA
>CAIYDY010000155.1 GCA_903925015.1 uncultured Acidobacteriia bacterium
ACGCAGGTCCATCCCCCAGATTCTGGTTTGAGGGATTTCCAGTCCATCTGGCACACTCAATCAGGACAATGAGTAGATTCCGGCGGTGCTCCAGGTGGCGGGGCTCGCGGCGAATCCGTTCCAACAGACCGGCTCTCGCTTCCCGGAACCGCGCCATGGCTGCATCCAAATCGCCGGTGGCTCCCTGTGCCTTGCCCGCCCGCTGGAGGCAGCGGACACGGATCTCCTCGGGACGGCCCTCCAGTTTGCCCGCAGCCTGTGCCACTGACAGGCATGCCTCGAATTCCAGAAGGGCTGCTTCCCAGCCCACCGTCTTGAACACGATATCGCCAAGGCTACGGTGCGCGTCCATGAGCAAGTCGGTCTCCGGCTTCCCCTCCCACTGGCTAATCCGGTTGGCAATCTCCAAGCCGGACTGGATCTCCGCCAAACCGGTTGGGGAAAAAGGCGCGGCCTTGATTTTGCCCCATGCCACCAATCGCCAAATGGCGGGGTCGCGGGTACCCTGTGCGAGCGGTTCCGCAATTTCGAGGGATCGACGGTAATTCTTTGCAGCATCTTGGGTACGCCCAAGATTGGCCCGGTACGGATCCCCCAGCACGTCGCCGATCTTCTGATACGCGGCCGCAACTTCCAATAGGAGTGACCGGTCCCCACCGGCTTCCGACGCGAGGCTGTTCAAATACGTCGATGCCGTCGATACCAGCATTTGCCGGGCTTTGGTGGCACCGGGAAGGTTCTCGATCTCATCGTTGACATCAAATAGGAACGTCCTGGCGAGTCCCCGCACCTGTTCGAAACGCCGTTCAGCCCGCCTCGCCTGGTAGATGCTGACGCCGGCACCAGCCATCAGGCTCACCACAAGTAGCGCCGCCATCGCGGACGTCCAGCGGTTCCGGCGCAGAAACTTTCCGACGCGGTAGAACGCCGTATCCGGGCGTGCCGCAACAGGATGGCCGTCGAGATAGGCGGTCAGGTCCTCAGAAAACTGCTGCACTGACTGGTACCTGCGCTGCGGGTCCTTTTGCAACGCCTTGCCGACAATGTTGTCGATATCTCCAGCCAGCTTCTTGCGCCACTCGGTGGGGGCGACCGTGCTGGGGGGAACAATCTCCTGTTCGCAGACGACGCGAACCAGTTCGGCCGGGTCCTGCCGTGTCAACCGGTGTGCCTTGCTGGACGTCAGGAGCTCGAACAGAACAGCACCCAGCGCATAAACATCGGAAGCTGCTGTTACAGTCTCGCCCCGCACCTGCTCCGGGCTTGCGTACTCCGGCGTCATCATCCGCATTCCGGTGGACGTCTGGGCGGCCTCGTCCGGCATCACGTCGGGGTCCTCCAGCTTCGCGATGCCGAAATCAAGCAGCTTGACAGTGCCGTCAGCGGTAACCAGAATATTCGAAGGCTTCAGATCGCGGTGGATCACCAAACGCTGGTGCGCATACTGCACGGCCCCGCAGATATCCCGGAACAGCGCAATGCGGGCATCCACGTCGAGAGCCTGCTCTCGGCAATACTCAGTGACAGGAAGCCCTTCCACAAACTCCATAACGATGTAGGGGCGGCCATCGACCTCGCCGCCATCGATGAGCCTAGCGATTTGGGGGTGTTCCAAACCGCCGAGGATGCGCCGCTCATAGCGGAAGCGGGCGAGGGCGAACTCGGACTCAAGCCCCAGCCGCAGGACCTTGATTGCGACTTGCTTGTGGAACAGGCCGTCGTCGCGTTCGGCTTGGTAGACGGTGCCCATGCCTCCACCGCCTATGACTCCGACAATGCGCCAAGGTCCGATGCGTCGCGGTGCCGCTACCTGTTCCAAGACTTCGGCATCGACGGTGTTGCGAAGGTTCTGGATCGCGGTATTTTGCGAATCGGCCTCGAGAAGGATCTCCAGTTCCCTTCGCAGGGTTTCATCGCCTTGGCAGGCAGTGGCCAGATAGCTATTCCGCTCATTAGGCGAAAGCTCCACAGCCTTCCCGAATATCTCCTCTATACACAGCCAACGATCAGGTGCCATGCTCACCGAACCAGTTTAGTACCCATAGGCGGCGTGTCACCCCCCAATGGGAGAATTGTTCTTGGCCCCCAACGACCTTCTCCAACTCTTCATCCTTTCGGCAATCTGGGGCGCGTCCTTCATCCTGATCAAACACGGCGGGGAGAGCTTTCCGCCTGCGTGGATGGCGCTTCTCCGACTGGCCTTCGGAAGCGGATTCCTTGCTGTGGCGATGCGGGTGAAGAGGGCCCCTGCCCCGCCCCGCAGCCTGATTCCGTTTCTGCTGCTGCTTTCGCTCTTCAACAACGCCATTCCGTTCACCCTTATCGCTTGGGGTGAACACTCGATCCCCAGCGGCTTGGCGTCGATTCTGAACGCCACCACAACCCTTTGGGTGTTGATCATTTCCTTCATCACAGTGCCCGCAACGCGTAATCTCCGGGTCGCGGCGGGAGTGGCGGTCGGTTTCATTGGCGTTGCCATCGCAGTTCTCGGCACCGGCAGCCACGGAAATGCGGCGCAACCGATTGGAGTACTGCTTGTCGGCTTGGCCGCAATCTCCTACGCCATCGGCACCGTGCTCGCAAAATCCCGGTTGAAACAGCACGACCCGCTCGGCCTGGCCACCGTCCAGCTTTCGGTAGCCACCGCCATGATGCTCCCGCTGGCACTTCTCGGCCCCCTCCCGACCGCTGTGTCCGCCGTCTCCCTCGGCTCGGTTGCAGCGCTCGGAGTGCTGGGAACCGGGCTCGCCTACATCCTTTACTACGGCCTTCTTACACGGGTTTCAGCTGTCCAGATCCAATCGGTCACATACATCCTCCCGTTGTGGGGCCTGATGTGGGGCTTGATCGACGGCGAACCGCTCGGTTGGATGTCCGGCGTTGGGGTCGCGGTTGTACTGGTCGGTCTGGCGCTGCTGCGGCGATGAAGTACGTGGAGCTCCACGCCCGGTCGGCATTCAGCTTCCTGCGGGGTGCCTGCCCGCCCGAGGATTACATCGAACTGGCGCTGCTGGCGCAAAAGATGGGGCGTCGCATCTTTCTGGTTGTCGAGAAA
>CAIYDY010000156.1 GCA_903925015.1 uncultured Acidobacteriia bacterium
CAGCGTGTCTCGACCGAAGTGGACGCCCGGTTGTCCTTCGATACCGAGGCCACGGTGGAAAAGGGCCGCTCCATCATCGCCCAGTATGAAGCGGCGGGCATCTCGCGCCAGCGCGTGCTGATCAAGATCGCATCAACGTGGGAAGGCATCCGGGCCGGCGAGATCCTCGAACACGAGGGCATCCACTGCAACTTGACTTTGCTATTTGGCCTGCACCAGGCGATCGCTTGCGCGGAAGCGGGAATCACCCTGATCTCGCCGTTTGTCGGCCGCATCCTCGACTGGTACAAGAAGGATACCGGCTTGGACTATGCGCCAGCCGAGGATCCGGGCGTTATCTCCGTGCGCCGGGTATACAACTACTACAAGAAGTTCGGATACAAGACCGAGGTCATGGGTGCAAGCTTCCGCAACATCGGGGAAATCACCGAACTGGCGGGGTGCGACCTTTTGACGATCTCGCCAGGCCTTCTGGCCCAGCTGGACTCAACCGTTGCCGAACTCCCTCGCATGCTCGCGCCGGATGCGGCTGCTGCGATGGATATTGAGCGGATCCCGATGGACCGGGCAACCTTCGACACCATGCATGCCGCGGACCGAATGGCGACCGACAAACTCGCCGAAGGTATCTCCGGCTTCACCAAGGCGCTCGAAAACCTCGAAGCCATGCTCGCAAAGCGCGTCATGGAACTCGAATCGGCTGGCGAGACAGCTTCCGCCTAAGCCAAAGTACAGCTAGGAAACCGGTCCCGGCGGTGACGAGCGGGACCGGCTCCGGTGTTGCACTCGTTCCAATCAAAGTGGAGGCAAAGTTCGACGTGTTGACCATGCTGTCCAGAACCACTCCGCCATCAATGATCTGCGCCGCAAGCTGTGGCCCCTTCACAAAGTTGATAGGTCCCGTTAGCACGCTCGAATAGATGTAGTTCTTGCTCTGTCCCCACTGGTAAAGCTCCAAGTTGCCGTTCACATAGGCCGAGCCCGCAATACCGGTTTGCCCCGTACTTCCCAGATCCGTCGCCAAACCCGTTTTAGGATCGATACGGTACAACTCATCCCGCGCCCCGGCTGCTCCGGCAGTGTAATACAGGTACTGGCCGTCGCTGGAGAGACTGGTATCGTCCATGCCGTTGTTGGCGGCCAAACCGGTTTTCCCAACCAGCTTCGCTGCACCGGTGTCCTTGTTGATCGAGTAAAGGACCGACTGGTAGTCGATCTCGAACAAGCCCATCGCAGACCCGCCAAACACCGCCAAGTTCAAGTTCAACCCAGTGTTGCCCGCCAAACGGGCCGAACCGGTCAGCGAATCCACCGTATAGAGATTGTTGCCGAAATCCTCGACGTAAAGCAGTCCGTTGATCGCAGCGATTCCACCCGACTGTTTTACTGGCAGGGTGCCGACCTGGGTGTAGCCACCCGTGGCGTCGTTGACGGTGCCGTAACGGTTGTCGTAAAAGATGACCGCGACATTCGTCGCCCGCGCCGGTTGGGCGGCAATCATCCCGCAGAAAAGCATCGAAATCCAGCCCACACCCCTTGCCCGGAGGCGAATTTGTTCCATGCCGCACCATCGGCATTATGGAGGCATTCGACTATAGGCCCATTCACTTTCCAGTAATATTCCCCGAGGTAAAATCGCCGTCCACCTAGTGCATTAACACTATGGCGGCCATTCGACCGCAATGCTACTGTGACTGTTTGAACGTCCCTGCCCAGATTCGACCGCTATTCTTCGCCGCTGCGCTACTGGTTGCTTGGTACGTCGCAGTGCATTCGCAATCGGCCCACCTTTTGCCTGATCCAATCCAGGTCTTGCTTGGAATCGGGGAATTGGCACAACGTGGACTCTTGCTGAAGTACGTTGTAGCCTCACTGTTCCGGGTCACGTGGGGATTCATGCTCGCAGCGCTTATCGGCATCCCCACCGGGCTCGCAATCGGATGGTACCGACGGGCTGAAATGGCTTTGAATCCACTGCTGCAAATCATGCGGCCAATTTCGCCCCTTGCATGGATTCCAATCGCCATCCTTTGGTTCGGCGTCGGAGACGGTGCCGCCGTCTTCCTTATTTTTCTTGCATCCCTGCTACCCCTCACCTTGACGGCAGTCAATGCGGTCGCGGGTATCCCCGCCGTCTACATCAACGCCGGACGCAATTTCGGACTCAGCACACCCAGCTTGGTCGTGCGGGTACTTTACCCGGCAGTGATGCCGCAGCTGATTATCGGACTCCGGATCACCTTGGGGATCGCGTGGCTGGTTGTGGTGGCCGCGGAGATGATCGCAGTCAATTCCGGCTTGGGGTTCCTGATCGTAGATGCCCGAAATGCGGGAAACCGGTACGACTTGGTCGTGGCAGGCATGGTCCTGATCGGATTGATCGGGCTGCTCCTGGACACCGGAATGCGGTCGCTGGAAGGAATCCGGTCCCTGCGTTGGGGCTATTCAGAGGACTAAATGGACACATCTCACGCAACCCCCACCCACACGAAGCTGCGGGCAGAAAACGTCAGTATGGTTTTCCAGCGCGATGGCAAAAGCACCTCGGTTCTGGACAACGTAAATTTGGAAGTCAAGGAAGGCGAGTTTGTTTGCCTCCTTGGACCCTCCGGCTGCGGCAAATCCACGCTTCTGAATATCATCGCCGGATTCCTATCGCCGACCACCGGCGAAGTAAGGATTGAGAACGAGAAGGTGAATGGTCCAGATCCTCGAAGAATCTTCGTCTTCCAGGAGCGGGGCGTCTTCCCGTGGCTTACGGTCGAAGGCAACGTCGGGTTCGGCCTCTACAAGCTTCCAAAGGAAGAACAGGAACGCCGCATTGCCCACTACATAAAGATGGTGGGCCTCGTGGGTTTCGAGAAGTCGTACCCACAGGAGCTCTCCGGCGGCATGAAACAGAGGCTTGAAGTTGCCCGGGCATTGGCTGTCGACCCGGACATGATGTTCCTCGACGAGCCGTTCGGAGCTCTCGATTCGATCACGCGCCTCATCATGCGCAGCGAATTGCTGCGCATCTGGGAAGCCGAGAAGAAGACGATCATCTTTGTGACCCACGATATTGAGGAGTCGATTCAGCTGGCCGACCGGGTGGTGGTGATGAGTGCGCGCCCGGCGAAAATCCAATCCATCGTCGAGATTGACATCCCCCATCCCCGCGACCTGAGTTCGCCCAGGTACTTGGAACTCCGGGACGGAATCTTCGAGCAGATCGGCATCGCCCACAAGATATGAGCACGCTGAGCGCGCCCCGGAAGTGGGAACACGTATTTTGGCCCGTTGTCACGGCGGGACTCTTTCTTGTACTCTGGCACTACGCTGTAATTTACACGGAAACCAAGATTTTTCCTTCTCCCCTGGCGGTCCAGAAGGGGTTTGCAGAGTTGTTCCATAAGGGGCTGCTCGGGCGCTACATCATGGATTCGCTACGACGAGTGGGAACAGGCTTCTCCTTGGCGATGGGTCTTGGCATCCCGCTGGGACTGATCTTCGGCTGGTACCCGGCAGTTGGGGCAGTTGTGAATCCTGTAATTCAGATTCTCCGCCCGATTAGCCCGCTGGCATGGATTCCATTGGCCATCGTCATTTTCGGTGTGGGCGATGTTTCGGCTATCTACTTGATTTTTCTTGCTGCGTTCTTCCCGATCGTGGTTTCCTCGATGAACGGTGTGCGGAATGTCCCTTCAATGTACCGGCGAGCGGGACGGAATTTCGGACTGGCACCGGCCCAATTGCTGGCCAAAGTCGTCTTCCCCGCCGCATTGCCGAGTATCATCGTCGGGCTGCGGATCGCGCTCGGCATCGCGTGGCTGGTGGTAGTGGCAGCCGAGATGATCGCCGTTGACTCTGGCTTGGGCTACCTCGTGATTGATTCACGCAATTCGGGCAAACGCTACGACTTGGTAATTGCAGCGATGCTGCTGATCGGCGGCATCGGCCTGATCTTGGATTTGGGCTTCCGGAGACTCGAAAAGCTCCGCTCCATCCGCTGGGGATTCCGGCAAGACGCATAAAGGAACGATTCCATGGACCGCAGAAACTTTCTCTGCAACCTCACGACCGCAACCGCCGTGGGCGCAACATCGGTCGAAGCCGCTGATTCAAGACCAGACACCAAGGGCTCCCTTTCGGTCCAGTGGAACGTCAAGGGCTTCACCTGCATTACGTGCGCGGTGGGCTTGGAAGTGATGCTCCGTGGATTCAAAGGCGTCGTGATGGCGAAGGCCACCTACCCGGAGAACAAGGTTTCGATCCAGTACAACCCCACGCTGGTAACCGATGCCAAGCTTCGGGAGTTCATCCAAGTTTGCGGATTTCAAGTCGCTTGAACAGCGATCACACCTCGCGCAGCCAGTTCCGCTAGCAGGGTGGAAACGGCGGGGGAGTGTTCCCCTCCACCTTCCACTACAACAGCCCACTCCAGA
>CAIYDY010000157.1 GCA_903925015.1 uncultured Acidobacteriia bacterium
GAAGACTACCAGTTTGATAGGACGGGTGTGTAAGCGCAGTAATGCGTTGAGCTTACCGTTACTAATTGCTCGTTCGGCTTGACCATAAAATTTGCTTTTGACGCAAAGCGTTCGATGGATCGGAACACCGGTCCGCAACGCTCGGCGCGCTTCAAAACAAGTGGCAAAATAAAGACCCGTCAAATATTCGACTCAAGGAAACCAATTTCGGACGGCGGTCGTAAGACCCATGTCCAACGGTTTCCGGGTGACCATAGCGAGAGGGTCCCACCCGTTCCCATCCCGAACACGGAAGTTAAGCCTCTCAGCCCCGATTGTACTGCACGCGCAGGTGTGTGGGAGAGCAGGACGTCGCCCGGTTAATGATCCAAAAGGCCCTCCGGCCCCAAGCCGGAGGGCCTTTTTGATTTCCACGCCCTACCCCAACACTTCGAACCCAACGTACGCCTCCGTCCTCTCCCAGATCAGTGCCAGGACCCCCCGGGCCCCACCCTCAGCCCTCAGTTCCACCCGGAACGTCTCCACGGGCTCGGAAAGGCTCCCCACCATCATCCGCGTGCGGCCAAAATCCATCGATGCTCGGTAGTTCAAATGAAATTGACCGACCTCCTTGTTCAAGATCAGTGTCCAGGCTTTTTCCGACGGCAGCGTCCAAATGCTGTAGACCCCCTTTGGTACCCTTAGGTCACCGACTGCAATGTCGCCACCGAGCGTCCAGCCAGTTGCGATGTTTGCACCCGTGCACCAGACTTCGTCGAAGGGCACCAATCCGCCCATGACCTTGCGTCCGTGCATTGATGGCGCGTAATACTCGACTGAAAACTCCTTGCCTCCAATTATGCTCTGCACCTTGGCGGCTGGGCTGGTGTATCGCCCGCGCTGCGCCATAGCCCGCACAGGTGATAAGAACCCCGATGCTGCTGCGGTTGCTGTTCTGAGAAAGGATCGACGATGCTCCATGGGTAGACCTCCTTTCCATGGTAGCCGAGTGGAGATTTACGACTGATTCAGCGCGTCGCAGATGCCGTGTGCCGCATTGTGCGTGGCAATCTTCTTGGACGATCCCTCGCCTGTAGCTTTAAGGTTGGGCCCCACCCTCGCCTCGACACGGAATATTCGGGCGTGGCCGGGACCGTGCTCCTCCACCAGAATATATTCAGGGCGCGGGAGGTTGCGCTCGCGTACAAGGCGCTCCAAGTCCGACCGATAGTCCAGCGGCGCCGTTGTACCCGCAAGCTGTTCCAGTTCGTCACTTTTGGGGAGAATTCGAGGAAGGAAGACGACTCGCGCCGCTTCGATGCCACCGTCGAGATACACAGCGGCAAGGATGGCCTCGAACGCATTGACCAACAATCGCTGCTTTGTGCGCCCGCCAGCGGTTTCCTCGCCACGGCCAAGGTTTAGAAATCGACCCAGATCAAGCTGCTGAGCAGCTGAAACCAAGTGATTGGCGCTTACCAAGTGATTCTTAAGAGTGGACAGCTGGCCTTCATGAAAAGCATCGAACCGGTGGAATAGCCAATCGCTGACCATCCATCCCAGGACCGAGTCGCCAAGGAATTCCAAGCGCTCGTTGTCCTGTTCGGGCCGATCGTTCTGTGGGGAGTTCGGAGTTGTCTCAGACCGGGCCTCGTGCGCGCGCGAACTATGTGTCAGCGCGCGCACGAGGAGCTTTCGGTCCGAGAAGCGATAGGCGAGAACCTCTTCGAGTTCGGCGAGGTTTTGCTTTTCCAATGGCGGAGTCTACTTCTTGGGCAACATGGCCTGGGCTCGGGCCTTGTCCTTGCTGGCGATGTCCTTGATCTGGGCGTTGGCGTTCGGTGCTGCCGCCGCTTTGTCGAACCAAGTCACAGCCTGTTCGTATTTCTTTACGTCGAGAAGTACGCGACCGGCGCGGATGAGGTCGGTCGGATCGGCATCCATGTCCGCGACCTTCTGGAAATCGGCAGCAACGTCATCCATCTTGTTGGCATAGGCCGCCGCGCACCCGAGGGCGAAGTAGGTCTGGCCCATGAAGTCGTTCTTGGTCGCGGTCCAGTCGGCGTCGGATAGTTGCGGGTTCGGCTTCTCAGCTGTTTTCAGCAGTTCCAGCGCGTCCGCTCCGTACTTGTTGATCTTGGCAATCTTTTCCGCCTTGTCGAGATCGCCAGCCTTAGTGGTGAGGGCGTAAGTGCGGGCCATCAAAACAACTGCTTGGAAGTTCTTGGGATCGGCTTCGAGAGCTTGCTCGCCGTACACAATTGCCTTTTCGTTGTTGTTGGAGAGCGCATATGCGTCAGCTTCCAAATAGAGCGCGTAGCCTTTGAAATCCGTGTCCGCGAACTTGGTAATCAACTCTTCCGCTGCCTTGATGCGGGCGGTTGGATCCGGTGCCTGGAGAAGTGCTTGGACTGCCTCGGCCTCCTTCTTCGACTTCACCTTCATCTGTTTGCCTTGGGCGAAGGCTTGGGCTGTTGCGGCCAGCAGCACCGCGGTCAGTATGGCGTAGCGCCTCATCTCTTGGATTCTCCTAATTTCAACTGAATGGATTGTGACTCTTTACGGGCGGCCTGAACGGCCATGTCTGACGCGCCGGGAACCGCCAATGCCTGTTTGTAATACTCCAACGCTTTATCGGACTCCTTGGCGGCCATGGCCAATCGGGCGAGGTAGACATAGCTCCAACCCTTGGTGAATGCGTCCGGCGAGCCTCCGAGGGCTTTGTCGAATAGCTTGACAGCGGCATCGGGCTGGCTCTGCAATGCTGCGATGCGCCCCATACCGAACCAAGCTTGCGCGTGCTCCTCCTC
>CAIYDY010000158.1 GCA_903925015.1 uncultured Acidobacteriia bacterium
CGCTCCAGCTCCGCCCGGATTTCGTGGAAATTGTAGATGCACCCGTTGAAGACGACGCCAACGGAGCCGTCGCGCGAAAGCATCGGCTGCGCGCCGGCGGGGCTGAGGTCCAGGATCGCCAGGCGCCGATGGCCGAAACCGGTGGAGTTCGAAGGGGAGGCCCAGCTATGGAAGCCCTCGGCATCCGGACCGCGACGGGCCATAGCCGGGAGCATGGATCGGACTGCGGATTCAACCGAAGAGGACGGTTCCCCGAAAACGGCACCCGCTATGCCACACATAGCTTTATTATCCCAAACGGGGATGGTGCCGCGGGTCCGAGTCGATTCGAAGCAGTCAAAACTTCACGGCCGGTCCGGCGGAATCCAGTTTCTCCGGGCTTCCACGCTGCGAACAACGTCAAAGCTGTAGAAATCGGAGTGAAGGCCGCGGGCGTTCCCGAACTTGGCGGCGGCGTGGACAGCGGCCTGCCAGGGATCGCTGATTCCGGCCACCTCTCTTGCGATCACGGCGGACCAGAAGCGGGTCAGGGTTTCGTGGTAACCCGAGGTCTCGGTGTTGGGCGTGCCTACAGCTTGGTTGTAGCGGATGATTCCGGCGCGCGTCCGGTCCAGCGCGTCCGGGCCGAATTCGACGGCGTAGCAGGCACCAATGGCCACGTGGGCGGCGTGGGTCCAGGCTGATTTCGGAAGTGTGCCGGATTCCCACGCACTGCGGAACTGCTGGAAGGCAAGCCGCGATTCGAGAAAGGTCAACGGTTCCATAGGGTAATGTTGCGGGTCTCGTTCTCCAGTCCTAGAATGGAGATGCCCGCGGTGCCCAAGGCGAAGTGTTTGGCGGTTTCCGGCGGCAGGCCAAGCCAGGAGGCGGCCAGAATCCGCAAGGTGTGGCCGTGCGAGAAAAGGGCCACGTCGCCGTCGACCGCGAGGCATCGTTCGATCACTTTTTGAGTGCGTTCAGCCACTTGCGCGAGAGTTTCGCCGCCGTGCGGCCCGTCCTTGAAAATGGACCAGCCCGGGCGGCCGGCCCGGATCTGGGTGCTGGTCCGACCCTCGTAGTCGCCGTAAAACCATTCGGCCAGATTTGGCTCAAGCTGGGCGTGTTCGCCGTAACCGGCCAGTTCGCACGTGCGCCGTGCCCGCTGCAGTGGACTGGTGAGGACCAGGGCAAATTGTTTGGCACCCAGCCGTTCCGGGATCCCCAGGGCCTGCGCCTCGCCGTTTGGGGTGAGGGGTATGTCGGACCTGCCGGTGTGGGCACCGGAAACGGTCCACTCAGTTTCGCCGTGACGGATCAGCCAAATCATCCCCTAATTGTCGCGCAGGGTTGGGCTGTCGGGCAGGGCCGGTGCCTCGGTCCGCAAGTCGCCGACTTTATCCAACTCCAGCACCATGCCGCCGGTCTCGTCGACGCGGAAAGCGGGGCTGAACTTGGCACCCCAGACGATTTCGTCGGCGCGGTAGGAGTAGCGGGTGTGGACAATCTGGCTGAAGGTTTCGTCGAAGCCTTTCACAAGGATGAGGACTTCGGCCTGAACGCTCCGGAGATCGTCGGCTGTCTTGCCGAACAGGGCACTGTTTTCGTCGATCGGATGGACGATGGTCCAAGTGAGCGGGAACATGAGAACCGTGTTGCGCTCCAGCGCCAGCATGTCGAATTTTCGCTCCAGATGGCCGCCCTGTTTGCTGACAACCTGCATCAGCAGCACTTGCGCATCGAGTTCCATCAGGTTATTGGAGCGTTCGTTGGCGATCCGGAACATGAGGGCTGTGCCGTCCTGGTAGGGGCCGATGATTGCGTTGGCGCTGTACTGGATTCGGGCCGAGGGCCTGGAGACGCGCGCGACGAGCAGGCCCGTGATGATGGCGAAGCCGAGAAGGCCGACCAACGCCTCCAAGGTTGCGGCCATGTTGGCAGCGAAACCGTGGGGGGCCAGCGTGCCGTAGCCGACCGTGGTCAGCGTGTGACCGCTGAAGAAGAAGCAATTCAGAAGACGCCCGGACTCGGTGGGGGATGCCGACCCGATCACTGCATCGGGGCCCAGAAGGAAGTACAGCGAGGCGAAACCGAGGTTCAGCAGAAGGTAAAAGGAAACCACCAGGACTACGAACCCGCGCCAACTCATGTTGACGACGTGGAGCCAAGGGTGGAATGCCCGCCAACTGGCACCGACGCGCCGGACATTGAAGCTGCCATCCTTATTGATAGCCCGGCGCATGGGCGCGTCGAACCGTTGTGTCAGGCCTGGGTCGAAGGACGCTTTTTGCTTCATTGGGCCAGTTTAGCGGCTTCGCACTCAACGACGGGATTGCAGCTCTCGAAGGAGATCGACGACGTCGTCCAGTTTGTCATCGAGCGTGTGCACTTTGCCTGTCAGATTGCGGATTTCGGCCTCGGAACGGACGTTGACTTCGTAGTCCAGCTCGCCCCGGAGCCGGTCCTTGGTGTCCTGCCGGTTTTGGCTCATCATAATGACGGGGGCTTGGATGGCTGCCAGCATGGAGAGCAGCAGGTTCAGGAGGATGAAGGGGTAGGGGTCCCAAGCTTTGTTTCCCATGACCACGTTAACAGCCGAATAGACGACCAGGATGGCGAAGAAGGTGATGATGAACGACCACGAACCGCCAAACTTCGCGACCTTGTCCGCGATCCGCTCGCCGAATGTGGCCTCGTCGTCGATCACTTCATTCGGATTGCGCCCCGCCCTGCCCCGCACAAGTTCCTGGGAAGCGTGGAATTGTCTTGCGAGCACGGCCATCATATCCATACCGGCGTGCGGCTTGCGTTCGAGGAGCGCCAGGATGTCGTTTTTGTCGATCTCGACGCAGGTGGTGGCTTCGAGGGCGGTGGCGCTGGTGGTGTGCAGGGAGCCGGTCATCATGGAGGCGAAACCGAAGAATTCACCCATTTCCGGGTCGGCGACCAAAACTTCCTGCTGGTCCTCGTCCACGGTGGTGACGTGGACATGGCCGTTGACCAGGACATAGGCTCGTTCGCCGGGTTCCCCGAGACGATAGATTTTTTGGCGGACGGCGAATTCGCGCACTTCCACCTGGGAGGCCAAAACGGACATTTCGTCCTCGTCGAGCAGCGAAAATAGCGGGATCTCTTTGAGGACGTCGAGGGAACAAGGCATCGAGTCCAGCATTCCACACGGGAGGCGATGTTGTCGATTTTTCACATTTCCGTCATGTTGATACCGTAGTGCCGCGACTTGAGACTGCTCGAAACTGGAGTAGACTGGAAGCATGCCCGCAGGTCCCGTGAGCGAGATTCTACGCCAGGCTCGTACCTTGACACCGAATGAAAGAGACCAGCTAGTCCAAGCATTGAAGGAAATGGACAGTTGGACACCCCAACCTCGCCATGTCGATGTTTACGGAAAGTTCCGGCATATCCCTACTTCAAGTGATGAGTTCATTCGGCGTAAGGGAGAAGAAGTCGAATTGGAAGATCGAAGAAGGCACCTTGCCATACGTCCTTGACGCAAGCGCAATAATCGCCCTACTCCGCGCTGAACCGGGAGGCGATGTGGTGAGCAGCGCGATGCGCGGCAAGAATGTGTGTTTTGCACACGCAATGAATCTCTGCGAGGTTTATTACGACTTCCACCGGTCAGCGGGAAAGGTCGTGGCCGACGACGTCATCGCTAGTTTGCGAGCTTCGGATATCTGGTTTCGCTCCGATATGGATGAGAAATTCTGGATGGAGGCGGGTGTCCTGAAATCCGGTGCGCGCCGTATTTCTCTCGCGGACTGCTGCGCTCTCGTTCTTGCGCGTCGGGTTGAGGGAACGCTTCTGACAGCCGAACACCACGAAATGGACCCGTTGACGACTGATCACCGGATTCGGTTCATTCGGTAATCCTCCTGAATTCCCTTTGGCAATAAAAATGCCGGGAAACCGGGGGACAGCGTGGCGTCGTCTATTGGAACAGCTGGCGACGGCTCACCGCACACACTTTCCGAATGCCCACCACATGGCTAGAATCGCCGACCGAGACTGGGACCGTGGTCCCGTCCGACACTGACTTCGATATCAATTATTGCAATTTCGTAAACCCGCAGTGGGTCAAATTGCTCAATACGCTGCAGATGAACGCGCAATACACGCGCTGCACAGGGACGGAACTGCACCCCGCGGACGGACGGGTGATCTTGGATTTTCTATCCGGCTACTGCGTCCACAACACGGGCCACAACCATCCCGACATTCTTGAGGCGCTCAAAACCGAGTTGGACCGGCGCGGCCCGGCCATGCTGCAGAGTCATGTTGCCGCCACGGCGGGCGATCTGGCGCAAGCGCTCTGCAAGCGGGCGGGCGGGCGGATTTCCAAGGCCTTCTTTTCCAGTTCGGGCAGCGAGGGCGTGGAATCGGCGATCAAGTTCAGCCGCGCATATACGGGCCGCAACGGTCTACTCTACTGCGACGGCGCTTTCCATGGCCTGACCTGCGGTGCCCTGTCCCTAATGGGGGATCCGTTTTGGAAGCAGGGCTTCGGGTCAATGCTGGCCGATACGCAGGCGGTTCCATTCAACGACATTCCGGCATTGGAGCGCGCGTTGGCGACCCGCAGGTTTGGGGCGTTTTTCGTGGAGCCGCTCCAGTCGGAATCCGGCATACGGCTCGCCGATCCCGATTATTTCCGGCGGGCACGCGAGATCTGCAAGCGCTACGACACGCTACTGGTGATCGACGAAGTCCAGACCGGCATGTACCGCACCGGGCGGTTCCTGTGCTGCCACCGCTATGGTGCCGATCCCGACATGGTGGTGATGGCGAAGGCCTTGAGCGGCGGCCTGGTGCCGGTGGCCGCAACGCTGATGACGGACGAAATCTATGGGTCCGTCTACAATTCCTTGAAACGATCCATCGTTCACACGTCCACCTACAGCGAAAACGGCCTGTCCATGCGCGCAGGCCTTGCGACGCTGGAAGTTCTGGAGCGGGAGCAGCTGGGCGACCGGGCGGAACTGATGGGGGAAATCCTGCGGTCGAAACTGCGGGAGGCGCTTTCCGGTTTCGAGATGGTCAAGGATGTCCGGGGCTTGGGACTGCTGAACGGAATTGAATTCACGGCACCGGGAAAGCTGGGGCTGCGGTTGCCCTTCGAGGGATTCATGGCGATACATCCCGGCATGTTCGGGCAGGTGATTGTCCTCCGGCTGTACCGCGACCACGGAATTCTGGCGCAAATCTGCGGCAACAATTTTCTAACATTGAAGGTGGCACCGCCCTTGGTTGTAACTGAGGCGCAGTTGGATCATTTTGTGGCTTCGATCCGGGAAGTGGTGCATCTGATGCATACGTCGAGTTCGTTCTGGTCCGAGGCGCTAGGAATGGCCCGGCGCGTGGTGAACATTTAAACTCATGACCGATGTATTCATCGTTGGCGGAGGACCTGCGGGGTTGGCAGCTGCGATTGCTGCTCGCGCCAAGGGTTTCAGCGTAGTGGTTTCGGATTCCGGGCACTCGCCCATCGACAAGGCCTGCGGCGAGGGCTTGATGCCGGATTCGCTGGAGGCCTTGGCTGCGCTCGGCGTGAACTTGGACGGCGTTGCGCAGTCACCTCCGTTTCGCGGCATCCGGTTCCTAGGGGCGAATTCCCAAGTGGCGGCAACCTTCCCGACCGGCGAAGGAATCGGGCTTCGTCGAACCGTTTTGCACGAGATCCTCGTGGCACGGGCCAAAGCCGTCGGTGTGGAACTCCGGTGGGACAACACGGTGGATGATCTGCACAGTGTGCAGGCCCGTTGGATCATCGGGGCGGACGGGCAGAAATCGCGTGTCCGGCAGTGGGCGGGGCTGGAAGCGGCGCACCGGGAGTCGAAACGGTACGGTTTCAGCCGGCACTTCCGGATCGCTCCCTGGGCCGACCGGGTGGAGGTCTACTGGGCTCAGGGTTGCCAGATGTATGTGACACCGGTGGCTCCAGACGAGGTTTGCGTTGCCCTCATGTCCCGAGACCCGCACCTGCGCCACGATGGGGCCTCCGCAAAATTTCCGCAACTGATGGCCCGACTTGGCGACTCGGACCAAACGACGCCTGAGCGCGGGGCCGTATCCGCAACCCGGAAGCTGAAGCGGGTCGTCAACGGCAATGTGGCATTGTTGGGCGACGCATCGGGTTCCGTGGATGCCATCACCGGCGAAGGCTTGTGCCTCGCATTCCGGCAAGCATCGCAGTTGGCTGAAGCCTTGGAATTGGGAGATTTGGAACGGTACCAGAAATGGCACCGGATCATGATGCGGCGTCCGGCCCTGATGGCGGATTTCATGCTCTTGATGGACCGTCTGCCAGCCGTGCGAGAGCCAGCGCTAAAGGTTCTGGAAATGCAGCCGGGCATCTTCGCACGACTGTTGCAAGTGCACGTTTTAGGAGGGGACTTTTGCATAGATCGATTCATGCCGGCCTTGCTGCGGTAATTCTATTTGCCGCACCCGCCATCGCCCAGGAAATTTCGGTGGAGATGGCACCGGCGACAACGCAGATCAACTGGACCGTCAACTCGGCGCTGCACTTGGTGCACGGTACGTTCAAGCTGAAATCCGGGCAGTTGAAGTTTGACCCGGCCACCGGCGCGGCGTCCGGCAAGATCGTCGTGGACGTGCCGAGCGGGGAAAGCGAGAGCGGGGCGCGCGACAAGCGGATGCACAAGGAAGTGCTGGAATCGGCTAAATTCCCCGAAGCCACTTTCACCCCCGACAAGGTGATCGGCACATTGTCGGCAAGCGGACCGTCGAAGATGGAGTTCCACGGCAGCTTCCGCGTCCACGGTGCGGACCATGAAATGACGCTGCCGACCGTGGTGGAGCGGAAGGGCAACGAACTGGTGGCAGCGATCGATTTCAAGATTCCCTACGTGCAATGGGGGATGAAGGACCCGAGCGTGGTGTTCCTGAAGGTGGACAAGGTCATGGACATGCATGTGAAGACCACGGTCCGGGTGCCGTAAAAAGCTGTTACAATAGCATTAGACGCGGTGTTGTACGCGTTTACCACCCGTTAAGGGGGCGCATGGATTCGACGGGATTGAATCGCGATGCGGAGGCGTGCCGGGTTCCGAGCTCCCGTAAAACGATCGGAAAAACAAAACTGCCAACAACATGCAGTTCGCATACGCTGCTTAATTAAACCCTAAGCGCGTCGCTCCGGCCGGTCAGCCTGCGGACCGGTTAGTGAGCGTCATCCAGCAGGATAGGGAGCAAGCTTCTGTTCGTAGCTGAGACCCGAGATCAATCGGACTGGTCCTACGTCATTTTTGCCGGTTTCTCGGCGCGGGACGACTAACAAAATCGCGCTACGCACGTAGTCTCTTCATTTCGGGCTATTTCGGACGGGGGTTCGACTCCCCCCGCCTCCACCAACACCACTCCTTCCCCTCCGGGGGTGAACAGCAAGCAGCTAGTAATCGGACTGTCATCTTTCCGTCATTCCCACGAAGTTTTCATCCCGTAAGTTGGGATGGGAACTTACGTTTGAAAAACCACTACTTGGCGGCAACCACCGCCCTCATCCTGCTTTCCAGCGCAGCACTGAACGCGCAATCGACTTTCGGCACCATTCTTGGCACGGTCCGGGACGTGACCGGGCGCTCCGTGCCGGCAGCAACAGTAAAGCTCCAGTCGATTGACCAGAACGCCTCGCACGAAACCAAAACCTCCGGCAACGGCGAGTACGAGGCGCTCAACCTGCTTCCGGGCAAGTACCGAGTCACGATTTCAGCCGCCGGATTCCAAGCCTTCGTGGCCGACGGGTTGTCACTGCAAGCCCGCCAGTCGGTGCGCCTCGACGCAGCACTGCAAGTGGGCACGGTGGAACAAAGGATCGACGTGACCGAGACGGTCGGCGTGATCGCCACCGATACGGCTGCGGTTGCCTCAACCATGGGCAACGAGCGGGTAGTGAACCTCCCCGTGAACTACCGCGGCTCGGCCAACAGCAGCGCCTTCCAGCTAATCGCAACCCTTCCGGGCGTGCAGAGCGACAACAGCAACCCCGCAAGCGCCAGTTTCTCCATCAACGGAGCACTGCCCGGCCAGGCCAACTACTCGGTGGACGGCATCACGGTGCAGACCCCGCGCGGCGGCGGCGCACTCGCCAATCTGTTCCCGTCGGCTGAAGCGATCGGTGAAATCAAGGTCCAGGGCGTGGGCAACAACGCCGAATTTGCCGGAGTCAGCGACGTCACGGCGGTATCCCGAGGCGGCACCAACTCGCTCCACGGCACGGGCTTCTGGTACTACCAGAATTCGGATTTCGACTCCACCCCCTACGGCTCGGTCTCCAAGCCGCTCAAGGAAGTGAATCTCGGAGGCTTCTCACTGGGCGGTCCCGTCCGCATCCCGAAGGTCTACAACGGCAAAAACCGCTCCTTCTTCTTCGTCGATTACGAAAACCGCCAGTTCCCGCGCCAATCGGTGCTGCAGAACTCGGTGCCGACATCCTCGATGCGCTCCGGCGACTTCAGCAAGGAATCCGGCATCATCACCGACCCGAATGGCACGGCGCCTTTCGCGGGCAAGTTGATTCCCCAGTCCCGGATCAGCCCGATCGCGACCAAATTCCTGACCCAGCTCTATCCGCTGCCCAATTTCGGCGGCACAGACATTTTCCACACCACCAACTACGTCACCAACAAGTCGTCCGACACGCCGGGCAACCAGTTCGACGTGCGGCTTGACCAGACGATCAACTCCAAACAGAACGTGTTCTTCCGCTACTCGCGCAAGGATTCCACCACAATCAGCCCATCCGCGCTGCTGATTGACCAAGTGAACGCGCACGTGCAGGACCGTTCCTTCAGCGTCTCCCACAACTACATGCTGCGCGCCAATCTGATCAACGAGTTCCGGATGGGATATTCCGGCGAGACCAACAACCGGAACTTCAACAGCTTCGACGGTATTGCGTTTACGAAGGGCCTGGGCTTCAACGGTCTGCCTCCGCTGCCGTTCAACGGACTGCCGGACATTTCCATCAGCAACGTTACGGGCATCGGCGTGGACCGCACCCAGTCTGGCGATACTTACAGCAATTGGGTGTTCAACGACAATTTGAGCTACGTGACCGGACGGCATACGTTCAAGGGTGGCGTCGATATCCGCCGGAGCCGCTCCAAGACGGCGCTCGGATTCACCGGTGCCGACAACTTCGGCACCTACAGCTTCACCGGCGCTTTTAGCGGCAACGCGGTGGCCGACTTCCTGCTGGGCACGCCGCTGACCAGCTCGATCGACAATGTGTTGCAGGACAACGACGGTCGGTCTGTCGAATACCACGCCTACGTCCAGGACAGCTTCCGCGTGAATAACCGCCTGACGATGGAAATCGGGGTCCGTTGGGACCACATTCCGCCGTTCCAGGACCAGGCGGGATACATCGGCAACTTTGACCGGACGGTTCCGAAAACCGGCCGCGTAGTGTATCCGTCCAGCCAGATTGCAGCTTCCGTTCTGGCACCGGGGCTCCTACTGGGCGTGAACGCCTGCCCTGGCACGCCCCAGTTGCCAGCCAACACCCTGACGGGACTGGCGGGTGTACCCTGCACGCCGTTCGTGACCGCTTCGGCCGCTGGGTTGCCGGAAGGCTTGCGCCGCGACTACCGGTTCAACTTCTATCCGCGCTTGGGCCTCGCATATCGCTTGAACGAAAAGACTACGCTGCGCGGCAGCTTCGGCATGTACCAGATGCCGATTCGCGGCGCGGTTTTCTACTCGTTGACCGGCACCGCCCAGACCGATGTCCGCACCTTCACCAACCAGGGCTCCAACGGGCAGCCCCTATTCGCTTGGCCGAACATCACCACTGGAGGCACCGGGGTCAGCGCTGCGGGCTACGGCACCAACTACTTCGGCACGGCAAACGGGATTGAATTCAAGAATCCGTACGCTATGCAGTGGTCGGGCACGGTGGACCGCAACCTCGGATTCAACACCGGGCTGCGGCTCAGCTACATCGGGCTGAAGTCGACCCAGTTGCCGTGGGCGCCAAACCTCAACCAGTCCACGTACTCGACCCAGTTCTACGTCAACCAGCCGCTGCAGAGCCGTCCGTTCCCATATTGGGGCCGGATCGAAAGCCGTGACACGGGCGGGAACGCGATCTACCAGGCCGCCCAAGCGGAGGTCAACCGCCGCTTCCAGCACGGTATGAGCTTTACGGCCGCCTACACGTGGGCGAAGAACATCAACGACACCGGTGGACCCAATCCCTCCGGCTTCGGCGATGAAACCGGCAACGGCCGCGTGATGGATTCCCTGAACCGTGCCGCCAACCGGGGCAACGACTATGCCACCCGCCGCCACCGCTTCATCAGTTCCTACTTCTACGAACTGCCGTTCGGCCATGGCCGCCAATTCCTTGGAAACGCCAACCGCGTTCTGGATGCGGTGGTGGGTGGCTGGCAGTGGAGCGGCATCTTTACAGCTCAATCGGGGCCGTATATGACTCCGGTTGAGGGCTCGGGCTTCGACCCGTCCGGCACCGGTTCCGGCACCTACCGGACCCAGCGCCCGGATGTGGTGTCCAATCCCATCCCGGCGACACAGAACCGGGATTCCTGGATCAACCGCAGTTCGTTCGTCTGCGCGGGGCAATCGGTTGGTGCTGCGCAGTTCAGCTGCGGCGTCGGCGTGAATCCGGCCAAGGACTTGGCTCCGATCGCGCGTTTCGGCAACTCGGGCGTGGGAATTGTGCTGGGTCCCGCCACGGTGAACCTTTCCACAGGCATGGCGAAGTACTTCCGGATCGGGGAACGGGCCAAGGCCGGGTTCGAGGCAACGTTCACCAATGTGCTCAACCACACCAACTTGGCTGATCCGAATCTGAACATCACTTCGGGCACCTTCGGGAAGATCACCTCGGCTCGGGCGGCCGATTTCGGTGGCAGCAGGACCGGCCAGATCGCAGTCCGGGTGCAGTTCTAGATCCGGCTGACAATGGGCATAGCGAAGGGGCGGCGTCAACCGACGCCGCCCCTTCGCGGTTTCTGGAACCACGAGCCTACCGCAGGTCGTCCGTGGTTACTTCCTTTTCGATACCGGTTGCAACAAACTTCAAATAGCCGATGATGTCGGCCAGTTCCTGGGGTGAGTATCCGGTCAGAGCGGGCGGGTGCTGCCAAGCGGAGTTGGACTTCATGCTAACAATTTGCGCGTGCTTGAGCTTTAATAACTTGGGGGGGAGCACGGACAAGTCCCAGATTTCCACCAAGTTGTCCTCCTTGGCACGCTGGATGCCCGGGAATGCTCTTCCGTTCGAGAGCTTCAGCTCATGAACATAGGCGGTCATGCTCATTTGGATCGTCATCACGAGGCCGTGCGGATCTATCGCGGCAGCCAACCGCCGCAGGTCGGGGCCGACCGCATTGCCGTAACCTTCAACGGCGTGGCAGGTGGCGCAAGCCAAGCCTTTTCCCGATTGCCGGAAAAGCTGACGCCCCTGTTTGACCTGAGCGGTTAGCTCCGGAAGGTCGGCGGCAGCGGCGGAAGTACGGCAAAGCAGGAACAGGATCGCGAACCCAAGAAGGCGTTTCATGTTGAAACCTCAACGTACATGGAGCACGCGGAGGGCCAAGACGCCCTTACCTCGGGCTGACTGACACAGGATAAGGGAAACCCATAAACTGTGGACATGAATGTGACACTGACACTGGAGGATGAAGTTGTCCGCAAGGTGCGCCGGATTGCGGCGGAACGCGATACGACGGTGACCGGCTTGGTGCGGCAGTACTTGGTGAAACTTTCCCAGGAAGAGAGCGAGAGCGAAGCGGATCGGCGCGCGCGCGTAACCGCGAAGCTGGATCGGGCTTTTGACCAGTTCAAGGTGCACGCAAGCCCACGCACCTGGACACGTGCCGAGCTTTACGAAAGGAAGTAAACAGTGTTCCTGCTCGACACCAATGTTCTGGTCTACGCTTGGATGATCGCGATCCACACAAGTGGAAGATCGCACAAGGCTTGATCAGACTGGCGGCTGAAGGGCTGGACTGGTGGGGCCGCACCTCGTGGGTGAGTATTCGGCTGTGATGCTCCACAAGATGAAACCGTCCGTCTCCCCAGCGAACGTATCGACGGCACTGGACTCGCTGTCACAGATACGGGTCGTACCCTCAAACGCCGCCGTGATCCGCCGCGCCGTCGAAGCCCACGCCACCTGCGGCATCCACTTCTACGACGGCCTTCTGGTGGCCTCCGCCGAACAAGCCGGGTGTACCCACATCTACTCCGAAGATTTGAGCCACGGCCAGCGCTACTTTGGCGTCGAAGTGGTCAATCCATTCCTCAAGGCTGGGGTCCTCTAGGCTGTGGGCGTCCCCGGAGCCCCCAAACTTGACTCGGTGCGGCCCGAAATGCTTAAATATTCATTGGACTGAATAAAAATTCAATGCAGCCGCCCATTACGAAGATCGCCAACTCCGACTTCACCAAGGACCTCGACATCACACATGCCGAACTGGTCGCGCTCCTCGACCTCGCCACGGATGTCAAGCGCTCCCCCGAACAGTACCGCTCCGTCCTGTCCGGCCGCTCCACGGTCCTTCTTTTCGAAAAGCCCTCACTGCGAACCCGGATGACCTTCGAGCTTGCCATTCAACAGCTCGGAGGCTACGCGATTCTAAACGACGGGCCCATCGGCGTGCGCGAACCTTTGAAGGATGTCGCCCGCAACGTCTCCCGTTGGGTGGATGGCATTGTGGTGCGTACTTTCGCGCAGAAAACGGTGGATGACCTTGCGCGATGGTCGCGCGTGCCGGTAATCAACGCACTGAGTGACATGTGGCATCCCTGCCAAATTCTGGCGGACATGCAGACGCTGCGGGAGCGATTCGGCTCGTTGCGGGGGCTGAAACTGGTTTTCGTCGGCGACGGCAACAATGTCGCGCATTCCCTGATGCTAACTGCCGCTCGGCTCGGCATGGATTTCACGCTCGCCTATCCGCCCCGGTACGACGCTTCCCCGGCTGTTGTGGCCGAGGCCCGCGAAATCGCAGCGCAGAACGATTCCAAGATTGTTTTGACGCACAATCCCGAGGAAGCAGTGGTTGGTGCCCACGCCGTCTACACGGATGTTTGGGCCAGCATGGGCGAGGAAGCGGAGGCCGCCGAGCGGCGAGAAGCCTTTGCCGACTACCAAGTGGATGACGACCTGATGTCACGCACGTTGCCCGAGGCTATCTTTATGCACTGCCTCCCGGCCAAGCGCGGCGAGGAAGTTACCGACAGCGTGGTGGAATCGATGCGGTCCGTGGTCTTCGACCAAGCGGAAAACCGGCTCCACGCGCAAAAAGCACTGTTGATGATGTTGTTGGGGAAATCGTAAACACATGAAACTTTGGGGTGGCAGGTTCGAAACCGGACCTTCGGAAATCTTTGAGCGGTTTTCCAATTCGCTGCACTTCGACAAGCGGCTGATCGGCGCCGACGTGCAG
>CAIYDY010000159.1 GCA_903925015.1 uncultured Acidobacteriia bacterium
CCGTCCGGGCTGAACGCCGCCGAAGTGACGAGGCTTGTGTGGCTGAGCGGGCTGCACAGAGGTTTGCCGGTCCCCGCATCCCATACCCGCGCGGTGTTGTCATACGAAGCGGTGACGACGCGCCGCCCGTCCGGGCTGAACGCCGCTAAGCTAACCCCGCCTCTGTGCCGAAACTCCGCGCTGGGATGCCACCACTGCGTTTCGACAATCAGACTACTGAACCAGCTCCGCGCCCCCGTCCCCGATGGATCCAGCCGTAAAGCGCGTGCCAGGTACCCCAATCCCTCATGGGGCCGAATACGTGCCACTTCCCCCTCGCCATCGCGCACAAATGAACGACCCAAAGCGGCCACCGCTTCACTCTGGCTTCGAACCGCCCAAAACAACGCCCCCACAGCCAAAAGCATCAAAACCGCAAACACCCCCGCAACAATCCAGTTCCGCCGTGCCTCCCGCCGAAACCGCGCGGCCTCCGCCTTCTGCCTATCCAACTCCTCCCGCTGCCGACGCCCATCCCGGCTCGTCACCACCGGCCCGCAAAGCACATCATGCGTCAATTCCAAATGCGGCGTCGAAAACCGCGAATCCCACCGCAACAACCGCCCCCCCACCAGCCTTTCAATCGCCGCCACATTACCACCCGGCACCAACGCCGCCGGTGCCGACGTCCGGAACCCGTCCGTCACCAGATGGTCCTCCACAAACCGCCGCACCGGCTCCCGCGACGCCTCCTCCAACCCATCGATACTGTCGTTCCAGAATCGATCCAGAATCGAGTTCGCATCCCCGTCGATCTGTTCCCGCGAAATCTTCGCGCCCGTGCGCTGACGGTTCAACTGCCGGCACACCAGGTTGAGGATCGAGGGATCCACCACCGGCATCCCCCGACCCGCGAACTCCACAATCCGCTCCGCCACCGGCAACTCCAACACCGCGCGGCCCGGCTCCAGCACCGCCAGCAGCGCATTGCCCCCGGAAAACGGCTCCACCGGCATCCGCGCCCGCATCACCGACGGCATCCGTCCCCGCAACCCGTCCAGCTTCCCCACAAAATCTTCCCGCAGCGCCAGCACGATCCGGTGCGGCATCCCCCCGCGATCCGCCCGCGCGCCCCGGAATTGCTCCCGGAGCTGCTCCGGCACCGAATCCTCCACCAAGTCGGCCAACTGGTCGAGGAATTCCCGGCTCTCCTCCCGCCGCCCTTCCGCCGTGAAGATCTCCTCGAACTGGTCGAACACGACCACCCGGACCGGTGACGCGGGCAACCCGTGAAACCCCTCCCACAACGTCGCCCCCTCCAGCCCGAGCTGCGACTGGACCTGCCGCACCAGCGTTTCCGCGCCCTTCGAGTGGTTCAGTCGCACCCGCACAGGTTCCATACCGCGAACCCGCAGCCGCGGAAAAAGCCCGGCCTGCACCAGCGAGGACTTGCCACTCCCAGACTTCCCGAAGACCACGCTCAGCACATTCCTCTTGACCATCCACCAAAGGTCTTCGGCTTCCTGGTCGCGCCCATAGAAGTAGTCCGCGTCCTCTTCCCGGTACGCGGGTAGTCCCGGCCACGGATTCTGGGGCCCGAGGACTTCCTCGACGGGGACCTGCTCGCTCATTGCGCCCCCCTTGGCCGCCCGATCAAGAGAGCGACCTCCTCGACCAGCCGCGGCATGTCCGTGAACGACCGCAACTGCACCCGCTGAAACGCTTCGGGAATCTCCCTCGGCGACAGGAGCAGCAGCGGACAAATCTTCTTGCCTTCGATCCCGCAGGCCCACTTCCACTCTTCCCGGAATACCCGATTGGCAGCGGCTTTATCCGTGTTGCGCGATACAATGGGGAGGAACAGCGGGCAATCCGTGATCGCCTTCGCCAATTCGTCCCGCCACACGTCGCCGGCACGAAGATTGGCCCTATCGATCCAGCAACGGACCCCCTTGGCCGCCAAGTCCTCTCGCAGATCTTCGGCATAGGCCCGGTCGTCCGAGGCGTAACTGATGAAGACGTCCGGTGCCGGCGCGTCCGGTTTGTCAGTGGCGTTCCAACGCCGGTGAAGCTCGTCCACGAAACCCGCACCAGCGTCCTTTTGCCAGAGTCGCTGGTAGTTTCGAGTGAGGAACAACCCGTAACCGGGGTCGCTCTCAAGCGACGAATGGGCGAAGAATCCCCTTTGCGCCAACGGCTTGTTTCCACGGAGCAACTGCCGAAGAAATCGCCCCAGCCACCCGGGAAACTCGCAACCGAGGAACAGCAGGTTCTTTTCCGCCAGCTTTTCGAAGACGTTCGGTGGAGGGTTCTTCTGGAGGCGACGGTTGAAATCCAGGATTTCCTCCTCGGTCAAGGCGCATTCGAGGTTGCTTTCCAGATTGCCGAAGAGTTGGAAGACCACGGGCTGCGCCAGCACGTTCGACGCCAAGCCGGCATGTCCGGCTTCGCCGCTGTAGACCAACTCCTGCGCCAGCGGGCGGACGCTGCGAACGGCTTCGATCACAAGGCGGTCAAAGGTGGTCGAAACGTAGAGTTCGAAACCCTTGATCTCAGCCAACTGCCGCAGCGGCTTCGGGCGGGGCCAATCCCGGATACCTGTTCGAATGGCTTTCTCCAGGTCCGCCCGATTTTCCTTGGGAACGCTGCTGCACAACTCCAATAGTGTGGAGGCGTGTCCGTGTTCCGGGAAGCGACCTTGCAGCACTTCCATCAGGTGCCTGTGGAGGGTGGGGCCGCAATCATCGCCCTTCGCAAGCAGGTCCGGACCAATCACCGGAACCACCTTGCCAGCCCCCACATCCCTGAGGAGAAGCTCCCAGTCCTCCTCGTCCATCTTGTATTTCTCTAGAATCGGCGGCAGCATGGATCGAATTTAGGATACCTTAGGACGGTTTCGATCCAGCAAGAACCGCCGGACCAACCCTTTCACCGGGCGAGCGACTGGCATCGGTCCGTTGTGGGGCAGGTTGCCAACCTGGTTGCCAACCTGCGCGGCTGTCGCCGACGGCCGCACGCGACCGAAGGGCGCGCACTGAAATCCCGGGAAACCGGCAACAGAGCCGCGAACCCGCCCCCCTACTCCATCCCCAAAGCCCGCCGCAAATACCAAACCAAGGACCCCGTCGGATGCGCCGCCCGGTCCAACCGCTTCCGCATCGCCGCAAGCAAGGCAATCTGATCGTCGACAGGAACCAAAGCCCCCAACTCGTTGATCCGATATCCCCCCAAAGCCTCCGCAAAATCCGCCATCAGGCTGGTATCCGTCACAGAATCGGTGCCAATCAGCACCGTCCAGATCTTGGCGGTGTGGTCATTCGATGCGGTGACGACGCGCCGGCCGTCCGGGCTGAACGCCGCCGATATGACGTAGCCGCTGTGGGTGAGTGGGCTGCCCAGAGGTTTGCCGGTCTCTGCATCCCACACCCGCGCGGTGTTGTCAGCCGATGCGGTGACGACGCGCCGACCCTCGGGACTGAACGTCGCCGAAAAGACTAAGGACTTGTGGGTGAGTGGGCTGCCCAGAGCTTTTCCGGTTTCGGCATCCCAGACCCGCGCGGTGTTGTCACCGGATGCGGTGACGACTCGGCGACCGTCGGGGCTGAACGCCGCCGAATGAACCTGATTCTTGTGAGTAAGTGTGCTGCCCAGCGGTTTTCCGGTTTCTGCATCCCAGACCCGCGCGGTTTTGTCCCATGAGGCGGTAACGACGCGGTGGCCGTCGGGGCTGAACGCCGCCGAACGCACTGAGTCCTTGTGGACAAAGGGGCTGCCAAGAGGTTTGCCGGTCTCGGCATCCCACACCTGCGCTGCGAAAAGCGACGCGGTGACGACGCGCTTACCGTCTGGGCTGAACGCCGCCGAATTTACCTCACCTAGATGGACAAAGGGACTGCCAAGAGGTTTGCCGGTTTGGGAATCCCAGACCCGCGCGGTCTTGTCATTCGATGCTGTGACGATGCGGCGGCCGTCGGGGCTGAACGCCGCCGAATTTACCCTAACTTTGTGGGGAAGGGGGCTGCCAAGAGGTGTGCCCATTTCAGCGGCCCACACCCGCGCTGTTTGATCCCACGATGCGGTGGCAACGCGCCGACCGTCGGGGCTGAACGTTGCCGAAGTTACGGCATCGTTGTGTTTGAGGGGGCTGCCAAGAGGGCTGCCCGATTCAGCATCCCACACCCGCGCTGTTTGGTCCCACGATGCGGTGACCACACGTCGGCCATCGGGGCTGAACGCCGCCGAAAATACCCATTTGTCGTGTGCGAGTGCGATGCCGAGGGGACTGCCGGTTTCTGAATCCCACACCCGCGCGGTGGCGTCCCTCGATGCGGTCACGACGCGTCGGCCGTCTGGGCTGAACGCCGCCGAACTTACCGGGGCGTTGTGGATGAGCGGGCCCCCCTGAGGTTTGCCGGTATCGGCATCCCACACCCGCGCGGTGGTGTCACCAGATGCGGTGACGACGCGTCGCCCGTCGGGGCTGAACGCCGCCGAAGAGATCCAGCCGTTGTGGGTGAGAGGGCTGCCAAGCGGCTTACCGGCTTCGACATCCCACACCCGAGCGGCATTGTCATCCGAAGCGGTAACGACGCGCCGACCGTCTGGGCTGAACGCCGCCGAATTTACCGGGGCGGTGTGGGTAAGTGGGCTGCCCAGAGGTTTGCCGGTCTCCGGATCCCATACCCGCGCGGTGTTGTCGTCCGAAGCGGTGACGACGCGCCC
>CAIYDY010000160.1 GCA_903925015.1 uncultured Acidobacteriia bacterium
AGATACGCGCCGAAGTCTCCAGGCTGCGCGCAAAGCGGGAGTCGCTCGACAACATCCTCTCCCACCACAGCTACACCAACGAATCCACCCGCAAGTTGTTGACCGCCTTGGAGAACGGCAGGGCGGGGCAGTTCAAGCCCGCTGGCGTTCTCGCCGATTTCCTGGAAGTGACCGATCCCGCATGGGAACGCGCTGCCGAGGAATTCCTGCACGAGGAGCTCGAATACCTTGTCGTGAAGGATTGGAGCCAGGCCGAGCGGGGAATGGCACTACTTCGCACCGAACTGGAAGGCCGTGCCACTTTTCTGGTCTCAGCCGCCAACTCCACTAGCGTCGCCCAGGTGCCGCTGCCCGACCTGCCCCGGCTCGCCGATTTCGTCAAGTTTACCGGAGGGCTGACCACGGACCTTCTCCCCCGCCTCGCAAATTGCTTCGTCTCGCCATCCGCCGAAGAGGCGCGGGCCGCGGCTGAAGCTTATCCCTCCGCATACGTTCTTGTCGCCGACGGCCAGTGCTACCACGGGCGGATGCTGACGGGTGGCCGGAAGAAGTCCAACGGCCCCCTCGTCCTCAAACGCGAAATGCGCGAGTTCGAGACCCAGTTGAAGTCGGCCGAGCAGAAGCTGGCATCAAAATCGGGCGAGCAGGACGCTGTCCAAAAGCGCATTGTGGCCTTGGAGCAGGGGCTCGAGGGGCTGCGGCAGGCACAACAATCCAAGGAGAAGGAAGCGGTCGCCCTCGACCACGACCTTCGGCGCGCGGGCGAGGAACTCAACCGGGCAAGTTCCCGCATTTCCGTCTCGCGCCAGGAGTTGGAGCGCCTCAAGCGCGAGGAGGAGCGCGCGCACGAAAAGCGCGTTCAGAACCAGGCTCTGGCAGACCAGAAGGACTTGGAGCGCAAGACCCGCGAACAGTCCTTGGAGGCATTGCGCGAGCAATTGGAGTCTGCCCAGGCAGAATCCCACAGGATTGGCGAGGAGCATTCCATTCTGCGTGCCAAATTGGCCGGAATGGAGGAGCGCCATAGGGGCGAAAAGGGTGCTCTCGGCCGATTGGAAAACCAAGGCCGCGAAATGTCGCAGCGCCGGCAACTGATCTCGAACGAGATGCAGCGCTGGGACGAAAATCGGTCCCGCATCCTGTCCGAAAACATCGGACTGGACCAGAAGCTGACCCAGCTCACCGAACAAATCGCGTTGGGCGACCGCGCCGTGATGGAGATGACCCAGCAGGAGTCCGGCCAGCGCGAGGCGTTGGCGGTGCTAGGCGAAACCTTGCGTGCCCTGCGCGTGCGGATCGAGGCCGGCCACAAACGCTCCACGGAGATGGAAGTCGAGGTGACCCGGCTCCAGTCCGAACTCCGCTTTCTGGATGAAACCAGCCAGAAGGAATTGGCACTCCCGGTGGCGGAACTCGACGCGCCCGAAGATTGTTCCGTACCCGTCCTGATGGCTGCGGAGCGGGCCTGCAAGGAGACGCGCGCCAAGATCGAAGGCTTGGGTGCGGTCAATCCAACCGCTTACGAGGAGTTCCTCGAAGCGTCCCAGCGCCAGGAGTTCCTGACTGTGCAACGGCAGGACCTGATCGATTCCATCCGCGATACGGAGCGCGCCATCAAGGAAATCGACGAATTTTCGAAGGCCCGGTTCTCGGAAGCCTTCAAGGTTATCAACGAGAACTTCAAGCAGTGCTTCCAGACCCTCTTCGGCGGGGGGGCAGGCGAAATGCGCCTCACCGACGAGGACAATGTCAACGAATGCGGCATTGACATCATCGCGTCTCCGCCCGGCAAGAAGTTGCAGAACGTCTTGCTGCTTTCGGGAGGCGAAAAGGCTCTCACGGCCCTCAGCCTGCTCATGGCGATTTTCAAGTACCAGCCGAGCCCGTTCTGCGTCCTCGACGAAGTCGATGCCCCTCTCGATGAGGCAAATATCGGACGACTCACCCGGCTCCTGGCGGAGATGGCGACCGACACTCAGTTCATCGTGATTACGCACTCCAAGAAAACAATGGAATCGGCCCAGGCCATGTACGGCGTCACCATGCAGGAGCAAGGTGTCTCCAAGCTGGTCAGCGTCCGGTTCGAGCACCGGGAACGGGCCGGGGCGGCCGCATAGACCGAGCGCTAGTTCCGAGTGGGCAGTTTGTCGATTCCCAGAACCTTCACAATATCGACCAGCCCGCGCTGTTGCTCCAACCGCAGTCCCAACTGCTCCCGAACGGCGGTGACGATATCCGATCCACCATCTTCGCTCCCGTTCAGGCCGAGGGGAAGGTAGCTCAGCACAATCATGTAGTCACCGGTCAAACCTGTCTTGTCCACGACGGGCCGACCGGTGACTTTTCCGAGTCGCTCGCAAAGATCGGGCATGTGGCGGGCCATGAAGACCACTCTTCTATCCGTATTCATGGGTGTGGCTGGAGCGGCCTCGCCATAATTGCGCAGTTTTGTGCCGCCGGCGTCCACAACCAGCCGCAGGAAGGGGCGCTGATCCTCCTCATGGCGGGCAACCATGTGCAACCGCTCCTGCAGCAGCGCAACCAACATCGGCATCAGTTCTGATTCCGGTGTGCCTGGGCCAGCCTTGGCATGGATGTCGTAGCACTCCGAGTCCAACCATGACGGTCCCGAAATCCGGTCGTCGGTCAGCCCGTATGCCCGACTGATGATTCGGAGGAGGGGTGCATTTTCGGCTGTCACGGTGCCATGCTCTGTCCTGAAATCCCATCGGCCCGAACACGCCTTGGTCTTGTTCTTTCTGACCGTGGCTACATCGAACCGCGTTGCCGTGGACTCGCCGGAAATGGCTGCGATGCAGCCCGCAAACAGTAGAGCGCTGACCAGCCTGGGCATTGCCGCTATGCCTCCGACGCAGCCTCGTTCTTCGCCCCCAACTCCGCTGCCAGCCACGCACGGGCCAACTGCCAATCGCGAGTCACGGTTGCCTCGGAGATCCCCAGCGCCGCCGCCGTCTCACTGATGCTCATGCCGCCGAAATAGCGCAATTCCACCACTTTGGCCTTGCGTGGATCCACATCCGCCAGTGTCCCGAGCGCGTCGTGCAGTGCGATTACACTGCGCGCTTCCTGCAACATCGCGGGGTCCACGTCATGGATTGGCACGTGGATCTGTCCCGATCCCCGCTTTCCCGCGAGGTTTGCCTCGGCATGGTTCACCAGTACTTGGCGCATCGCCATTGCCGCTATCGCGAAGAAATGGTTGCGGTCCTGGAACGCCGTCTCGCCTTCCGGGCGCTCCCGTTCCGCAAGCGGGACCAGCTTCAGGAACGCTTCGCTGATCAACGCCGTCGGTTGCAGCACATGGCCGGGTGCCTGGCTGCGGAACTGGTTCCGCGCAATCCGGTTCAGCTCGCCGTAAACAACAGGCATCAGGTCGTCCAAAGCCTTGTGGTCGCCGTGGCTCCACGCCGAGAGCAGCTGTGTGATTTCGCCATTGGTCCCCATGGAATTCAATCGTACAACGCCGGTCAAAGTTACTCAAGCGATGGGCAGCGACTGGATCTTTTGGACAAGCCGTTCCTCCTTGCCTCGTCCTTAGGTCGATTTCCTCCGTACATACTGATTCTGCTCGGGGAACTCCCGCCAAAGGCGCGAGGCCTGCTCATTCCAATCCCGGCTGTGCCCGATGTCCCCATGCACCCGGAACCAAACCGACAGCGCCTGTCTTGCGTCCGACAGCTGCTTCAGTGTGCCCAAATCCCCGGCGTTTCGGGACCACACCGACGCAGCCACGTGCTCGGCCTCCATCAACAGATCTCCGGCGAGCTGGCTGTTGCCGGTAGCAGCCTCGGCCTGCGCCGAGATTCCCAGTGCGCGCGCCAGAAACAATGACTCGAGGAAGTTGTTCGGGTCGCGCGTGGCAAAACTCCGCTGTGCTGCCAGCGCCTCCCGCGCTATCGGAGCAGCTTCCCCCGGCTTTCCGTCCGCCATCAACTCTTCGGCCAGACGCCGCAGCGACCGCGCTCGCCTCGACGCCAGGAAGAACCCATGGTTGCCCCCGGCGATCTGTTCATCGAAGATCCGAATGGAGTCCCGACCGTGTTTCACGCCGACATGGGGGTCGGTTAGGTGTTCCACCCATCCCAGGCGTCCCAAGGCGATTGCCAAACTGGTCCTGGCGGAAGCATTTCCTGGATCGGCCTCCGATAACTGCCTAGCCTTGTCCGCGTACTCCCGGGCATATTTCAGGCATGGTACGGGCTCGTCATAGCTGGGCGCGTCGTCGTTGCAATAAAGGTTGGTGCGCGATTGAGCCAGCAGCATCGCGCTCCGCCTATGCCTCGGATCATTCGGTTCCAGCCGGATCAATTCCGCTGTCACCGCCTCGTCCTCGTCGAGTGCGGTCCTTGCCTCATCCAAGTGGCCGACTGCGAATGAGGATGTTCCGAGCCTCGCCGCCGCCCGCTCCGCAATCGTCAAGGTTTGGACTGTTCTCCCGGTCGCCAATAGCGCATGTGCCATGTCGCTGCATTTGCGGTTTTTCATCCAAGCCTCATGGCTCCGACTTCTGTCCTCCTCTATGTCTCCAGCGATGCACCACGAAAGCGCATAGGTGGTTTTGAGTGACAAGTCGCCCGGTTTGTCCTGTAGCGCCTTTTCGAAGTTGACCTGCGCCCGGGCGATGGCCGCCGCCGCGCCCGGATGATCACCGGTCTGCCGCAGGATCGTCGCCTGAATGTTGTAAAACTGGGCCAAAGTGGGGCTGTAGGCCGGATCCATCGCCGCGGCCCGCTCATGGAAGGCGGCGGCCCGCGCGAAACTGGCAACTGCCTCCGCCGGTCGTCCCAGACTTGCCGACGAAGGCTGCCCCTGCACCTCCCCAACGCGCTGGTATCCCGCCGCCAGCTCCTTCACTAGATCCCGGTCGTTTCCGGCCGATTTGGCCAGACTGTCGAGGTACACCAGTGCGGTCTTCACCATTTTCTCCCGCAGCTTTGTCGATCCGGCCAAGCCCGCCGCCTCGTCGTGGAAGTCGAAAATGAAGGCGTGCGCCAGCTGCCGGACCTCCTCGAACCGGGATTGCGCGACCCGTGCCTGCTCCATGGCCACCAGTGCGCCCGTCGCCACAGCCACCAGCACCGCCGCCGCCGCCCCAACCGGCAGCCAATTGCGGCGGACATACTTGTGCGTTCGGTACCAGAAAGTATCCGGGCGTGCCGCCACTGGCCTCTGCTCCAAATAGTTGCTGCAGTCCGCCGCGAATTGTTCCACGGACGCATACCGCCGCGCAGCCTCCTTGCGGAGCGCCATCGACAGGATGAGGTCCAAGTCCGCGGGCAGGCCCGATGCCGCCGGCGGCACGGTGCACACAACGCGGTCGATGTCCCCCGGCGACAGCGTGGGGAATTCGTACGGCCTGCGCCCCGTCAACATTTCAAAGAGGACGACTCCCAGGGAATAGACGTCGCTGGCGGTTGTGATCGGCTCTCCACGCACTTGTTCCGGACTGGCATACTGCGGTGTCAGTGCTTGGAATCCGGTCATCGTCTGCAGTGCGTCGCCGTCCACCAGCTTGGCGATTCCGAAATCGAGGAGCTTTGGTGCCCCCGACCTGTCCACCAGAATGTTGGCCGGTTTCAAGTCCCGGTGGACCACTAGATTCCGGTGCGCATACTGGACCGCGCCGCAAACGGTGCAAAACAGCCGGAGCCGATCCTCCGTGCCCAAATGCAAGGCCTTGCAATGGTCTAGGATCGTGGTGCCGTCCACGTACTCCATCACGATGTAGGCGTTGCCGCTCGAATCCTCACCGCCATCGATCAGCCTTGCGATGTTTGGGTGCTCCAACAGTGCCAGGATCCGGCGTTCCTGGGCGAAGCGCGCGCGCGAGG
>CAIYDY010000161.1 GCA_903925015.1 uncultured Acidobacteriia bacterium
GACTTGCTGGCTGCATTGCAGACCACGTAGAAGCCACGCATGGTGGAATCGCGCCACAGTCCGCTTCCGAGAGGAAGGGCCGCAACGGCTTTGTCGGTCAGGTCAACCGGGCGTCTGCCGGTTTGAGCCGGGTTCTCCACAACGGGAGTAGCGGCAACGGGAGTTCTTTTCGCCATCTTGGGGCGCTCCTTTAGATAGAGGCCGGTTTGCGAAAGCCGTCAGAAAGCCAGAAAGCCGTCAGAAAGCCGCCGGACCATATCCCGGCATACCTAACCTCAAAAGTATTATCCTCGTAAACCATTGAAAAGGCAACAAATGGCGGCTTTCTCATATGCCGAGATATGGCCTAATATGCGTAAGCCTAAAATTCGGGACCAGGAGGCCGGAGGTTCGAATCCTCTCGCCCCGACCATCTTTTTGCCGGTTCTCGGCAAGTTCCCACTTCAAATCAATCGTCGATTTTGGTGTTCGGCAGAGACTTGTGCCTTGGCTCAGGTCCAAGCCTGTTTCCCATGCCGGGTGAAAGAAAAAGACCCGCTATCCCACCCAATGGGGATAGCGGGTCTTTTCGCGATAGCAGCTTTTGGGGCTACCGGAGTGTTGGGAACAATGGTGCAATCGACACAAGCACCACGCCGAACAGGAACAGCACCATCATCACGGACATGAAAGTCCGGGTTCCGGTTTCGGCTCCGTCAAACTCCCTCCAGACCACCAAACCCCACAGGGCGCTGACCAATGCTCCACCCTGCGTTGCACCGTAAACCAAGCCTGGGGGCGCGGCAGCTGCGCCGTCCGCCCGTCCTGCCACCAAGTAGCAAATCAGTCCCACGGCAAAGATGAAACCGCCGGAGATTCCCAAGTAGTGGTTGCGGGCCTCGCCCTTCAAGTATTCCGAAAAATCCACGGGTTGCCCTTGGACCGGGATGTTCATGAAGAACAGGTTGTAAAGAAATGTGGTGAAGAGAACGGCGAGTGAAAAAAGGAACGCAGCGGAGTATGGGCCGAGGCCGACGTCGGGGTCGCGGGCCAGCTCCAGCAGCGGCAGGTAGCAGCCCATCACCAATCCGCCGCAAACGGCCAGAACGATGGCCGTCGCCGTGAACACCTTCTTGGTGCTCTTGGCCTTGCCCTGTTGAATGTACAGAAGTTGCCGAAACAGGGAGTAGTTCCGGAAGGACACCATATTGAAGACCACTGCCGCGATCAGCAGTCCGCAGCCGAGAGCCGAGATCATCAAGTTGGCACCAGGGTGGAGGAAGTAGTTCCAACCGGTTCCCACGACCAAGGCAATTCCGAATCCGATTGGAAACGCGGTGGACAAGCCTGAGACGGAAGCAGCCCCAAGAATCAGCATATTGGCCAAATTGAACACGCAGCCAGCCAGAAATGCGTACAGGTCCTGCTTCTTTCCGGCGTTGTGGATGTCATCGAGGAATTGGAATCCGTCCCAGCCCAAGCTGCCGAGGGTAAAGGCCGCGATCACGCATGCGATCAGCAACCCCAAGGCGAAGTCGAAATAGTAAATCTCGAAGCGCCACTTGTGTGAGCTTTTAAACGTGTTGGCCCAAGATCCCCAACAGATCAAGCCGAGGACGAGCAGAACAATCGTGAAGAGGTAGCTGCCGGGAAGAATCATTTTTCTTAGTTGACCATCATTCTTTGCGAAATTGCCGTGCAAACTGCGGCGGCAAGGGGCTGCCGACGGGCTGCCACCTGTACTAGGTTACCGTATAACGGTCCGGGCTGCGGGGTCAAGGGGCTAACCGGATGTCAGCATCCCAAGGAGGCCGGTCTCGTCCATAACCGGAATTCCCAAGGCCACAGCCTTCTCCAGTTTTGACCCCGCATCCGCGCCAGCTACCACAAACGAGGTCTTTTTGCTGACCGAGCCCGAGACCTTGCCGCCAGCATCCTCGATCCGCTTTTTCGCGTCGTCGCGGGTTAGGTTCGGCAGCGTGCCTGTCAGCACGAAGGTTAGGCCTTCCAGGAGACCTCCTTCGCGTTTGACCACGGCATGGGTGAAGATTAGCCGTTCACTGCGTAATTTTTCGAGGAGTTCGATATTGCGCGGTTCGTGGAAGAAGTCGAAAATCGCCTCTGCAACCTTCGGCCCCACTTCCTGGGCTTGCTGTAGTTCCTCGCGGGTGGCGTTGGCGATCAAATCGAGGGATCCGAAGTGCTCGGCCAGGAGTTGGGCGGTGCGTTCGCCCACGAATCGGATACCGAGCGCTCCGATAACCCTGGGCATCGGCATCAGCTTGGAGCGGGCGATGTTTGCGCAGACATTTGCAGCCGACTTGGGCCCCATGCGTTCGAGCGCTTCCAAATCCGCCTGGGTGAGGCGGTAGAGGTCGTCGACGCCCTTGACCAGGCCGGACTCGACCAGATGCTCGATCAGCACGTCGCCAAGACCGTCGATGGCCATCACGTGCCGGGAGGCAAAATGCCGGATCGATTCCTTCAGCCGGGCCGGGCAGTTGACGTTGATGCAGCGGCTGGCGGCCTCGCCCTCCTCCCGCACCACATGGCCGTGGCAGACGGGACATTCGGTGGGCATCAGGAATTCGCGTCGGCTGGAGCCCAACTCCTTGACACGGACCACCTTCGGAATAACGTCGCCGCTGCGCTCAACGACGACGGTATCGCCGATCTGGAGGCCGAGGCGTGCGATTTCATCCTCGTTGTGCAGGGTTGCGCGGGTTACGGTCACGCCGGAAACGACTTGGGGGGCGAGTACAGCCACCGGGGTCAGGGCACCCGTGCGGCCCACCTGGATGAGAATGTCCTCGACGACGGTCTCGACCTGGCGAGCGGCATACTTGAAAGCGATGGCCCAGCGCGGGGCGCGGGCAGTGTAACCAAGGGCAACCTGCTGGGCGATGCTATCGACCTTGATTACTACCCCGTCGATTTCGTACGGCAGGGAATCGCGCCGGGCGTCGAATTCACGGCAAAATGCGAGGGCGGACTCGACGTCGGGGCAGATCCGGCGGAGCGGATTTACTTTGAAGCCTTGGCGCGCCAGCCAGTCGAGCGATTCGCCGTGGCTGTCCAGCATGGGCAAGCCCGCTTGGTTCAAGAGGAAATAGGCGTAGTAATCCAGCCTCCGGGATGCAGTAATCATGTTTTCGAGGAGGCGCAGGGACCCTGCGGCGGCGTTCCTCGGATTGGCAAAGCGGGGTAGGCCTTGTTCGTCGCGGTCGAGGTTGAGCCTTTCGAAGGCGCGGCGGTTCATCACGACCTCGCCACGAACTTCGAAGTGCGCGGTTTCGGCGACGGCCAAGGGCATGGACCGGATGGTGCGGGCGTTTTCAGTTACGTCCTCGCCGATGGAGCCGTCTCCGCGGGTGACGGCCAGTTGGAAGGTGCCGTCGGCAAAGCGCGTGGCCATCGAGAGGCCGTCCATTTTCAGCTCGGCGATGTAGCGGAACTCGGTGCCGCCGAGCAATTCGCGGACCCGCGCGTCGAAGGCGCGGAGCTCGGCTTCGTCGAGGGCGTTGTCGAGGCTAAGCATGGCCGAACTGTGGGCGATCTTCTGGAAGCCTTCGCGGGGCTTGCCGCCGACGCGCTTGGTGGGGGAGTCCGGGGTGGCGAGCTCGGGATGGTCGCGCTCAATGGATTCGAGTTCGCGGACGAGGGCGTCGTACTCGCCATCGGTGATTTCAGGCGCATCCAGGACGTAGTACTGGTGTTCGTGGTGGCGGATCTGCTGGCGGAGCGCGGCTGCTGCGTCAGTTGGCAGTTCAGGCTGGTTTGGGGATGCGGGAACCATTTCGCTATACTTGTGTTGTTCGACTGGCTCCAATTATCTCTCACCCTCTCCATCGCGTCGCCCTCATCTACAATCCCTTTGCCGGAGGCCTTCGGGGCTCGAAACGGTCACGTTTGGATTCAGCCGTGGACGTGTTTCGTGCTGCTGGACGCGACGTTACCTTGTTTCCAACGCCTGGACCGAATCAGGCGGGGGTCTTGGCACGGAACGCGGCCGAGGCCGGGTTTGACCTGATTCTGGCGGCGGGCGGCGATGGAACCATCAACGAGGCTGTGAATGGTTTGGTCGGTTCCCGTGTTGCCTTTGGCGCACTTCCGGCAGGGACCGCCAACGTGTTGGCCAATGAGTTGGGTCTGAGCAATCGTCCCGATCTTGCGGCGAGGCAGCTTCTGGAAGCCGTGCCGACCCGGATTTCCGTAGGTGCCCTCGACCGTCCAGGGCAACTGCGCCGACATTTTTTGCTGATGGCGGGTGTGGGCTTGGACGCGCTGATCATCTACGACTTGGACCTGGGACTGAAGGCCCGCTTCGGCAAGCTCGCCTACTGGCATGGCGGCTTCTCCAACATGGGTCGGGCGACGGACCAGTTTCCGGTAGAGGTTGACGGGGTGGTGAGCAAAGCGTCATTTGCGCTGATTACCCGCGTGCGCAACTATGGCGGGGATTTCGAGATCGCGCGGCGGATCCGGCTCACCGATTCCGACTTCGAGGTCGTGCTCTTTGAGAATGGCAACTGGTACGACTATTTGAAGTACTTCGGGTCCGTGGTGGTGAATCGTCTTTATAAAACTCCCGGGGTGACCGTGGTTCGGGCGAAGGAAGTCTCCATGAAGCAGGCTGAAAGCGGGAAGATCCGGGTTCAGACGGATGGCGAGCTGCTGGGCACGCTGCCGGCGACGGTCTCGACAATTCCGGATGCCATCAGCCTGCTGATGCCTCCCGCATACGTCAAAAAGGCCTGATTCCTCCCTTGTAGTCCTTGCTGTCCCCATCCTGAGACGCCATAATTGTGGTGATGCCGAAGGTTTGCGTTCGACTGGCGCTGGCTTATTTTTGTTCCTGCTACCTTTTGCATGGCCAAGAGACGGTCGCTGCTCAAGACTGCGCTGCGGACGGCAGGGTGGTCAACTCGGTGACAGGCGAACCGGTTGTCCGGGCGCAGATTCTCGTGGCGGGCGTTGCCACGCCGCGTGCAACGGTTTCTGACAGTTCGGGAAACTGGAGCCTTTCCGGTCTGAGATGCGGACAGGTGCAGTTTGCTGCGTCCCGTGCAGGATTTCTGCAGGGTACGGTGGGCGATCCCAGAATTGGCGGTGCCTTTCGTCCAACGATGCTTTCACAGTCTTCGCCAACGCATGGATTTGTGATTCGAATGACGCCGCAACTGGTGATCACAGGCCGTGTTCTGGATCCCGAGGGCGATCCGGTTTTCAATGTTCTGGTCAACGTGATGGTAGGTCGAGTGGTCGAAGGAAGGCGTGTATTTGTACGCTCCAACCAAGCGCAGACCAATGATTTGGGTGAATACCGCGTGCCTATGCTCGCGCCGGGCCGATATGTTGTGTGCGTCACGGCCGCGCTCGCGATTCCGGCGTCGTTTTCCGGCGTGATGGGGGCGGCGAGCAACGGCATCGGCGATGGGTGCTATCCGGGGCCCCCTGAATCGCGGGGCGGGATGGATTTGCCAGCCGGGCGCGAGGCGCGTGTTGACTTCACCCTGCCGCGAGTTTCGATGGTGAAGGTTCGCGGCACGGTGTCGGGGATGCCGAAGGGACGGTCCGTTTCCGTTTCGCTCTTGAAGCAGAACGGCAGTGCAGGCACGGGGCCTGCCCGCCAGTCCGGTGTCCGGCCCGACGGGACCTTCGAAATTCCGGGTGTGGCATCCGGAACCTATCTGGCCAATGTCGACTATTTCGAGGGCAATCTACGGCTCACGGCGCGGACCCAGTTCCAAGTTGCGGCGACGGATGTGGATGGTGTCAATCTGCGGCTGGTTCCGGCCATGACTCTGTTGGGGAAGGTCACGTTCGACTCGGATTCCCGTAGCCCGGCACCGACGGTGCCGAATTTCGGTCTGAGTCTTCGGGAAATGGACAACGGCAACGGCGGTGGTAGGACTGAATGGGGCCAGCAGGGCGCTTTTACTATCCAAGGCGTACCGTCTGGCACCTACAGGCTGCAGGCGTTCCCGCCGCAGAACCTATTTGTCAAGAGCGCCACGTTGGGAGGGCGCGACGTGCTGTCCCAAGATGTCGTTGTTGATGGGCCCGCCGGGCTGCTCGAAGTCGTGCTGAGCGACACTGGCGGATCTTTGGATGTGCAGGTGGAGGATTCCGAGGGCAAGAGCACCGACGGTTGGGTTCTGGTGCTCAAGGACGATCGGCAGATTGCGGTCTCGCGTACCGGCGGTAATGGTCGGGCCACGCTGAAGAATTTGCCGCCGGGACGCTATTTCGTGGGTGCGTGGGATGACAACCAGCAGGTGGAATATGGGAATCCGGACTGGATGCGGCAATACGGGAGTGGGCAGTCCGTGACCGTGGACGCGGGACAGGCTACGACCGCGCAAGTGCGGTTGAACCGGGTGCCTGTCCCGTAAAGTAACCCTAGCGCGGGATGATGAGGCCGCCGAGCTTGTCGGTTTCGCCCGGAGCCGATCTGGGGAAGCGGGTCGAGTAGGCCTCCAGGTACTTGAGGCCGGAACCGGTGTTGTAGATCACGATCTTTTCCGACGACTTCAGGAAACCCTCCTGGATCAACCGCTCAGCGGCGGCGATGCAGGCCGCGCCCTCGGGGGCCGCGAACATGCCTTCCTCTTCGGACAGCCGGATTCCCGCGTCCACCAGTGCCTCGTCCGAGACGGCGATGGCCGTGCCGCCGCTTTCGCGTACGGCTTGGAGGGTCAGGCGGTCGCCCAGTGGCTTGGGGACGCGGAGCCCGCTGGCGACAGTCGATGCGCCGTCCCAGAACCGGGAGACCAGCTCGCCAGTCTGGAAGGCGCGGACGACGGGCTGGCAACCCTCGGCCTGGACGGCGATCATTTTGGGTCGCTTGGGGCCGATCCAACCCATGGCCTCCATTTCGGCGAAGGCCTTCCACATGCCGATCATGCCGACGCCACCACCGGTGGGATAGAAGATGGCATCGGGGAGTTCCCAGCCCAGTTGCTCGGCAATCTCGTAGCCCATGGTCTTCTTGCCTTCGATGCGGTAGGGCTCCTTGAGGGTCGAGATTTCGAACCAGCCTTCGGCGGCCTTCCGTTCGCCGACGATGCGACCACAATCTGAAATCAGCCCGTCCACGAGGGTCACTTTGGCACCGTAGGCCTTGCATTCGATGAAATTGGACTGCGGCACGTCCTGCGGCATGAAGATGTTTGCTTCGATGCCCGCTGCGGCGGCGTAGGCCGCGAGGGCGCTGGCGGC
>CAIYDY010000162.1 GCA_903925015.1 uncultured Acidobacteriia bacterium
CAAGGTTCCCTGTGCTGACATCCGCCAGGAACGTCTCAGGCACGCCCACTGTCATGCAGCACTGATGCAGGAATCGTCTCACGTCCTCGGGCTCGCCGCCGCTGCCTTGCGTTTTGAGCGCTTGGAAGGTTGAACCCGGTCCCATGCCGAGAATCGACCCTTTGACGGGTGGCGGGTTGGTGTCCCATAGCGAACTGGACGGCCCCACCGTGGTACCGAGCTGCGTCTTGATTCCCTCGAGTGCCTGCTGGCCGCCCTTCGTCGTGAAAATAACCGCGATGTTGGACAACGCTTCCCGGACGGTTGCGCAACTCTCCAGGAACTTCCGCGAGGCTTTCGCCCAATCAAGCGCGGGATAGATCTTCGGACAGCCGAAGTGCCACTTAGACACACCGCCCGACTTCCGGTGCAGCACGGGAGAATTCCAGCGCACTTCGACGCCTGCGATAGAAACCGGCTTGTCCGCCGGCTCAAACCCAAGAGCAGGATACCAGGCGTCCCCTGCTTTAATTTCGACCATCCCAGAGTCGGTGTTGAACGCGCGCTGCGTCCAGGTCCGTCGGTAAAACCACGGCCGGTCAGTGTCCTCCGGATCGGTGATTACGTCCATCACCTCAACAGCGTCGATAGTCCGGACATTCACAAGGCCCTTGTCTACCGGGTCGGGGAATAGCACGAAAAAGATGTTTCCGTCGTAGTACTTGCGCGCCTCTAGTTCCATCAGTGCGGTCTGTCCCAGAGTGCATTTGTTGCGCTCCATGAAGTCCGCAATGACATCGTTCGCCGCGGAATCTGGCGAGGACACTTCCACCCCGCGGCCAAACACGTACAGCGCGCAGACGTCGATCAGACGGCGGATGATGGGGTTTTTGATGTAGTAGAGCCGGGAAATGAGGATGATCTGCTGGATGCCCCACCGCGAGAACTCCAGCCAGGACAGGTTGATTTCGCGCTTCCATTCCACATTTTGCAAGGCTAATTCAATGTCTCCATAAGCGCCCTGAGAGATGATCGGGTTCGCCTCCCGGAGCGCCGTCGTCAGCTCTTTAGTCGAGCCGGCGCTCTTGCCGCGCGCCTCAGCCACGAGCCATGGGCCGCTGCCGGCCATTTGCCGCGCCTCCGCAAGCTCCGAACAGCGCTCGATGTAATCGGATCGGTTGAACTGTTCTTTCGCGCGCTGGGACGAAACCTCCCCTTCGAGGAAGCGGATGCGCGCCTGGGTGTCGAGGCGTTCTCGTTGGAGATCCAGGCTGGTTCCGTAGGCCTGTTTAAGAATCGAGGCTGAGTCGTTCGGAGGAAAGAAGCGGGCGAGTAGGCTTCGGAAGCGCGTCATTGGGGGGAATTATACCAATCGGTCCGCGACGCTGGATGGTCTTGGTGATTCGGGCGCAATCCTTGCACTTGGTGATGGCGTGCCGCACCGTGTTGGGACATCCTGGAAGAGGCCCCTTGAACCGGTGCGCGCGGATGTTGCGGCGTGCGACGGTAGTCACGGGTCAATTATACCAATCTGGGTGGCGTGAAACAGGACAACAGTGGAAGCGGGCGAGCGGTTGGTAGCCGCCCCGCTGGTTCCCCAGCAGTTCAACTCCTGGTACTTTTCAATCCTTCCAGGCGGCGGCGTGTAAGTGGGCTGCGTCCCCCGGCCATTTCAACGCTTCCTCCAAAAAAGGCCCGGCCAGTTCACGCTGGCCGGGTTTGAAAAAGTGGGAACACGTTTGGCTAAACGAAAATAGTCTACCACGTAGTCACGAGCGGCGCGCGAGCCCAGATGACATTTCCTGCCGTCACAGGGTCGGCCACACAGATGTAGAAGTTCGCTCCATCGGTAGCCCAGATTCCGGTTCCGCCGGCGCAATTGCCGGGTACCGTCGGAGCCACTCCGCGGTAGGCGAAGAACGACGTGTCCATCAGGATTGTCTGGTTACCAGGCGTACTCGAAATCAGCGCCATTCCCGGAGCCGGGGTTACCGTTCCGGGAGGTCCCTGCGGGCCCGGCACGCCAGCGCCTGTAGGTCCGGTTGGCCCTTGGATACCAGGAGGGCCTGGCGTTGGCGTCACGCCTAGATGTGGGCTGCCAGAAGGGTCAACGTAGAGCGATAGCGGAGGGTCGAGAATCACCCACTGATACGGATATGGACCGCCGGTCGGTGCGGTTGGAAGGCGATAGTACGCGGAGATCGCAGGAAGGATGGGCGGCGCGCTTGTCTGAGCCAGGCACGCCGCGATTAGGATTGAGACGATTGTAAGTCGCCGGATCATTGGTTAGCTGGTCGGTGCGCCTTGCGACGGCGCCGGCGGCGCGGCAGCGGTCTGGCTGACGGGCGCGCTCAGTCCGATGCTGATGGAGTTGGCGGTCCCGCCGACAACGTCGATTAGATCGACAGCTACGAACGGTGCGGACACTCCGGGGAGCGTTACTGTAGCGGTTACGCTGACGCCTGTCGCCAGCTTGGTGCCACCAACCAGAAGCCCGGACGCCACAGATCCCGCGGCCGGGGTGGTATCGGGTTCGACTGATAACGCGGCCGTGTTGCTCGACACTACCGTTACCGTCGTACCGGGCGCGAGCGTGGCCGGATTGGAATCTCCGTCCAGCACGGTGATTGCATAGGCGACCTGTTCGGTGTCGCCCAATTGAAAGTTTGGCAAGGTTATTTCTCCTGTGGTTTTTGGGGTTGCGGTTTGCCCAGCGAAAGGACTACCTTGACCGGGCGATGCGTCAGCAGACCGACGATAAAGTCGAGTTGCTTCTCAATGGCCTGGAGCCTCTGCTCGAAGTCTCCAGGCCCGTCTGTGATAGTGACGATCACTAGATCAGGGTAACAGTACCGCTGCCGGGATCGGTCGACGCGGTCGCGAACTGGGTGCTGATGTTCGGGGGGCTCAACACCAGCGTGGTGTCCTGCGGCGGCAAAGGGGCTCCAATCAGGTCGAATTGCTGGGTCACTGGCGGCAACGCCACGCCCGCTTGGTTAGTCCCGTTGAACGTCAGGGTGACCGTTACCGTGGTTCCGGCCGGTACGCTCTTCGGGACGAGGTTATAGTATGCCTGCGCTGCGTTGTCCGGCTGAATCTTGGCAACGAACGCTGCGGCGTAATTGTCGATCGATACGGTCAAGGACCCTAGCGGTAAAGTCGTTCCGCCTGCGCCTTGGCCGTTTACTCCACCTACTGCTGACTGTCCAGGATTGATCTGGGGATTTGCCATATGGTGGTAGTATGCACCTTTAGCTCATCCAATCGCTACCGTTTTTGAGCCACTCCAGGTAACACCTGAGGGATTCTCGAGAGGATTGCCGGTCCTGGATGCGGAGTAGGGTGAGGAACGCGCCGAAGCTGGCGAGGGCGGCCGCGAAGAGAATCATATCGAGCGCCCCACCACCGGCAAGAACTCGCTGAACTCGGGAAGAATCTTCCCGTCCGCCGCGTCCACCATCGCCCAAAGGTGTAGGCAGTGCGCGTGAATATTCACGTACTTGTCGGTCGGTGGCCAGATTGAGTAGGCGTATCGGTCGCCGATGAAATCACGTTTCACAAGCGCCATGTCTTCGTGGGTCGGCGTTCGAGTGGCGCGCGAAACAGAGACGTGTACCCACCACCTGTCGTCTTCTTTCTGACTGCAGTCAATCAAGACACGCAGGCCGTTGCCGTTCTGCAAGGCATAACCGAAGCCCCACGGTAGTGTGATCCTCCAACCGACCGGCGGAAATCTCAGACCGGAGGGTGCGGCTTTCACCTCCATGAGGCCAGCGTCAAGTGGGTGAAGTACGGTCATGACGGCTTCCGGCTGGCCAGCGCCACAAGGTCAGACGCTTCCTGTTGAGACGCCAGATCGATCTTAGTCGAGGCCTGGTATGCCGCCAATTGCTCGATCGCGCGATCCAGCAAGTC
>CAIYDY010000163.1 GCA_903925015.1 uncultured Acidobacteriia bacterium
CAGGGTCCGCTTCCGCTTCGCCAACCAATGCCATTTTGCGGTAATGTAGTTCTTCCGGTCGAGGAAGTTTCATCGAACGGGCTGTAGTGTCTTAACCGGTTGTCTCAGCCTTGGGGGCCAGTCCAAAGTGTATCGAAGCAGCGACTTCCGGCCAGCCCTAGCGCTACAGACGGGACATATAGGTACTCTCCGAGTGTATCGAAGCAGCGACTTCCGGCCAGCCCTAGCCTCACCATCGAGGCCGTTTACGGGTCCGCAGTGTATCGAAGCAGCGACTTCCGGCCAGCCCTAGCGGGATTCCGGGATACTTGCGGCCGACTTCGAGTGTATCGAAGCAGCGACTTCCGGCCAGCCCTAGCGATTTCGTGTTCGCATCTACAGCCCGCGTGAGTGTATCGAAGCAGCGACTTCCGGCCAGCCCTAGCCCCGGACATTGAGCATGGTCGAAATGCTGGAGTGTATCGAAGCAGCGACTTCCGGCCAGCCCTAGCGTGTACCTGTTTACTACCAACACGCCATCAACACCGCCCCCGCGCTCACGCAGCCGTAGCCTGTCGCACGCCACTCAGTCGCGTCCGTACCCGCAATCACAGCTTCGCCGCTGCTTGCAGCCGCTCAAGCCAGTCGCTAAATCCAGGGCACTCGGTCCGGATTCGCACCAGCCCGATGTTCAGGATTCCGAGGACTCCCATCAATGGTTTTTGGTAACCCGAAACAAGTGCCTCAATCCGTTTGGATGGCGCTGTCTCCGGTGAATCGTTGATCTCCTCCGGCGACTCAAACCCGTCCCGGATCGCCTGCAGTTTGCCCGTCAGTTCCGGCCTGTAGATTCCTTCGGCAAATGCCGCGCAATCGCTGAACAGTAAGCCTTCAAATTCGTGGAGAACCACATAGGGCACAAACCGCTCCGGTCGGAAGTTTCTCCCCATCCTCTGAACAATGTCCGTCAGCATCGCGGCTTCTACCGTCGCTGCCTTTTGCCGTGCCGATCCCTTCGCCGTAGCCCTCCCCGGCCAGCCATCTTTTACCTTCGGTAGCGCGTAGTAGTCCACCATCGTGCTCACCACGCAGCCGGTTCTCAGATGGTTCCACGATACCCTTGCTAGCCGATTGCCAGCCGCAAATGCCACTCCGCTGCCGGGCGCTTCCCACTATGCGGGCACTCACCGAAGTAAACCCGATACCCGACAGGTACGGACCCAGCACCTCATTCACGAACGTCTCTTCAGTCTGGCCTTCCACGTGGATCAGTACTCGGGCCATATCATTCCGGTGACGGACGCCCTCCCACTTCATTCTTCTCCCAGAGTTGTCCCAAGCTGTACTCCTCAAGCCATTTCTGCAAGGGTTCGGCGTCAAGCCGGGTCAATTCTGTGCCGCCATCCTGTCGTCGAGCCACCAGAACATCGGCAGGTTCAAAATGGTCCAGTAACAGCGAAGACTGGGTGGACACAATCACCTGCGTGTCGGTGGCGGCCTGCTTCACCAACGCCGCCAGTAACTCGATGGCGTACGGATGCAGCCCCAGTTCGGGTTCGTCTACCAGGATCACGGACGGGCGCAGCGCTGTCGGCTGCAGAAAGAGCGTCGCCAGCACGATAAACCGCAAAGTCCCGTCGGACAGCGATGACGCATCGAAATATTGATCGGACCTCCTGTGCCTCCACTCCAAGCGGATATCATCCGGTTTCAGTTGGCGCGGCTTGAGTTCAAAATCATCGAAGAACGGGGCAACCAATTGGACTGTACCGCGAATCAGCTGGTATGACGCTTCATTCTGATGTTTCAGGCGGTAGAGAAACGCAGCCAAGTTGGATCCATCGGCCCGCAGGAACGCGTTGTCGTCCACCTTTGCGGTCTTGCGCATGGGAGACGATCCGCTCGTGTCGTGCAGGTGATAGACTCGCCAACTCCCAAGTCGGGCACGAACCCATGCGGCTGTGCCTTTCAGGTCCTCGCTGCTGATTCCGGCTTCTTTTCCCCGTTTGCGCGACAGTAACCCGGTGGAGTACGGCTGGTTGTAACCGGCTCCCTGGTAATACGCGGTTTCTGTCAAAGGAAACAAGCCATCCTCAACCGTTGGCCCCAGCTCGATCCCGTAGCCGTTCATGCCATTGCCGAACGAGAGACGCAGCCGCATCAGCGGCGTCTTCTTCGACCCATAGTGCAGAATCCTCTCTGCTCCCCCGGCTTGGGCCACATACTCGGCCAACCGCCCCTCCCGGATCGCGTGCAGGAACGAGAACACACCGATAAAGTTCGACTTTCCACACCCGTTCGGCCCGATCACAACGTTGATCGCCCGCAACTCCAGCCGTTCAATACTGGCGATGCTCTTGAATCCTTCTATCGAGATGTAATCCAGCGCATCGGAAGCCATCGTTCCCCATCATACTACTTGACTGCTGGCCAAAACTGGCGAAAATAGTCTCCAACCAATTCATCCCAAAGCACTTAAATCGCCTGGACACCTGACTGTCTTGTTTAGGGCTGAGATTCTTCGCCGCAGCTGACTTTCAGTCGGCCATAACCGGATGTCCGGCCCACCAGCATCCCCGATCACAACTATTTTCACCAAACCAAAATTTCCCCCAACCCCAACAAACCAAACCCCAAACCGCCTCTCCCACAACCGTAGTTACTAGACCCCGTGGTTCGTTTTCCACCCCCGCCCGCGCTAATCTCAACGCGCGATGGAAAACTCAACCCAAACCACAGAAACCACCCAAACCAAGACCCCCAAGCCCCGCTCCGAGGCCCAAATCGCCGCCTCCCGCCTCAACGGAGCCAAATCCCATGGCCCCACCACCGAGGAGGGCAAAGCCCGTTCCGCCGCAAACGCCACCCGCCACGGCCTCCTCTCCGCCCTCACCGTAGCCACAGGCGAACGTTCGGACTCCTTCGTCTACCTCTGTGCCGACCTCTACGACACCTTCAACCCCATCGACGAACACGAACGCAACCTCGTCGACACCATGGCCATGTCCATTTGGCGGCGCTCCCGCTGCCTCTCCATCGAAACCGCCGGCATCAGCCACCTCCTCCTCAAACAACGCACCGCCGGACTGCCGCCTACCCAACCCGCCCTCGATGCCCCCTACGACTTCATCTTCCGCGGCTTCGTCGCCAACCCCGCCGAACAGCACACCCTCGACCTCCTCCACCGCTACGAGGCCCGCCACACCCGCACCTACGAACGCGCCGTCAAGGCCCTCCTCGCCTACCGCAAATCCTGCCAATCGAACCCAAGCCCCTCGGTCCCAGCCATCCCGGAAGCCATCCCCGCACCCCTCACCGATGTCATTCCAGAAACCGTCACCGAAACCGCCCCGGAACCCAACCCCGAAACCGTGCCCACGCCCGAAATCCAGCCAATCGAACCCAAGCCAAGCCCGGCACCCACGCCCCGGACCCACAACAACCACCCCAGCCGTACCAGTTTCAAGAAAATCTCCCGAAAAAACAGGCGCCGGAAATGACC
>CAIYDY010000164.1 GCA_903925015.1 uncultured Acidobacteriia bacterium
AGGTAGTCGCCTGTGCCATCCAGCGATTTGTCGTACCTAGATGCAGCAAACACAATCGAGTGGTCAATCGTGTGCGCATCCACAATCGGGCTGATGCTGTCGTAAAAATATAGTCTTCCCGACCCAGTCATGCGAGCGATGCTTTCGGCCAGCGCCCCGGTGGTCAACGGACCGGTGGCAACAATGGTGGGCCGCGACGGGTCGATTTCATGCAATTCCTCGCGTCGAATTTCGATGAGGTGGTGGCCCTCGATGGCATCCGTCACCCTCTCGGCGAAGACTTCGCGGTCCACAGTGAGCGCCTGGCCGCCCGGCACGCGGGCTTCGGAGGCTGCACGCATCAACAGCGAGTCCAAGCGCCGCAACTCCTCTTTCAGGAGCCAGGAGGCCGAAGGATGCTGATCGCTCTTGAGCGAATTGCTGCAGACGAGTTCGGCAAGCCGGTCGGTCAGGTGCGCGTCGGTGGTGCGGACCGGACGCATTTCATATAGGAGCACGGGAATGCCGCGTTGGGCGAGTTGCCAGGAAGCTTCCGTGCCGGCCAGTCCACCGCCGACCACAATCACTTGGGGATGCAACCTCCATTGTATCGGGCATTGCAATGGGCGGTGCTGGTAAGCTGGCGATAATGGCTATCGCAGCTGGAATCGACTTGGGCGGCACAGCGGTAAACTACACCTTCCTCGACGGGGACAGGTTTCTAATCGACGGCCTTTGCGAACACCCCGCGCTGTCGCGGGAGGGTCCGGCAATTTGCCTCCAACAGATTGCGGACGGCTTGGAAATTGCCGCGGCGCGCGCCGGTATTTCGATTGATGATGTGTCGTTGATCGGCCTCGACACTCCCGGCCCTGCCAGCGCCAACGGGGTTTTCAGCGCCAAGGGCTCCACCAATTTCGTCCACGCGGAGTGGTCCGGCTTCGATATCCGGGCCGCGTTGGAAGCCAAGCTCGCCAAGCCCGTTTCGTACCTGAACGACGGCAACGCGGGAGCGCTGTGGGGCCACTACGTCCTGTTCGGCGCCCACAACAAGGCGACCTCGGTCGCTGCGATCGTGGGAACGGGCCTGGGTGGCGGCGTGATTGTCGAGGGCAACCTGGTGATCCGCGGCCGCAAGGGTTTCGGCGGCGAATTGGGACACGTCCTGATCCCGTATCAAAGCATTGCGGGCATCGAAGGCATCGAGCCGCAGTGCAATTGTGGACGCACGGGCGATCTGGAGTCGATGTGCTCGCTGACCGCAATCGGCAAGACCCTGTTGCCATATTTCCTCGCCCGCCATCCGGAACACGAACTCGCGAAATTGGGAGACACACGCAAGGCCGCCAAACTGGTGCGGGGGATGGCGGAGGCGGGCGACCCGCTGTGCATGGAAGTCTTCCGCGTCCAAGCGCACGCGCTCGGCCTATTTTTCGACGAAATGATCAACACCTTCGACCCCGACGCCTTGCTGGTTGGCGGCGGTGCCATCGAAACGGGGCCCGAATTCCAAGCGTGGTTCGTGGAGCAAATCCGGGAAGGCATGCCCCACCAACGCGCCGAACAGGCGGACATTCCGATTCGGATCATGCCGAACGGCGATACTGCCGGAGCACGCGGTGCGGCCATCGAAGCGCTGAAGGCGGCGAGGGACTAACCCGTTACCCGCGGTCGGAAAGGTGGAGCGAGATGGTCTCGTCCTGGCTGGTGTATCCGCTCCGGGTCATTGCCAGTCGGATCCCGCCGAACACGAGGCCGGCCATCAAACAGAACCCGATAATCACCAGGCACAGCTTGAAGATGTTCCAAAACAGGTTGATGGGATTGTCCTTCGCGGTCGGCGGGTGTTCGGCCACTGTGACAGTCGCCTCGTATTTCACCTGCGCGAGAAGCCGCTCGGCGTCGTCGGCAGACTCCGATCCCAGCACGAAAGCCATCAACGGCCCCGTGCGCTTGGCCACAACGCCTGGAAGCTGCTGAATCGCGGCGTACCGGTTCCGGGCCATTTCCATGGTCGGATAGGCGAATATCAGCAGCGTAGATTTGCCATACTGAGCCAACTGGCCCTCGGCGCTGAAGTGAAACCCAATCGCACTGGGTGGAACCGTCGGCACAAACCGGGCCAAGCTCTCGGGGCCGGTGATGTACCGTTCCGAATTTACCACCAATCCGGCAGGCAGATATTTCGGGAGTGTCGGCAGAGGCGAGTGCGCATAGTTGGGAACAGTTGCAACCACGTGGCTCAGCTCCTCCGGCTTGATCCGGTACTCCTTGAAGATGAACAAGTAATTTCCCGCCGCGACATACTGGTCGTGGTCGTCTTCAGCCGCCAAGCCCATCAACTGCGCCGGACGTGCAGCCGCTGGACGGATTTGGTCGTAGGCGGCCATGGCCCCAGTCCCGTCGGCGAATCTGTAGGCCTGGATGCTGAAGTTCTGGCCGGCGTCGGAATACGGTGCTGACTCCGATGCCTTCAGCCCATATTCCGCCCAAATTTTCGGATCCGGCACCGCCGCCGGACCAGGTTCGCCGCGCTGCCAATGTCCGATCGTTTCCGGCAGAATTACGGCTAAGGCAGGTACAACAGCCCCAACCATCAAAAACAAACAAGGAGCTAGCGATCTGGCGAGAAACGTGCGCATGTTGGTTGGACGCCGGAAACCGGCAGATTCCTCCAATTATGTCAGCCCTGCGGTTCCGGTAACATGGGTATCAGGTTCCCATGCGATTTTCCCGAGTCATTCCGTACGCCGCAGCACTTGTCACCCTTGCCGCAATCGCCGCGATTGCCGACGAAGGGATGTGGACATACGACAATCCGCCGCTCAAACAGCTGGAGTCGAAGTACAACTTCAAGGTTCCCAACAAGCCGTGGCTCTCCCACCTGCGCCTTGCGAGCGTCCGGCTCAACGACGGCGGTTCGGGCTCCTTCGTCAGCCAGCAGGGGCTGCTGCTGACCAACCACCACGTCGCACTCGGACAACTGCAGAAGAACTCCACGGCCCAGCATGACTACGTGAAGAACGGATTCTATGCGGCAACCCAAGCCGAGGAAATGAAGTCACCCGACTTGGAGGTGAACGTCCTAATGTCGTCGGAAAACATCACCTGGCGCATTGATGAGGCGATGAAGGGCGTGAAAACACCAACCGAAGAGTTTGCAACCCGCCGCAAAGCCATCGCCGCTCTCGAAAAAGAGTGCGATTCCGCAACGGGCCTCCGTTGCGACGTTGTGCCCCTCTACCAAGGCGGCGAGTACTGGCTCTACCGCTACAAGAAGTACACAGATGTCCGACTGGTCTTCGCGCCCGAACAGCAGATCGCGTTTTTCGGCGGCGACACCGACAATTTCATGTATCCCCGGTACGACCTCGACATGGCCCTGTTCCGGGTCTATGAGGACGGTCGGCCCATTCTCACCCGTGAATACCTGCAGTGGAATGCCGCCGGACCCAAGGACGGCGAACTGGTCTTCGTTTCCGGGCACCCTGGTTCCACACAACGGCTCGACACCTACGCCCAACTCCAGATGGAGCGGGACTTGGTCGAGCCCAACTTCATCAAGATGCTGAAGCGGAGGATCGAGATCCTCCAAACCTACTCGGCCCGTGGACCCGAGCAGAAGCGGCAGGCACTCGAAGAGATCTTCGGCCTCCAGAACAGCCTCAAGGCCATGGAAGGCCGGTACAAGGGCCTGCAGGATGCCGAAGTGATGGATGCGAAGAAGAAGTCCGAAGAGGACTTCAAGGCCAAGATCAAGGCCAACCCCCATTGGCAGATCGATTACGGCACCGCTTGGGATGACATCGCAGCCACCGTGGAAAAGGCCCGCAGCCGCGCCAAGGAACGCTTTTTCCACCGGCCCAATTCTGAACACAGCCTGCTTGCCGAGGACATCGTTATGTACGTGGCTGAAATCAAACGCCCGGACGGTGAACGCCTGCCCGGCTACCACGATTCGCAATTGGAATCCCTGAGATACACCATGTTCTCTCCGGCCCCGGTCTACCTCGAGATGGAAATTGCCCGGATGGCGGGCGCGCTTCAACACGACTTGGAGGAAATGGGCCCGAGCGATCCGTTTGTGAAGGCCTTCCTCGACGGACGGAACCCCAAGGAAGCCGCCGAGCATTGGCTCCGCACCACAAAAATGACCGATCCGGCATTCCGCAGGAAGCTCGTGGATGGCGGCCAAACAGCGGTCGAGGCGTCGGACGACCCATTGATCGTGCTGCAGCGCCGCCTCGACCCCTTGCGCCGGGAAGCGATCAAATGGAACGAGGAGAATGTCGAAACCAAGCTGCGCAAGGCGTCGGAGGTCTTGGCGAAGGCTAGGTTCCTTGCCTACGGTACCGAGACCTATCCGGATGCGACGTTCACACTGCGGCTCTCGTTCGGCAAAGTGGCCGGCTACGAATCCGGCGGTGTGAAAATCCCGTCCATGACAAATCTTGCCGGGTTGTACGAGCACTCCGCCAAGTTCGGCAACAAGGGAGACTACGCCCTGCCCGCCCGCTATGTGCAGGGCAAGTCGAAACTGGACCTTTCGATTCCGTTCAACTTCGTTTCCACCGCGGATATCACCGGGGGCAACTCGGGCTCCCCGGTAGTCAACCGGAACGCGGAACTGGTCGGTCTGATTTTCGACGGCAATATCGAGTCGTTGGTTGGCGATTTCGTCTACAACGAAAAAGTAAACCGGGCGGTTGCGGTCACCACGAGCGCCATGACGGAAGTGATGCGCAAGCTCTATGGGGCTGGCCGACTCCTCGACGAGATGGCGGCCAACACCACGCCGGGCGGCGCAAAGTGATCCTGGCCGTGGTCTCCGATTTGATATTTTCCGTCCAAATCGGGGACATGGCGAAGAAGCTAGGCATACCGGTGGTTTTCGCCAGTACGCCGGAATCTGCAATGGCCAGACTCTTAGCCCACCCGAAAGTAGTCGTGCTGGACCTGAACTTGGGTTCCGGGACTCCGGTGGCGGTTCTGGAGGCAATCCGGGACAACCCCGAACTGGCCGGTGTCACCACGGTCGGATTCGTGCCCCACGTGCGAGTCGATCTGAAAAACCTAGCGTTCGAAGCGGGTTGCGGAGTGGTTCTGGCCAGATCGGTCTTCGCGGAGAAACTCCCCGGCCTTCTGGCCAAAGCACTGGAAAACCGCTAGGCCGTCAGAACTACGGGTGCAGGGTCGAGAAGTTCATCAAAGCCTGGTACTTGGGTGAAGTTCCCGGATCCTGGTCCTGATACTCCAGTGCACCCCAGCTGCCGTATTTTGTCTCCGCCGAAACATCGTTGAAGTGAATCAGAAGATCTCCGCCTGCTGCCGCCCAATTGTTGAGGTATTGGGTGTACAGAGCGGTCATGCGTGGACTGCGGTTGGCGGCCTTGAACAGACCTGTCATGATCGCGTCATTCTCGGCTCCGTTGAAACCCACCAACGATTGGCCGCCCTCATACCCTACCATCAACAACCCGTACTTCTTCGCAACCGCCGAATTGGATGTCATCGCAGCCAGGGTGCAGCCGTTGATGTGCGCCAGTTCGACGTCGATCACCTGGTCCACGCTCATCGCATCCACCAGCGCCGCAGTCGCAGGGTCGCCCAGCATCCCGAAGCCACCTGCACCAGTATCGCTGCAATTGAAATAGGGGGCAATGGCAAGCGCGTCGGCGCTAGCGAAGGCGTTCTGGAATCCCAAGGTCTGGTCCGACAACCACGAGTTGGCCGCCTGTGACGCAATCACCCGCACTATCGGAGCCGAAGTTCCGACAACATTGCGGAACAGCTGAAAAATGTGAACCGACCGATAGGCGGTGTAATACGCCACGGCAAGCGTCGGATCCGCGCTCAAACCCAGCTGCAGGCCCTGCGCCTTCATGTACCCGTTCTGCGAAAAAGCCCCATTCCAAGTTTCGTTGGAATACTCCACGTAGTACTTCAGGCCGGACTTCAACTTCGATTTGACCAAAGTCGCCAACTGCGTCACGTAGTCGTCGGAAGCTTGGGCCGGGACATTGAACCACGGCGTGAGGCCCGTCGCATTGGCCAACTGGATCATCACATCCACCGGAACGCCGCGCCAAACATAACTGTAGTCGGCAGTTTGCGGTCGGTCCGCCCAGTTCTGCAGGGTGGAGCCATTGATCAGGCCCCATTCCATAAAGCGCAAGGCCTTGTAGCCCTGTAGGCGGCTCAAGAACAGCGGGTGGAAGGGCTGGGTCAAATACGTGCTCTCAAAGCCCGGCATGATGAAGCGGATGTTCCGGATGGGGTTGGCCGGGTTGGTCGCGGTCACCATCAGGAAGATGCCCGTCTGCGCCCCCGGAACATTCACAACCATCCGTCCCGGTGTTTGGCTCACGATGCTGGCGCTGTTCAGATCGAATGCCAGCGTGCCCTCA
>CAIYDY010000165.1 GCA_903925015.1 uncultured Acidobacteriia bacterium
CCCTCCAAAAAGTAGAGACCCCGCTAATTCCGTTTGCGAACGGTTGATGTCTGAAGGTGCGGCCGTTTACTGGCCATCCCCCTTCAACAACTCCCATTTCTCCCCAAAGAAACCCGCCACCGCAATGCGCCCCGGCCACCGCACATCCGGCGGAGTCGTCAAATCCACCACGGCATAATCCGGCAGATACGCCACCTGGAGCGAATTATTCGGCTGCGCGTACTCCCTGAATGTGATCCCGCTGTTAATGACCACATACTTCTTCGGATTCAGCGGATTCGGATACACCATCACCGGCGCATTCGTCGCCGCCGGATACGTCCGGTCCCCCACCGTCACCGATTGCGCGGTCCAGCGGATCGGCAGCTTGTCGGCAATCCGCGCCAGCACTTTGTTGGATTGCGGGTCCCCCCACAGCACCAGGTTATTCCTGGCGATGTCGGCGTCGGTCACCGCCGTATCGTCCTTAATCGGGGCGTCCCCGCGCATCTGGGTCCGCCACAGCTTGGCGGCGTGATCGCGCTCGAAATCCGTCCACCTGCCCACAAAGTCGTTCATCGGCGTGCCGGTCGGACGCACATTCAGGAACGCATCCATAAACGCGTCGTCGATCGGTCCCTGCAGGTCGTGGCGCTTCCGCAAAGAGGCCGCGTCGTCCGACGCCAGCCCCCACTTCCCGCCCGCCTTCGCGAAACGGGCAACAAACGAGCCGTCCGAAAGCGGTCCGGGCACAGTCACGTTCTGTCCGTCCAGCGTGACCGTCACCTTCGCGGCGGGATTCAACAACGCAGCCCCGGCATCCATCTGGAAGCTCAACGCCGAAACACCCGACGTGGTAGCCACCAGGGTGTGGTCGTCCTTCACCGAAGCAGTAACCCTCGCCCGGTCCCAATGCTTTTCCAACCCATCCACCACCACCCAGCGCATCCGGTTGAATTTCAGCGTCCAAGTGGTGAAACGCACCTCCCTCGGATACGCCACGCGCCCCTTCTGCGCCAGCGCGTCCATCATTTCGTTGATGCGGACGATGGCGGCCGACGTGTAGGCGTGGCCGATATTCTCCCCAATCACACGCGAAAGCGTCAGACCTTCCGCAGCCATGTTGGTTTCCATGATGTCGGCGGCCTGCTTCTGGCCATCCTTGTCGCCGTTGTAGGCCACGACGGGCACATTGAAAAAATTCGTGGCGTAGTCGGTGGCATTGGTCAGGTGGAGGAGCTTCTCCTCGAACCACGTCAACTTCTCGTTGCGGCGCGTGTACCCGAAGAAATCCTTGGTCTCCGAAAAGCCCGCTCCAGGTGCGACAGCTGCAAACTGGGTCCCGTAATGCGCCCCGATGTGCCAGGCCGACGCCCCGCCCATGCTGAATCCGCGCACCAGAATTCGGTTCTCATCCACATTGAACCGCTTCTTCACATCCTCGAGAGCCTCGAAATAATCCACCTCGCCCGCAAAAGTGCTGGCATTGCAGTATCGCCCATAGAGGTGCAAAACGATGGTGTCCCGTGGCGTAAACTGGCCGGGAGTGCGCATGCGGTCCCACAGGAAGGCGACTTCGCTCAGCATCTCGCTCCGACCGTGGAACCAAGCGTCAACGCGCCACTTGTGGGCTCGGTCGGGGGCGTAGGACGTCGGCACCACCAGACCGTATGGCTGGATGCTGCCGTCAATCTTCGACACGTATCCGCGCACAGAAAGACCGGACTCCTTCGTCCACGACGCAGTACCGTGTTCCAATTCCGCAGCGCGCTCGTTGCCGATCCGCAAGAGTTCCTTGGCGCGGAAAATCTCCTCGGTCGAGAAAAACTCATTCCCCTCCAAGGCATATCGAACTGCTTTCTGGAAGATGGCGGCGTCGGAATATAGCGGATTCGCCTTCAACGCTTCCAGACGCTTGCCGAGCCGGTCAATCCCGGTGCGTAGTACGCGCTGGTCGGCTTCCGGGACAGGCACCCCGGCGGGCGGGATCAGATGGAGGGGTTGGGCTGGGCGCTGCGCCAATGCCGACGCCGTCAACAGTACTAGGATTGCGGACTTCATGGATTTACAGTTCTTTGTGCCCCATTATATGCCGCGGGTGTAAAACGCGGGAAGGAGGTCAGTACCTGCTCCCCCCCGGTAACCCTAACTCTGCGCTCAGGCTCTGCACCAGTCTGGCGGCGTTATAAAAGCCGGAGTACCGATTCCTGCCGACTAAGCATTCGACTCTTCCCACATGGCCCTCAACCGCGCCCGCGCAGTGGCATAGTACGCGTCGTCGCGCGGTCTTGCCGGATGGTACGTCGAGAAAACGGACCATCGACGGATCGTGCCGTTCACAGTTCCAGAGACACACCACCAATCTGGGGTTTTTCCTTTATCCCAAGCACTGAGCTGCTGCCCACGGTTCGCGTAAGCGTTGGGCCATCTCTTGCTTTTGAGGTTGATGCGAGGACTCATCTCGGGACGGGTCCGCAGCGAGATCGTGGAACCCGTAAGTTTCCGCGCAAACATCCGCAACAGGCCATGTTCGGCAACATGCCCCAAAGCAACAATGCATGATGCTTTCGACTCGGCTATCCGGCCCCACGTCCAAACTCCGGGGCCGTAGGCGCTGCCGTCTGGTAAGGTGCCCTCCCATTCCACGTAGTCCGAGAACAGGTCGGGGGCAACCCTAATGTTGTTCTGGCTGGGGCTGTCAGCCCGTTGGCCGCGACCGCTCCCGCGTTCCACGAAGCTTGCGCGGCACAGGTCGAAAAGGGCGAGTTGGGAAAAGTCCACAATTCCAGCAACCAACGTCTCGATTGGCGCGTAATAGTTGCTGTCGTGGGCTACCACCTCATCAAGGAAATGGTCTTGAAATTCTGGCCATGATTCTTTAGCCAGGCGCGCATACTGGGACAGATCCAGACACCGTGCCCTAGCTGACAACTCGCGGATGAACCCGGCGTAGGCAGTACCGACTACAATCATCGAATTGGCAGATTTCCAATGTTCCCCGAGAATGTCGGGCACCCACGGCAGTATCGTTGCGGGGGAAACGCCCGGAACCAAAGCAGCAGGCATCATCGCTTGCTGTGCGCCGATAGACCCTTCATCGATCAGTCGCGCTGGATTCTGGATGCACCTTTGAGCAAAAGAAGATTGGCACCAAATCGCTTCATTCAAATTGTCGGAGCGGCAAGATAGATATTTCCCGAAATATTCCATCGATTGAGCTTGCAACGGTTGGTTCTTCGATTCGTATATTACACTGCCATTCGAGAAGACTTCTACGGTCACCAAACGCTCAGACATCTGAAGACTCGGCGCGGGGGAACACAAACTGGGTGCGCTGCGTTAGTGCTTGATCAGCATGCTGTCGAGCACGCCGACTTCGATATCCGGGACGGGGGCCAAGGCCGCGTCATTTGAGATGAAGCCGGATGCGCCTGATCGGATGGCTGTGGCAATATGGATGGCGTCGGGTGTTCGGAGCCTGTGGGCAGCCCGAAGTCGGGCCGCGGCGTCGGCAATCTGGAGGTCGGGGGGAATCCAGTACAGGTTGGGATATTGCGAAAGCAGGCCAAAGTAGGCACGCTGGAGGCCTTCGTTGGCCTCACGATAGGGCTGGACCAGAACCTCCACCATAGTAAGAGTTGAGGTGATGGCGCGGTTGCCTGGAACCAGCAGCCAGTTGAAGATATCGGTCGTCAGAGAAACGTAAAGTGGATTCGCCTCCAAGTGGTAGATGAAGACATTCGTATCAAGGGCGACCAAGCGGTGCCTTTGGAGGAAGGTCTCCAAGCGGCTCAATCCCAACCGTCCCGCTCCTCTTTGAGATAGGTTGGCGGGTAGGGCTTTCCTGCCAAGCCGCGCAAGGCTTCAGGCCAGGAGGCAGGTTTGGGAAGAATCACGATGGCGTCGCCTTGAACCGAAACCAAAAGCTTGTCGCCCGGGTGGAGCCCGAGCGCTTGGCGGGCGTCGCGGGGGACGACGATCTGGTGCTTGGAGGAAAGAGTGGCTTCAGCCATCCTTTACATATTAGCAGGAAGTAAAGGGCTGCGAAAAGCCCGTCTGGGTCGTGTTCAGCTGACGTCCCGCACCGCGCCCCCCCGCGCGGAGGGATGGCGACCAGTACTAGGATTGCGGACTTCATGGATTTACAGTTCTTTGTGCCCCATTATATGCCGGGGGTGTAAAATGGCAGAAGAGCATCTATGCTTCCACATCCATCGTTCGGGTTTCCTGCGCTTCTCGCCACCTCCGCGCTGACGAAGATCTCGCGCGGCATGTTCGACGACACCTTTGCCGGAATCCACCAGCTTGCGTGGTTCGACTGGGCGATCCTCATCCCTTACTTCGGCATGCTGGCCATCCTCTCGGTCTACGGCCTGCACCGCTTCGACACCATATACACATACTTCAAGCACCGCAAGAACGTGACCACCGAGCCCGCGCGGCTTTTCGACGCACTCCCAAAGGTCACGATCCAATTGCCGCTCTATAACGAGCGGTACGTGCTGGAGCGCCTCATCGATGAAGTCTGCAAGATCGAATACCCACGCGAACTGCTGCAAATCCAAGTACTTGACGATTCCACCGACGACACCCACGAATTCGCGCAGGCGTTCTGCGAGCGCTACCGCAACTTGGGCTATCCCGTCGACTACCTCCACCGCACCAACCGAGAAGGGTACAAGGCTGGGGCACTCCAAGAAGGCCTGAAATCGGCAACCGGCGAGTTGGTGGCCGTGTTTGATGCCGACTTCATCCCGCCGACCGACTTCCTGATGCGCACCATCCACCACTTCTCCGACCCGAAGGTCGGCGTGGTGCAGACGCGCTGGGGTTACCTGAACAAGGATTTCAACGCCCTGACGGAAGTCCAAGCCATGCTGCTGGACGGCCACTTCGTGCTTGAGCACGGCGCACGCAGCCGCGCCGGTTACTTCTTCAACTTCAATGGCACCGCCGGGATTCTGCGGAAATCGATGATCGCCGACGCCGGCGGCTGGCAGCACGACACCCTGACAGAGGATTCCGACCTCAGTTACCGCGCACAGGTGAAGGGATGGAAGTTCGTCTACGTGCCCGGTGTCGAGTGCCCCTCGGAACTTCCTGTGGAAATGTACGGCTTCCAAGTGCAGCAATTCCGCTGGTCCAAGGGGCTCACCCAGTGCGCCAAGAAGCTGCTCCCGATGCTTTTCAAGTCCGATGTTCCTCGCCGCGTGAAGGCCGAAGCGTTCATGCATCTGACGCCAAACATCTCCTACCCGATGATGGTGGTGGTCTCGGCGTTGATGCTGCCGGTGATGATCGTGCGCTTCTACATGGGAATGTGGCAGATGGTGTTGCTGGATTTCCCGCTCATCGTGGCGTCGTTCTGGTCGATTTCGGCGTTCTACATTCTCTCCCAGCGCGAACTGCATCCCAAGGACTGGAAGCGCAGCTTCGCGTACCTGCCGCTGCTGATGATGGTCGGAGTCGGGCTGACCCTCAACAATACCCGCGGCGTCATAGAGGCGCTTTGGGGCGTGGAGAGCTCGTTCGTCCGCACACCGAAGTTCGCCATCGAAGGCAACAAGCCCCAGAAGCAGTCCGCGACGAAGTACAAGCGCAAGAGTGGCTTACTTCCCTATTTCGAATTACTCTGCGGAACCTATTTCCTCTACATGATGTGGTTCGCGATAGAAACCTACAACTACCTGACGCTGCCATTCTTGGCGCTGTTTGTCGGTGGCTACTACTGGGCCGGTTTCGCGACACTCTGGCATGAATACAAGGACATGGCACGGTTCCACCAGCAGCACAAAGTGGAATTCGAGACGGCTCGCTAACAGTGCAGGTCACCGAACAATCCATCCGCGAGGCGGCTGTCCGAATCCGTCCCCTCGCCCGCCGCACGCCGGTGATGCAGATAGACAACTGGTATTTCAAGTGCGAGAATCTGCAGCGCGGTGGTGCCTTCAAGATTCGGGGTGCGTCGAACCTAGTGCTCTCGATCCCGGAACAGGACATCCCGCGAGGCGTGGTTGCGTTCTCCTCCGGCAACCATGCGCAGGCCACGGCCATCGCGGCCAAGCACGTTGGTGCACCGGCGGTCATCGTGATGCCAGAGGATGCTCCGAAATCCAAAATGGAGCCCACGCGGGCCCAAGGGGCGCGAATTGTCACCTACAACCGGTTCACGGACGACCGGGAGGCAATCGCGGCAGTCGTCCTCGCGGAAACCGGAGGCACCCTGGTCCCGCCGTACGATCACCCCATGATCATCTCCGGTCAGGGCACCGCGGCATTGGAACTCTTGGAGGATGTCCCGGATCTGGAAACCTTGGTAGTCTGCGTCGGTGGTGGAGGCCTGTTGGCGGGCTCGGCGACCATCGCCACCGCAGTCAAGCCCGGCATCCGGGTCTTCGGGGCCGAGCCGGAATTGGCCTCGGACACCTTCCAGTCCTTCGCCAAGGGCGAACACGTCACGATTCCGCCGCCGAACACCATCGCGGATGGATTGCGCTCGCCATCGCCCGGAAAACTGACCTTCCCGATCATCCAAAAGCTGGTCGAAGCCATTGCACTGGTCACCGAGGACGAAATTCGCGAGGCCATGCGCTACATCATGGACCGGCTCAAGATCATCGTCGAACCCAGTGGAGCAGTTTCGGTGGCCGCCGTGCTGTTCGGCAAGGTCCCGCTCGCCGCTGGCAAAGTCGGGATCATGATCTCCGGCGGCAACACCGACCTCGACTTCCTAAAGACGCTCTAGATTTACAATTCTTACGTTGACCCCGGCTGGGCTCCGCGATAGAGTCCAAGCGTGAGAGTCCTTCAATCCTTAACCGTCTCCGCTGCGATCCTAGTGCTCTGCGCAGTTCTATTCGGCCAAGCCCCAACGCCCAACATTGCCGGAACGTGGGTCGCCAAAATGACCAACCCGATGATGGGGGATATCGAGATCGTCTACGAGCTGAAGATGGATGCCTCCGGCAAGATCACCGGAGTCCAGAAGATGCCTTTCGGCGATTCGCCAATAGTGGACGGGAAGATCACCGGCGACAAGGTCGAACTAATCGTCGAAACCGAAAACTTCGGAACCATTTCCCGTGCGACGGCGACCGCCCAGATTGTCGGCGACGAACTCCACATCACCCCCGCAATGCCTACGGGAGGCAGGGGTGGACGCGGTCCAGGCGGCCCCCCTCCCGCTAGTTTCGGACCTGGCGGACCTGGCGGACCCGGACTCGCCCCCGGCGGGCGTGGACGCGGCGGTCCCGGCATGTTCGCGAACCTGGTCGCCAAACGCGGCACGCCGACCCCCAGTTACCGCGCTGACTCCGTCAACTACGCCGAACTGCCAAAAGTCGACCTGCCTGCCTTGAAGACCATACCGTCAAACGGCCTCGCCAAGACGCCGCCCATGGGCTGGAACAGCTGGAACAAGTTCCGGACGAAGATCGACGACAAGACCGTCCGGGAAATTGCCGACGCCATGTTCGCCAACGGTATGAGGGATGCCGGATATCAATACATAAATATCGACGATGGATGGGAGTGGAAGCGCGACGAATCCGGCACCCTCCTGACGAATCCGAATTTTCCCGACATGAAGGCGCTCGCCACGTATGTCCACTCCAAGGGACTGAAACTCGGAATCTATTCGTCCCCCGGACCCACTACCTGCGGCGGCTATACGGGCAGCTATGGCCACGAGGAGCAGGACGCCAAGATGTGGACCAACTGGGGCATCGATTACCTGAAATACGACTGGTGCAGCGCCTCCCGCGTCTGGAAGGACGAGGACATGCGCGCTGTTTACCAACGGATGGGCGATGCGCTGCAGAAAGCGGGCGGCAAAATCGTTTTTAGCCTCTGCCAATACGGTCGGGCCGGTGCCGGTGATTGGGGGCCCCTGGTCGGAGGGAACCTCTGGAGGACGACCGGCGACATCCGCGATACCTGGGAATCCATGGCCTCCCTCGGTTTCGCAATGAGCGACAACGCCCAATTCACCCGCCCAGGCTGGTGGCTCGATCCCGACATGCTGGAGGTTGGAAACGGTGGGATGTCATCCATCGAATACCGCACCCACCTGAGCCTGTGGGCGATGATCGGGGCACCACTGATTGCCGGAAATGATCTCCGGGACATGAGTCCGGAAATCCGCGCCATACTCACCAACAAGGAAGTGATCGCCGTTGACCAGGACAAGGCGGGCAAGGGCGGTCGGCGCGTAGCACAAACGGGCGAGACCGAGGTCTGGGCCCGGCCCTTGGACGGAGGAGCCACAGCCATCGCCCTGTTCAACCGGGGTTCCATCGAAGCCGACATCGCCGTCCAATGGGCCGCAACGGGCTTGAAAAGCGCTCAGAAGCTTCGCGATCTGTGGACACATGCCGATCTCGGGAAACAGCAGGATGGCTACACAGCCAAAGTGCCTCCCCACGGAGTGGTCCTGCTGCGCGCCTCGAATTAGTCCAAGCGCCAGGATTCTCCATCCCTCAGCCCATTCGCGGCATCCAACGGGCGATGAGAATTCTCCTTTACAGTGGCAAGGGTGGCGTGGGCAAAACCAGCGTCGCGGCGGCGACGGGCGTCCAACTCGCCCGCCTCGGCCAAAAGACACTGGTGATGAGCGTTGACCCCGCCCACAGCCTGGCCGATTCCTTCGACCTCGGCGGCAATCTGTTCCACGGCGCCACGGGCGAGCCGCACGAGGTCGCCCCCAACCTCTGGATTCAAGAGGTCAACATCCAGAAGGAGATCAAGCGCCACTGGAACGCCATCTCCGGCTACATCACATCCATTCTCCGCACCAGCGGCTTGGGTGACGTCGAGGCGGAGGAAATGGCCATCTTCCCCGGCATGGAGGAATTGAGCGCCCTCATGTACGTCAACCAGTACCGTCGATCCAACCAGTTCGACGTCGTCATTCTCGATTGCGCACCCACAGCGGAGAGCCTCAGATTCGTGAGCCTGCCCACCACGCTCGATTGGTACATGAAGCACATCTTCTCCATGGAACGGCGGCTGCTCAAGGCGATCCGACCAATCGCCAACCGGGTCAGCCCGGTCGAAATGCCCCCGGAGTCCTATTTCGACAACGTTCAAGACCTTTTCGGGAAGATCCAAGGCATCGACGTTGTTCTGGAGGACGGCCACACTACCAGCGTCCGGCTCGTAACCAACGCCGAAAAAATGGTCCTGAGGGAAACCCAACGGGCATTCGTGTACTTTTCCCTTCATGGCCTCACCGTCGACCAAGTAGTGGTAAACCGCCTTCTCCCGGTTGAAGTCGAGGACGAGTTCTTCCAGACATGGCGTACCCAGCAGGCGAAGGTTCTTGCGGAGATCGAGGGATATTTCTCCCCGATCCCCGTCTCGCGCGTACCTCTGTTCCGGCGGGAAGTGCTTGGAATCGAGCGGCTCGGCGAACTGGCCAGCGCCTTGTACGGCGAGACCGGCAATCCAGCAGCCGTCACGCTCACCGAGCGCCCCTATTCTTTCACCCGCGAGGGCGATGCCTACCAAGTCAGATTGACCATGCCCTTCGCAGACAAACGGGAGATCGGCCTGTTCAAGAAGAACGACGAGTTGGTGATCGAGATTGGCACCTTGAGGCGCCACATCGGACTGCCCACGTCCATGAGCGCCATGATGCCGTCCGGTGCCAAGATGGAAGGCAATATTCTGGTAGTTGACATGAGGAGCGTCTGATGGAAAACGAACACACCGAGCATTCCCACACCAAGTCGAAATGTGCTTTCTGCGAGGCCAGCGAAACGATGGAGCGCGTGATGGGTGCCTTTGGCCCCTCGGAGGACGCCACCAACCACTTCCGCCAGTCGAAAGTCGAATTTCTGAAGGGAATCCGGTCCATGCTGGACGACCAAATCCAAGACATGGGCCGTCCCAGAAAAGGGACCCGCGTGGTCATCGACTAAGTCGCCAGGAGCTTCAGGAACGCCTCCCCCGCATAGCTCAGCGCGCGGCGGGAGGGTCGTGCCAGATAGACCTTGCGCTCCACGGTAACCTCGGGGACCCGCACAGCCACCAACCGGCCTTCGAGAATTTCCTGCTCCACGCACATCCGGGGCAGGAAGGCCACCCCCGCGTTGCGCTCCACCATCCAGCGGATCGTTTCAACAGTCGGCATCTCCACGTCCATGTTCAGGCGAACACCACCCTCGTGGAACGCCCTGATGACGATCTCACGGTAGGGGGAGAGCACATTGTGAGCGATGAACACCTCGGACCCGAGTTCGGAGATCGGTACTTCCGTCCGCTCCGCAAGACGGTGTTTGGGGGAAACGACAAAGGCCAGCGAGTCGGAATAGATTACGTTGGTGACGATTCGGTCGTCATGCGGCTGATAACTGATTACGCCAAGCTCCAGATTGCCGTCGATCAATTCATTCGGGATGCGGCTGGAAAAGCTGCGCCGCACTTGGACCTTTACCTTGGGGTAGAGGCTCCGGTACCGCTCGATATGCCGAAGCAGGTAGAGCGCGGTGGATTCGTTGGCCCCGATCACGAGGCGGCCTGCGGAGTGGTCGCGGAGTTCCGCGATCGAGTTGCGAAGTTCCGCCTCCAAGTTTTGGAAGCGCCGCCCAAACTCGTACACGGTGCGGCCGGCATCGGTCAGCATTACATCCTTGGCGGACCGGTCCAACAGCTTGTCCCCCAGCTCGGCCTCCAGTCGCTGCAGGGAGAGCGAAACCGCCGGTTGGGTCCGGTTGAGCTTTTCCGCCGCACGGGAAAAACTGCGTTCGGCTGCGACGGTCAGGAAGACGCGAAGAGTGCTCAGTTCCATGCCCCAATCATAACTCTCGCTAATCAATTTGTCATGAAGAATAAACAGGTTTTATCTTGGCACGTTGGGGTCTCCCCGTTTACCATGTCAAAAGGACGCCTATGAACAACATGAAACGCATGATCCTCGCCCTCGCGCTGACCGCGCTGCCATTGGCCGCGGCCGACATCAATGGTAACTGGAAATTCGATGGCAACGTGGCGGGCAATCCGCTGAAAATGGACTGCGCGATCAAGCAGGAGGGCGAGAAATTCTCCGCAGCCTGCAAGCCCGCCGAAGGGGGCGAACGCAACTTTGACGGAACCATCACAGGTGAAAAGGTCCAGTTCTCCTACAGGGTCGACTACCAAGGCACAATCTATACATTGGTCTACACGGGCACGGTGAAGGACGATTCTGAAATGAAGGGCGACATCGACGTCGCCAACACCGGCGGACCATTTTCCGCAAAGAAGCAGCCCGCGTGACCTCCGCGTCGCGTCTATTTCTGGGTGTCGATGGCGGCCAGTCGAGTACCACTGTCGTAGTTGGGGACACCGACGGGAAAATACGGGGCTGGGCTATTGCAGGACCGTGCAACCACGTTGGCGCAGCCGAGGTGCGTCCAAAGTTCCTGCGTGTGATGCGGGACTGTTTGGGACGTGCGGCAGCCATGGCGGGCTTGGAATCCGACCGGCCTCAATTCCGCGCTGCCTGCCTGGGTATGTCCGGTGGACCCGACGACAAAGCTGGATTGCTCACGGAACTGCTGGCAGCGGAACACTTGGATGTGACGCACGACGGGCACATCGCCCTTGCCGGGGCCATGTCCGGCGGTCCAGGCGCAATCGTCATTTCAGGGACCGGAACCATCGCTTTCGGTCAGGATGCCAAGTCCAGAACTGCGCGCGCGGGCGGATGGGGCTACGTCTTCGGCGACGAGGGCGGAGGCTTCGACCTAGTTCGCCAAGCCGTGCGCGCGGCACTGCGGGAACAGGAGGGATGGGGACCGAGAACTCCGCTTACCCCGGCACTCCTTTCGGAAACCGGCACTGCAAACGCAAACGCTTTGGTGCACCTTTTTTATACCTCGGAATGGCCCCGGTCTCGCGTGGCCGCATTGGCACCGGTGGTAAACCGAATTGCCGAGGAGGGTGATCCAGTGGCCGTGGGGATCCTGCACCAATCGGCGCATGCTCTTGCTATGTTGGCAGGGGCTGTCCGCAGGCAATTGTGGGAGCAGGAGGAGCCGTCGCGGCTGGCGTGGATCGGAGGTACCTTCCGGAGCGCAATCCTGTTGGAGCGGTTCCGTACGCTGGTCGAATTGGATGGGATGGTCACCACTTCCCCGCCCGACCACGCACCCGCCATGGGCGCGCTAATCCTGGCCTACAGGGCTGCGGGGCTACAAACCGTTCCGGCCCCGCTACCAGGCGTAAAGGAGTGAGTAGCTGGACCAAGTACACTCAACTTTATGGACGCACTCGTCTCTTCGATTGGACAAATCGCGATCACAGTAGCCGATCTCCCCCGCGCCGTTGCCTTTTATCGGGATGCGCTGGGACTCCAATACCTGTTTGAAGCGTCAGGAATGGCATTCTTCAATTGCGGAGCAGTGCGCCTGATGCTGACCAGCACCCCGACGCCACAAGGAAACTCCATCCTCTACTACAAGACGGAGGACATCCAGGCAACTGCCGACGCACTCCAAGAAAGAGGAACCACCTGCGAGTCAAAACCCCATTTCGTGGCAAAAATGTCCGACCACGACCTGTGGATGGCATTCTTCCGTGATACGGACGGAAACTTATTCGGTCTAATGAGCGAAGTTGGTTAGATCCTACTGGACTGCGACCGTGACACCCGACTGGGCCGCCACGCCGCCAACCTGTAGCACAACGGGCACTGCCGACCCGGCCGCGACTCCCGCAGGAATCTGCACGTTCACCTGCGTCAGTCCAGCTACCGCGCCTGGGGCCGCACCTGCGTAGGAAACAGTGGCTGGCAACCCGCCAATAGTAACCTTCACTGGCTGGACCGTCGCAGCCAGGCCTATGGTGAGTTTTCCATCAGTGGCGGCGGGGGACATTTGCCCATCCCCCGTGACAAAGAGCGAGATCACCGATCCGCCTTTGGCAGGCTTCGCCGCGCTATTCAGCGTACCGTCCTGGTTGACAGCAGCGGCTTGGCCTGAGCCAGTGGAATCCGCCGTGAAGATGCCCGGAGCAACCGCCGCTGAGGGAAACGTCGTCGTGGCCGAGACATTGCCTTGGTACTTGACCGCAACATCGACCGACGTGGATCCGGCAATGCCGTAAGGCACGATTGCGGTCATCAAAGTCGATGATGTGGTGAGCAGGGGGGCGGGAATTCCGTTGAAGAATACTTGATCGGCGGCCAAGGTGTTGCCGACGACACCGTTCGCAACCGAGAAGGTGGCAGTCGATGACGGCCCAATTCCAACTCCGAAAATTGCCACAATCTGACCAGGCGCAACAGGTCCTTGGACGCTCGATGCGGCATTGACCACGGCTCCGACCGAGAACGGTACCGGAGCGAGTTGCCGAACGATCTGGTTATTTGTGTCCGCCAAAAGAATCTTGCCCGAGGAATCGATGGCAACGCCCGAAGGATGATCCAGCTGCAGGCTGGTTCCCGCTCCGGTCTCACCATTAAAACCACTGGCACCGGTTCCGGCAATGTTCAAAATGCTTCCGTTGGGGAGGATCTTCCTCAAGACCGGCGTGAGGCCGTCCACGAAATAGAGATTGCCCGCAGCATCCACAGCCAAGCTTTGGGGAGAAACATTGGTGGCAATGGTACGAATGTTGCCGTCGGTGCCCACCTTCCGGATATTGTTGTTGGCGACATCGCCGATGTAGACGTTTCCGGCGGTATCGACAGCCAGGGACATTGGGGATGCAAGATTCGCCTTGGCCGCTGCGCCTCCATCACCTGAGAAGCCCCACGTCCCCGTACCGGCGACGGTGGATATATTGCCGCCTGACGCCGCGATCTTGCGCACCGTCGAGCTGCCGAAATCCGCGATGAAAAGATTGCCCGCCGAGTCAAGTGCCAGACCGGCAGGAAACCACAGGTCCGCGTTTGCGGCGGAAGCTCCGTCTCCCTTGTAACCCGGGGTTCCAGTTCCGGCAATGGTAAAGATATTGCCTTTGGGATCCACCTTGCGAATCCGGTTGTTGCCGGTATCGGAGATGAAAATGTTGCCCGTAGAGTCAACGGCCAAGCCATAGATCTGGGTCAACTTGGCACTGGTCGCAACGTCCTTGTCGCCCGCGAATCCAGGGGTGCCGGAACCGGCTACCGTGGTGATATTGCCCGTGGAGAGCGTCACCATGCGGACCACATTGGTGTAAAAATCCGCAATGTAGTAATTGCCCTTGCTGTCGAGGGCGAGCCGGGTGGGCTTGTAAAGCTGCGAACTCGTCGCCGCAATTCCGTCGCCAAAGTATCCCTGGACCTGCGGAATTCCCGCTACCGTGGAAGCTGTGTACTGCTGGGCGAAGGCGAGGCCGCTGGCAAGCAGCAGGGTGCTGGAAAACTGAAGAATCTTCATTCGAGGCGAATTCCGTTGGGCGTTCCGAAGGCTTTTGGACGGTTGGCAGCCCCGTCCCGTTGCGCCAAAAACACTGGCCAACTTCTGATGATAGCGCGTGCGTGGGCGATCACGGCCCAAACCCGCGTCGCACATCCAACCCTAAAGTTTTTGGCGCATCCTGCCGATGGAGCTTCGTGGTGAAACCTCCCGTTGAAATAGCCATGCCCGACATCTGCGACCCGGGGAAGATACCCGAAGACACCGCATTGTCCATCGCAAGAAGGCGGGCAGCCGAGCGGATCGGTTACGACATGCAGATCTCGCAATTTTTGTATGAATACTGGCTACTGTCCGCCGCGAGGATCAGCGTCGTGGAGCGGACCCTGGTGATCATCCAGGAAATTGCCCCGGCGCCAAGACTCCAAGCCGTCATGCGGGCGGCACTGGGTTGCCAGAATTCCCGCGTCCGCTCCAAGGCGGTACTTGTCCTTGGGGGCAAGATTGACAGCATGGCGCTCCTGCAAAATTTTCTGCGCGATCCGGATGCACGGGTCAGGGCCAACGCGGTGGAGATTTTATGGGGCCGCAAGCCGGAAGACGTCGCGGATATTTTCAACGAAGCCTTGACGGACCTCCACCACCGGGTCGCGGCGAATGCACTCTACGGAATCCATGGAATAGATCCTCCTAGATGTCTGGCCAAGATCGAGGGGTTTGCCACCCATATGCACCCGAGGTTCCGATCTGCCGCCGCTTGGGTTATCGGCAAACTGGGGGAAAGGAGGAACGTGGCGCTGCTGAAACCCTTACTGGTCGACCCCAACCCGGACGTCCGCAAATCGGCATCGCGCGCCGTTGGAATGTTGCGGGCTTGCGGAGCGTGACCTTGGAATGAAAACGCTAGGAACCTGTCTCCGGGAATGGTGGAAACGCGTCAACGCAAGACCTGGGTCGGGACTCGCCGGCCGTCCCGGAGACACGGACGTTCGGTCCGGCAACCTCAAGATTGCTCTGGCCTGGACCCATTGCGATGTCAGCCTCCTTCGAGACGACCTTGCTCCCCTCCCGATTGTCGAAGACGACGTTGTCAAAACGTATTCCCAATCTGTGGCCGGAGTCAAAACCGTTCAACGAGACCTTGCCGCCGCCTTCGACCCGAATGTTGCGAACGACGATGTCCTTGAATTCAGGTATCTTGTCCCGTGCCTCCCCGTAAAACGAGTAGTTGGTGTCCATCAGAATCGGATTCTTGGTGGCCCGGATACAAACACCGTCGTAGACAACATCGCGGACCAGACCGCCGCGGCTGGAATTGGATTTGATCCGCAGCCCGTTGTCCGCTCCGTCGATCGAGAGGTTGCTAACCCGGATCCGGCTCGCCCCACCGTCGGTCTCACTGCCAATGGACATTCCATGGCCGGTGTAGAAGTGGTTGTCCGAAATGGTCATGTTCGTGGTCGGCGCGCCCTTTCCTGCCTTGATGGCAACCTGGTCGTCCCCGGTGTGAATGAAACTGTGGGTGATTGTGACGTTGGTGGAATTACCCGGATCGATGCCGTCGGTATTGCGCGCCTTTTGAGGGGACCAGACCTTGACGCCCCAAACAGTGAAACCATTGCCACCGCTGTACGATACGTGGAAGTTCGGCGAATTGCGGAGCGTAATCCGGTACAGCGCAAAGTTGTCGCACCTGTTGAGGATCAGCAGACGGGGATTGTTCTGGCTCCCGCCCTTCCGCGCCTGCTCAGCCAAGTCCCACCAACTGCCTTGCTGGCCCAATATCGTTTCCCCGCCCTGCCCGTCGATCACCCCGTCCCCCATCACCGCAGCACCGGAAACGCCGTCTCCATTGATCAAAGCCATGCATCCGTGGCCCTTGTCGGTAATGGTCCCGCAGACACCGGGCGCTCGGTCATACAGCCGGGGGTTCCTGGATGCCAGAAGCTTGACACCGGACGCCACCAGCAACGTGCCCCCCTCGCGCAAATGGAGCGGCCCCGACACGAACACCGAGCCCGCAGCCGATCCTGCCAGGACGACGGCCTTACCCGGCTCGCAGGCGTCCAAGGCAAGCTGGATCCGCAAAGTGTCCAGCTGGGCTTCCCCAGCTCCCGCCGCAGCCGCCAACGACGCACAGGCTGCGGGAAACGCAGGTTCCGCTACAATCCTGGAATCCTGTGCTCGCAGTACGGAAAAACCAACGCTGCCAACCAGAGCTGCGGAAACAAGCACGAACGAAGGGGTACGCATCTTCGGGAATTATCCCACCCAATACCCTTGCGGTTCCGGTGATAGCATATGTGCCGGAGATTGAAAAACGTGGAACACGGGAAACGGCATGGAAAACAAGGAGTCCCAATGAAAACAATATCGACCGGCATTTTACTCGCCGCAGCAATCGCGACCGGATTGTTGGCCCAAGCTCCAGCAGGCGCTGGAAGGGGTGGATTTGGCGGCCCGCCGGTGAAATCGCCCGAAGTCGGACCGGACAACCGCGTAACGTTGCGGCTCCGGGCCCCACAGGCAAACGCTGTGACTGTGACCCTTGGGGGCCGTACCCCGATGACAAAGGACGAACAGGGCGTCTGGAGCGCGACGGTCGGCCCGTTTGAACCCGACTACTACGGCTACGGCTTCGTGGTCGATGGAGTTTCTATGCCGGACCCGGCCAATCCAATGGTGAAGCCCTCGGTGACCGGTGGCTTTGAAACCCTCGTCCACGTTCCCGGCCCCCCTTCCCTAACCTGGGAAACGGCCAATGTGCCCCATGGCACGATCACCCACCATTTCTACCACTCAGCACTGATCGGGGATGACCGCGACTTCTACGTCTACACGCCACCCGGCTACGATCCGTCGGCCAAGACCCTGTATCCCGTTCTTTACCTGTTCCACGGCCTTGGCGACGAAGCGAGCGGCTGGACGACCGCAGGCCGGGCCAACACGATTCTCGACAACCTCATTGCGCAGGGCAAGGCGAAGCCGATGATCATGGTCAATACCTTGGGCTACGGCGTGCCGAATCCACGGGAAGGCCTTGCCGCCGTTATGGGCGAGCCGGAAAAGCAATTCAGCAACTTCAGCGGGGCCGTGCTGGGCGAAGTTCTGCCGATCGTGGAGAAAACCTACAAGGCGGCCAAGGACAGGAACTCACGCGCTGTTGCGGGCCTCTCCATGGGAGGTGCGGAAACGTTCTTTGTGGGCTTGAACAACATCGACAAATTCGCCTACGTCGCAGGGTTCAGCAGCGCGTTCGTCATGCTTCCGGGAGCACGTGGAGCGGGCGGAAACGCCGGCGGCCGTGGCCCAGGACGGGCCAACGACGCACCGGCCGGACCGCCCAGACCCGCAATCGACCCCGCCGTGTTCACAAAAGCCTTCCCTGCCCTGGACGCCAAAGCCGCATCCAAACTGAAGCTCCTCTACGTCGCCTGCGGTGTCGATGACGGCTTGTTGGGTTCGAACCGGGCCTTCAAGGATTTCCTCAAAGCCAAGGGGATCGAATTCAAAGACGTGGAAACGCCCGGAGCTCACACTTGGATGGTGTGGCGGCGCAACTTGACCGAGATCGCCCCGCTCCTGTTCCGGTAGACTTTCCAGTTCGTTCGTTCGACAAAGCCGGTGGCGAGGCCGCCTACTCCTTTGGAATCTTATCCAAGACGGCGGCGGCCTCGTCGATTTTGTCCTGGCGGTAGAGAACGCTCGCCAAACCCTTGAGTGCGTCCGCATTGGCCGGTTCTGTTTTCACGACCTGGCGGTAGATTTCTTCCGCCATTTGGTAGTCCTTTCGGTCCGCCGCTTCCTGGGCTGCCAGCAACTTGGTCTTCACATCCGCGTCCGCAGCGGGCTTGGCGGGTTTGGCGGGCGCTGCTCCGGTCGCTTCGGTACCCGGTGTGCGGGGTCCCCGCGTGGCAATCGTGAAAGCACCCCACCCGAGCAAACCCAAAATCCCCGAAACTCCCACCACCACCCAGGCTTTCTTGGCAAGCTTAACGAAGTCAGTCGGAGGTCCCTTCCTGCGCGGAGGCCGGACAACCTCGGGTTCGTCGTCATGGTCCGAGTCCGAATCCCTCGCTGAATCTCGCTGTGGACGCTCTGCCATGCGCGCGGGTAACTCCCTCGCCAATTTGTCCACTCCGGAAATCAGCCGACTCAGATTGTCCTCGGTGCGCGCCGACGACTCCCGCAACTGATTCATCGCCTCGGCTTGGCGGGTCATATCCTGCTCCAAAGCCGAGACCCGCTTGACGATTTTTGTCTGGACCGTCTTGACGAAGGTCTCAAGCGTGCGGATATGCGTGTCTTCCAGCTCTTGCTGCAGCTTTCCCGACATTTGCTCGAAGCGCTTGGTTACTGCTTCCTCGATCATTTCGGGAAGGAAAGCCTCCAAGTTGTCCACTTCGCGCGCAACTTCACGACCGGAACGGCCACCGAACCGCCCTCCCATGCTCTCCGCCAGCTGCGAGCCCAGCCAGCGCCGAGGGTTCTCAGGCAACGCCAACAATCCCGATTCCATCTGGTCCACGCGGGAGTCGATGTCATCCAAGCGGTCCAAAATAGGCCGGATTCCCTCCGTGATCATCAGCATCAGCTCATGGTCGCGGTCGTCCATGCCCGGGGTGGCAAACTCTTCGCGAACCCGTGAGGCTGTTTCACGACGCCCAATCCGGCGGGATCGCTTGGACCGGGATTGGCGGTCGGAACGCGGGACCTCCTCGCCTGTGGTCTCGTAATCCCGCTCCGCTAAATCGTTGGCAGCCCCAAATCCCGCCGATTCCGCCGCAGGAGCTTCAAAGTTGGACGATTCGGATGGAACCGGCCGGCGTGGCTCCTCCAGCAAATGCCGGTCCCGCCCGTCCCGTCGCAACTGGGGTGAGAAATACTGGCCGCCGTCGCGCACGTAGGAAATGGCATCAAGCAGGTGGCGCGCCGGTCCGTTCTTCAACAGGTATCCATCTCCACCGGCCCTGACGACCTCTCGGATGATTTCGTCCTCATCCGTCCCGGCCATGATGACAACCTTCGTTCCGAGGATCTCCGACCGTATCCGCCGGATAATCTCAATGCCGTGCATCTTCGGCAGATTCAGATCCACTACAGCCACATCGGGACGCCGCGCCCGCACCTCCGCCAGCGCAGCCTCACCGTCACCCACGCTCGCCACAACTTCAAACTCCTGGGTACTGGACAAAACCGCAGCTAGTCCGTCCCGGCGCAGGGCGTCCTCGTCAGCGAGCAGAACTGTTACTTTCGAGATTGATGGCATGGCCGTCCGGCGTTGCTAAGCTTCGTCACCGAGGTTTTCGATATCCCCACATTCTATCGCGAACAACGGGGCCTCGTGGCAAGACGCCAAATGAAGCCGGTCCCGCACGGGCTCGAAATGGAATATACTTGTGCTTTAGCCAAAGAAGCTCCATTTTCGGCCCTTTTGTTTTGTTGCTGCCAATGGTGCCGATGGTTCCGGCAGTGGTTGCGGGTCGAGCAACTGGGCAGCAACCGCGCCCGTCGACGCCTGCGGTTCGACGGGCGTTTGGAGTCTAACGGGAGTCGGATCTTGAACCAGATCGGCAGGAAGGGAAGTTGCGGGTTGTACTACTTGGATCGACGACGAAGGTACCGGCGATGGGACTGGATGCGGCTTTCGGTCGTTGGCGTCCCGTGCCACCATCAGCCGGTCCAACCCGGCCAACAGGCGCTCCATGCTCCGCTCGGTATGTTCGGCGGACTCCTTCAGTTCCGACATCACATTGGACTGCCTGGAAATTTCGTGCTCCAATCGCGAGATCCGGACAATCACACGTTTTTGCACACTTTCCACAAAGGCGTCAAGAGTATCCTTCTGCGCTTCCTCCACCACGGCCGTCAGCAACCCTTCGGCGGCGGCAACCTGCTTGCGGATCTCGTTGTTGATCCAACCCTCAAGTTCGCCGCGCATTCGCTCCCCGCGGCCACCCATTCGATGAATTCCCGCCTCGGCAGCGGAAAGACGGGTGCGGAGGGCGTCGGCGTCGGCCCGCTGCGCGTCCAAGCGTTGCTTCAGGTTGGAGGCGGCAGCGGACCGGACAGGCGCATCGGGACGCACAGGCTGGTCAAAACGTGCCAAACGGCTCTCGATCATGTCGAGCCGACTGGCCAACTTTTCCGCCACACGAGCATGTTCCGTCTTGTCGGCAGCCATCTAAACCTCGCTTCCACTCATTTGCCAAAGCTGTTCCGGACACGCGGGCCAAGGGGCCTTTGGGACACTGAACCCACGCCCGTTGAGGGGCATTGGCTCGCCGTCACTTCTTATAGAGTACAAACAAGACAGAGGCACCACTTGATACGCAGCACGGATCAGGTATATCTTAGAACCTCAGGAGAATCATGAAGCGCGGAGCAACGAACACATCGGATGCCCCTGGAACACAGGGTGTCCAGGTCACAATCAACCAGTTGAAGAAGTGCAACCATGCACAGAGCGAAGTCATAGGGGTGCTTGAGGATTACATTCGCACCTCAGCTGGAGTTGGAATCGTGGACGACGACGAGCTTTGCGGCTACGGTGCAGGCTACGTGCAGGAGATCGAATACCTCCAAACCCGACTCACGAAACTGGAAGGCCTTATCGATTCGTTTGAAAAATACGAGCGGATCGCTGCCTCCAGTCTTGGGCTTGGGATTTCGCTCTCGTAATAGGCTGACCACAGGCCAGCTCACCGGGGCTTCCTTTCGACAGCAAATCGGACAAGTTCGGCGATGCCGTCCACCCGCAGCTTTCGCATGATGCCCGCGCGATAAGTGTCGACCGTCTTCGGACTGATGTCGAGGAGCTTTGCCACGTCCCTTGGCCGGAGTCCATCCACCAAGTAGGCGTACACCTCATATTCGCGCTTGCTGAGTTTGGACAATGGATCAGTGGAACCAAATTTGGGCTGCTCCCCGAATTTCAAGAGCGGAGTAATGTATTGGCCACCGTCCTGAATATAGGAAATCGCATCGAATAGATGGCGGGCGGGACCGTCTTTTAGCACGTAACCGTCCGCTCCTGAACGCAGAACCTCGCGAATTATGTTTTCATCCCGACAAATGGAAAGGATGATTATCTTCGTAGGAGAGTGGGACGCCCGAACTTTGTGAAGCACATCCAAGCCTCCCACCTTGGGCATGTTGAGATCGAGAACAGCAAAGTCCGGCTTCTTCTCGAAGATCATTTCAAGGACTTTTTCACCATCCCCACATTCTCCAACGATGCTGATTTCCGGCCTCGACTTGCAAAACGCAGCGATTCCCTCCCGCACGATTCCATGATCGTCCGCCAGAATTAATGTGATTGAAGCCGCCTCGTTCATGTTTTTCGGAGTCCTTGCCATTCCACAACTGGAAATAGAAAATCCATTGTAGTACCGCTCTGGCCTGTAAACACACGCAGATGTCCGTCAACATCGGCCACATTTTCACGAATCGCGCGGAGGCCCAATCCGCAACCATCCCCCGTTTGGCCCGAAATTCCAATCCCGTTGTCGGAGATGCGCAGGAGGATCGAACTGCCCTCCGACTCCAAAAGTAGATCCACCCGGGTAGCGTGGGAGTGCCGGAAGGCATTGGACAGGCACTCCTGGGCGCATCGGTAGGCGGCAATCATTACGGAGTGGTCGGGCCGAACCGGCAAGAACTTTATCTCAATGTTCGACTCCGGGAACGCTGATTGCACCCCCATATCCGCAACGAGCCGCCGCAAAGCCTCCTCGAGTGTGAAAGCTTGCCAGTCCGGTGGGTGCAGCCGATGGGAAACCGTCCGGACCTGCGACAAGGCCTCCTCCGTGAGAGCGCGCAAACGGTTCAAGGTGGTACCTGCATGGACTGGCATCAGCGAGGCCAACTCATCGAGCAAGGCAAGGTTCATCTTGATGCCGGCAAGCGGCTGTCCAGCCCCGGCATGCAAATCCTTGGCGATCCTGGACCGCTCGCGTTCCACAGCCAATATCCGGGAACGGCTGGAGACTGGGACGGAACCCTTCCTCCGCCTGGCGCGCCCCTCCCAATCCTTGCCCATGGGTAAGCCGACCGCCAACGAGTCCACCAGCGACAACTTTTCGCCTCTCCTACTAACTCTATGGCTTGGGAGACGCGCACATTACGCGGGCGCCTAGGAATATTTCGCAGGGGCCATCGGAAAAATCCTAGGAGCCCTCAGACGACACTCGCCGGCCGCAAGCCGATTCCACCCCACCCAACCCGCGACCTGTCCGACTCCGGCCGATACAATAACGGCATGTCGATTTTGGTTAACGGCGAGTTCGTCGACGCCGAAGTGATCCGGCGCGAAGCCGCCATGGTGCGTCAAAAGCTGATCGAGGCCAATGTCGAGCCGGATCCACTTGCATTGGAAATGCGCGCTTTCGATTGGGGCAAGGAAAATGTGATCGAGCGCGTCCTCCTCCGCCAGGCCGCAATCGCGGAAGCCGAACCGATCTCCCAAGAGGAAATCGCATCCGCTTTGGAATCCGCGCCGCAAGGTATCGGGGCAACCGCCGAAGAGATTGAAATCCGCCTGCGTGTTGATCGACTCATCGCCAAAATCACCGCCCAAGTACCGGCCCCGTCCAAGAAGGACGTGACCACCTTCTACCAGCAAAACAAGCAGATGTTCCGCCATCCGGAACTCATCCGCGCCGCGCACATCGTGAAAAACGTGGACGAAAAAACGGACGAGGCGACCGCCCTTGCAGCGATCGAGGCAGCCCGCGCCGAACTGGAAAAAGGCCGGAGCTTCGCGGAAGTGGCCGACGAACATTCGGACTGCCCCGGCCGCGGTGGCGACTTGGGCTTCTTCCCGCGCGGCGAAATGGTCCCGGAATTCGAGGAGGTCGTCTTCGCACAGAAAACCGGCCAAAACGGCGCCATCTTCAGATCACCGTTCGGATTCCATATCGCGCGCGTCACCGAAAGAAAGCCGGAGGGCTTCGCTGACATGGCCGAGGTTCGTGGCCACATCGAGCAAGTCCTTCAATCCCAACGTGCCGAGAAAGCCCTTGAGGACTTTGTGGACGCCATGCGTGCCAAAGCCGACATTCGCAAGGCTGGAGCCCGGCCCGAGTGAAACCGGAATTCAAAGTCTTTGCCGACGCTGGACTCCCCCACCCATGCTGCGTGCCCACCAAACGGCGCGCGGAGCAGTTGACCCAGTCAAGAACTGCCTCTGCTGCGTTCACGCGCGTCAATACCGGCTCCACCCACGGCATGGTCAAGCTGGACGGCGGTCGATTCCTGATGGGCACGGACTACCCGGACGGCTTCGCCAAGGACGGCGAAGGCCCCATCCGCGAGGTGACGCTCGAGCCATTCCATATCGACGCGACCCCCGTTACAAACATGCAGTTCGCTGAATTCGTCGCGAAAACCGGCTACAAGACAGAGGCCGAGCGCTATGGCTGGTCCTTCGTGTTCCAAGGGCACATCCCCAAGGACCGGTACAAGGAAATCGTCGACGTCACCGTACCAGGCGTAAATTGGTGGTGCAAGGTGGACGGGTCCGATTGGCGCCATCCCGAAGGTCCGGATTCGGGCCTATCTGGGCGCGACAACACCCCTGTGGTTCAAGTATCGTGGTCGGACGCCGCCGAATTTGCACGCTGGGCCGGAAAACGTCTTCCGACCGAGGCGGAGTGGGAGTATGCCGCCCGTGGTGGCTTCGAACAGCGGATCTTCCCTTGGGGAGATGAACTGACTCCCGGCGGCATGCACATGTGCAACGTCTGGCAAGGGGACTTCCCCAACGCCGATACAGCCGACGACGGCTATTCCGCACCTTGCCCCGTCGACGCATTTCCCGCGAACGGGTACGGGCTGTATTCCGTCTCCGGAAACACGTGGGAGTGGTGCTCGGACTGGTTCCACCCGTCCTACCACCTGACGGCGACCCGCCACAATCCCATCGGCCCACTTTCGGGCCAGCAACGGGCCATGCGAGGCGGGTCGTACCTCTGCCACCGATCGTACTGCAACCGGTACCGGGTAGCGGCCAGGACTTCGAACACGCCCGACAGCGCGACCACGAATCTCGGCTTTCGCTGCGTCCGGGACATTTAGACCGTCTACACGGCCTCCGGTGTCATCTCCACAACTTCAGCGATGTCCGTGAACGGAATCCGAGCCCGGGTGTTTGCCTCCTCGACGGCGTCCTTCGACACACCTTCAAAGTAGCAGTGCGTCTGGGACGTCTCGGGCATGAAAAAGCTCCTGATCCACCGGACCGACTCCCCTTCCTGCGTCATTTCGGCGCAGCAGGTCTTGGCGCGCACACCGGCGCTCACCAAGGCGTCCGGCGTAATGCCGGGCAGGGTTCTGTTCACTACGAAAATGGCCATGTTTGTTTGTTCCTCTCTGATTGCGTTCTAGTGTTTCTCAGCCTGAAGCGGTTCGAGAACTTTTTGCAGATCGTCGCGCCGGATGCGGATCGCCCGCTCCCCCGCAAGGCGCGCGGCCGGAAGCTTGCCGGATCGGACATAGGCCCTCAGGGTCTGGACATGCAGCCCCAGCTCTTCGGCAGCCTCCTCCGGAGTCAAATATTCACGATTGGAAGCCCCCGGAACCGGCCTTGCCGACGATTCATCCTCGTGCGCAGCTAGAATTGGCATCTGTGCCAAGGCCGCGCGCCATGAAGCGCTGTCGATACCATTGGTCCTCTTGAGTTCACCCATCAACCCGCCCTCCTCGCCGGAGAACGCCACCAACAAATGGGATACAAGAACATCGCTCGCGGCATCGGCCTTCGCGACCCGCGCAGCCAAATCCATCAACTCGACGACCCGCACTGAATACGAGACCTTGCGCCCCGGTGTGCCCGGCAAAGGTGGCGAGAGCCAATCAATTCCCAGCTTTTCAAGATCGAAGATCCATGTTCCAACACTTGCCGTGCCGAACCGCGACACAACCCGCAACGCCGCAAGTAAGAGCTCGTCTGGACCGACTTCAGCCAAACGGCGATCCTTCGCAATTGCAATTGCCAGCGACGCGACTGCTTCGATTTCAGCCATACTATCTAAAACTATCTTAAACAACATCAACGGCACTGTCAATGCAATTCTCGGCCGCTCGCGTCCCCCCATCCGCTTGCATCCCCGCACAGCATTCGCTAATGTAGTTCCAGTACCCTGTCCGCCGGAACAATCACTTTTGGGCAAGTTTGAACAGCTCAACTACTACGAGGAACTTGGCATCGACCCCGGTGCCACGTCGGAACAAGTGCGCGATGCCTTCCGGGCGCTCGTGCGGCTGCTCCACCCGGACCACCACGCCGACGCCCAGATGAAGGCTCTCGCCGAGCGGCAGATGCGTAAGCTCAATATGGTTTACGGCATCCTTTCGGATCCCGAGAGACGCCGCCGATACGACGATTTCCTCGAAGAGGACCCAACCCCGACCATCGTCGTCAATCCGGCGTCCAATATTGATGTCCGACGACTGGCCATGAGGGCTGCCTGGATGGCCACGGCGTTTGCCACGGTTGGGATTCTGCTCTGGATGTCGTCGGACGGTCCGACACAGCGAACTTTACCGGAGGTTAAGACCGTGGAAGTGCGCCAATCCGCTCCGGACCCGGCCCCGCCGTCCGGAGCCTCCGCCATCGCCCTGCCGGAAGAGCTCGCCCGCCTCCGATCCGCATTGCGCGCCGCCAGAACGCAGCGCGATGCTGCGTTGGCAGAGGTAAATCGGTTGCTCGCGCACCAATCGGCGGACCGGAAAGGCTTTTCCATGCCAACCGCCGAGTCCGAGGCTGCGACCATGACGGAATTGCCGCGCTCGACCGGGAGACGGACCGTGGCTGCCAACCCGATGACTTTTGCGCCAATCCCCCCTGCTTCCACCGTGCTCCAGTTCCAAGGAACGTGGATCTACACCAGGCCAAAGGACACTGCGGACCGCGTGGGCGATCTCTACTCCCCGGAATTCATTGAAGCCATTATTTACTCGGCGGGCGACCGGCTGAAAGGGCAATATCGATCCCGCTACAGGGTCCTCGACCGGGCCATTTCGCCCGACGTTTATTTCCAATTCGAAGTCTCCGCCAAGGGACCAACCATCGTCGGCCCTTGGCTCGGACGGGGTGGAGCCAAAGGCGAACTCACACTGCGCCTTGCGGAGAAAAATTCACTCCAGATCGATTGGGAGGCCAGTGAGCTGGGTACCGCCCAGGGCTTGGTATCAGGCTCCGCAACATTGGCGAGACGCCGTGAACAGCGCGAGGACCAGCCCGTACAATGACACCATCCACCATGCATACCGAAACAACCGTCTACATCAACGGCAATAGCGGCAGAAACTTCGCTTGGAAGAGCGATAACGCCTATGTGCGGATCAGCGCCGAGGACTCCGGTGGAAAGTACAGCCTGATTGAGGATAACCTCACTACGGAATTCCACCTCCCGCGGCACATGCACCGGGAACACACGGAAACCTTTTACGTGATCAGCGGAAAAGTGGAGTTCAGGATGGACGACCGCACGCTCGTAATGACGACGGGCGATACCCTGAGAATCGCTCCGGGAGACCCGCACGAGGTCATTTGCATCGAGCCAGCCAAAATGCTGACCATGTACGAGCCCGCAGGGCTCGAAAAACTGTTCGCCGCCTACGCGGAGATGAGCCCCGAGGACATGTCGAAGCCCGAAAAATACCGGGAAATCGACCTGGCCTACGACAACATCATGCTCTAAGGTCGCCGGTCGGTCGAGCGGATCGGTCCAGGAACCAAATCATCGAGGGTGAAGCAATTTTTGAAGGGACGTCGGAAACCGGCTCGTTCCCATCCAAAACACGCACCAGCGCTGCAGCCTTGTCCTCACCGGTTGCCAGACACAGGGTGCTGACGGCGCGCTCCAAAACTCCCCGAAGCAATGTTACGCGGTGCTGGCCGAATTTTTCCACCCAAACCGACCCCGCAATCCCCGTTTGATCCGCAATCAGGGGCTCGCCGGGAAAAAGACTGGCGGTATGCGCGTCCGGGCCCATGCCGCGTTGCAGAACGTCGAATGACGGAAGCTCTCCCGGCACCAAACCCAGAACTCGTCGAATCTCCCCGGCATATGCCGCCGCAGCAGCATCCGGTGCCAATTCCACCGGCACCCGGTGCACCTGCGATGGGTCCAGACCGATCAAATCCAGGAGAGCCAGCTTCGTCATGCGGAAATTGCTCTGCGAATCGGCAATCGGCACACACCGCTCATCCACCCAGAACAAATGCACACCCCGCCAGTCAAAACCCTGCCGAGCCATCCATTCGAACATGATCCGGGGCGTCGACCCGCCGGATACAGCCAGAGTCGCCAGGCCCCTTTCTGCCCGCGCCGCCGCCAACAAGGAGAAAATGGACGCACCGCAAGCTTCAGCCGCCTCCAGTGCGGTCTCAAAAACTCTGAGTTCCACGCTCATGCCGTGATCCGGTTCAGCGCACGTTCAAATACCGGATCGTGAATTACGATGCCCAGTTCCGCGTTCAGCAAATCCTCGGTTGAGGAATGCGAAAAGCTCGCCCGCTGGCCCAAATCGCCGATCATTACTTCAGCCCCGCCGTCGCACAGAGTCACGTGAAATTCTGTGCCGACGCGAACCGCTGTCGGCTTTCCTGGCCCCGCCGACCCGCCGCTTTTGAGACCAACGCGACTTTCGGGCAATGACGACGCAAGCCAAGCCTCCAGATAGCGTGCTTCCGGACCGGCTTCACGCCCCGAATACTCGATGGAAATCGACTCCGGACGCCGACCTTCCAGCAGCTGAGCCAAAAGTGACCGAATCTCGGTGATCCTCGTCCAAGCCAGATCGCCTGTAACATGGCCGGATTCCAGCAGCCCGCCCAGCTCGCCGAATCCCGGCGCTCCGGGAAGGCTCGAATCCACAATGATCTTGTCCCCGAGCCGAAGTATCTTCCGCAGCGCCCCCGCGCGCACAATGCGTGCCGACCGCAGAAACATTAGCCGGGGCAAATCCGGCACCGCCAATGGACCCACAATCGCAGCCACATCCGGCAACCGGTCCATGGTCGCAGTGATCTCAATCTGCTCGCAGCAAATCTGGCTCCGATGTCCAAAGGGCATCCAACACTGCGCAAACACCCGGGCGTCCAGAAAATCGTCGCCCTCGCGCAGCCGCACCACCACCATTCTGCTCGGATGCTCGCGCATCATGCTGGAGAGCGTCTCCCCCAGCGCGAGCGAATCCTCCTCGTCGTCGACAAAGCTCATCAGGGTCATCGAGCAGGCCCGGAGCACGCCGTCGCCCGACGGCTTTCCATCCTCCCCCGGATTTGCCAGGGAGACCCAGATATCCTCCAACTGCTTCAGAATCTTGTCGGGTTTGATCGCGGCGGTACCCATTTACGGCTTCCTCCAGGTGTGGCCCCAACGAGCCAGCATCTCATCGGCCGCCGCCGGTCCCCAAGTCCCGGCGTCATAGTTCGGGAATGCGAATTTCTGCGTCGCCCAGAAAGCCAGAATCGGCAGGACCGCGCTCCAGCTCGCATCCACCATGTCCTGCCTGGTATACAGCGTCGCATCCCCTGAAATCGCGTCCAA
>CAIYDY010000166.1 GCA_903925015.1 uncultured Acidobacteriia bacterium
AGCATCGAACCAGGACGGATCGACCAGGGCGCGACCACGATGCATGTTCTGGCGGTAGGTGCGCGAGAGTACGATCTCACGGATCAAGGCCTTCTGGCTCCAATCCAGGCGCCGGTATTCGGTGGCTAGGTAGTCGAGGAGTTCGGGATGCGACGGGCGGTCGCCCTGGGTGCCGAAATCGTCGGAAGTGGCAACGATGCCGCGTCCGAACAGTTCCTGCCAAACACGGTTGGCGGCGACACGGGCGGCCAAGGGGTTCTCGGGAGCGAGAATCCATTTCGCCAGATCCAGACGGGACTTGCCCTGGGGCGGTGTCTTGGTGAGAAACGCCGGGGTGCCGGGCTGGACTTCATCGCCGGGATTCTTGTAGTCGCCACGAATGGCGACGTGGTTGGCGGGGTATTCCGGGCGGTCCTCCATGGTGTGGGCCATGCTGAGGGCCGGGAACTCCTTGTCGAGGGCGTCGAGCTTTTCCTTTAGTTCCTTGAACTTGGCCGATAGTTCCTTGTCGGCTCCGATGCGCGGGCCGGGAAGGCGGATCAGGCGGTAGGTCATGCGGCGGGCGTCGTAGACGGAACGCTTTTCCACAGGGGTGCGGATGACGCGCTCGGCATGGTCGAAGCCGCCACGGATCTCGGTGACCTGGAAATCCCAGTCGAGGAAGCGGCCGGGATGGTCCATGTTCTCGATCATGTCCTTTTCCCATTGCTTCTGGTGCTCGGCGACGTTGTATTGCGCCATGAGGTCGGCGCGCTTCTTTTCGTAGTCGGGCTTGGCGCGCAGATACGAGCCCAATTCACCGCCGAGGGGGGCGTCGATGTCGATTTCGTCGGAGGCGGCGAAGTAGGACATCAGACGGTAGTAGTCCTTTTGGGTGATGGGGTCGTACTTGTGGTCGTGGCACTGGGAGCACCGCATGGTGAGACCGAGGAAGACGGTGGCGGTGGTGCCGGTGCGGTCAATGAGCTGGTCGAAACGGGCTTCCTTGCGGTCGACGCCAGCCTCGCGGTTGGTCATGGTGTTGCGGTAGAAACCGGTGGCGATGCGGTCGTTTGCGGTGGCGTTCGGCAGTTCGTCGCCCGCGATCTGGAGGGTGACGAACTTATCGTACGGGAGATCGCTGTTGTAGGCGTTGATGACCCAATCGCGGAAGCGCCAGGACCAAGGGCGGACGAGATCCTTCTCAAAACCGTCGGAATCGGCATAGTGCGCCATGTCGAGCCAGGGGCGGGCCCATTTTTCGCCGTAGTGGGGGCTGGCGAGGAGGCGGTCGACTTGGCGGGCGTAGGCGTCGGGCCGGGTGTCGGCGAGAAATTCGGCGGTTTCCTGGGGCGTGGGGGGCAGGCCGGTTATGTCAAGTGACACCCGGCGCAGGAGTGTGGTCCTGTCGGCGTCGGGGGAGGGCGCGATGGATTCCCTTTCGAGACGGGCGAGGATGAAGCGGTCAATTTCGTTTGAGGGCCACGCGGCCAGCTTGGTGACTGGTGGCGCGGGGCGGCGGATGGGCTCCCATGCCCAATGCTTTACGGCGTTGGCGGTGGCGGGCCAGTCGGCACCTTGGTCGATCCACTTTTCGAGGAGGGCGATTTGGGCGTCTGTCAGCTTGTCGCCTACGGGGGGCATGGTTTCCCCTTCCGAGCCCCGGACCATGGCGATGATTTTGCTGGTCTTGGCGTGGCCGGGAAGGATGACGCGCTTGGCGGAATCGTGGAGGTCGAGCCTGAGGTTGGCGGATTGGAGCTTTGGACCGTGGCAGGCGACGCAGCGTTGCTGGAGGATGGGCTGGATTTGGCGGATGAAGTCGATTTTGGGCGCAGTTTGGGCTTGGAGGCCGGAGAGGGCCAGAAGGAGCGAGGGGAGAAGTTGCCAAGTGCGCATGGTCGTTTTTATTCTATCGTCGTTTGTGTGGAGTGTTGGGGACGGGGAGGATGCACGGCTTGCGCCGTGGGGCCAGCTCGGCGAGCCGGCCGCAGGTTGCCAACCTGCCCCACAACGGAGCCGGGCGGTTAGAGGGGGAGGGCTGGTATGGTGTCGTCCATGGCTTGGTCTATGCATAGTTGGCTGAAGAGGGCGTCCTCGGATTCCTGGAATTCGCAGAGGTATTCCCTGGCGAACTTGGCGAGGCCTATGGTGTTGCGCTCCTCCTCCAGGAACTTGGCGGTGATGCGGGGGCACTGGGTGGACGGGGAGAAGAATTTCACCCACTCCTTTTGGTAGGCCCAGGTTTCGTGGA
>CAIYDY010000167.1 GCA_903925015.1 uncultured Acidobacteriia bacterium
CAACGAGGTGTCGGCCAGTCCGCTCCTGCCGTCGTTCCTCTATATTCCGGGCGAGCGCGATTTTCCGCCGGGATCCACAGCCCTGCCCTGGGACGCACAGCCGCGCTTCGTCACCGGCAAACTGGCGCAGCGGCGCGGCGCGGAGGTTTCCAGCCGACTCGTTTCCTCTGCGAAGAGTTGGCTTTCGTACTCCTCCGTGGACCGCACGTCCGCGCTGCTTCCTTGGAAGGCACTGGAAGGCATCCCGCGAATTTCCCCCGTGGAAGCCTCGTCCGAATACCTGAAGCATCTCCGGTCTGCATGGGATATGGAGCATCCCGATGCGCCGCTGGCCCAGCAGCAGGTGCTGGTCACGGTCCCGGCGTCCTTTGATGCCATTGCCCGCGATCTCACCCAGCGCGCAGCCGAGGCCGCCGGATTCCCCGAACTCACCTTGCTCGAAGAGCCCCAGGCCGCATTTTACGCGTGGCTCGACCGGCACCCCGACTGGCGCTCCCGCGTCAACGAGGGCGACCTGATCCTTGTGATTGACATCGGCGGAGGCACCACCGATTTCACGCTCGTGTCCGTAACGGGCCGCGATGGCCAACTGGACTTGGAGCGCGTGGCCGTTGGAGAGCACATCCTGCTCGGCGGCGACAACATCGACTTGGCATTGGCGCACGCTGTGGCCGCCGACATCACCGCCAAGGGCACCAAGTTGGACGCCTACCAGATGCAGGCGCTCTGGAACAACTGCAGGATCGCCAAGGAGAAACTCCTCGACCCCGAAAACACCGCGGACGAGATACCCGTCACCATTCCCGGACGGGGTTCCAGCCTGATCGGCGGTACCATCCGCGCACGGCTGACCCGGAACCACGTCGAACAGGTGCTGGAGGGTTTCCTGCCAATCGTGGAAAGCACCGAAAACCCCACCGGTGGACGGCGGGCAGCCTTGCAGGAAATGGGTCTGCCGTATGCCGCCGACGCGGCCATCACACGCCATCTGGGGAGATTCCTCAGGCAGCAGGCAACCGCGTCGAACACCGTGCGCCGGGGCCCATCCGGACTCGCCAGCCCGACCCACATCCTGTTCAACGGTGGCGTCCTCCATGCCCCGTTTGTGCGGGAACGGTTGCGCGAGACCATGGACTTGTGGCTCGCCCAGGAGGGTTTCGCCCCCGTCCGGGTCTTGGATGGCGAGGACCTGATGCAGGCCGTCGCCCGGGGCGCGGCTTACTACGGCGTCGCAAGGGCGGGCAAGGGCGTAAGAATCCGGGGTGGCATTGCCCGTTCCTACTACGTCGGCGTGGAAACTGCAATGCCCGCCGTCCCCGGCTTCCGCGCGCCGGTAAAAGCCTTGGCAGTGGCCCGGTTCGGCATGGAGGAGGGCAGTTCAGCCCCCGTGCCCGGTCGCGAGTTCGGCTTGGTGGTGGGCGAACCGGCAGAATTCCGGTTCTTTTGCTCCGCCAGCCGCAAGGCGGACGCGCCCGGCGAAATCATCGAGGACATTGGCGACGAGTTGCAAGAACTTTCGCCGGTGGAAGTACGTCTCACATCTGACGGCGCCTCGTCCGGGATGGTCCCCGTTTCCTTTGAAACAACCATCACCGAAACCGGCGTACTGCAGCTCTGGTGCGTGGCCCGTGACGGTCGCCGCTGGAAATTGGAATTCAACGTTCGCGAAACCATATGAAAAACCCCCGCACCATGAAGGTCGGGATCGATCTCGGCACCACGAACTCCGCGATGGCGTGGATCGACCCGTCCGATGCCGAGGACACCAGCTTTCCTCCAATCCATGTATTCGACATCCCGCAGGTTGTCGGTCCGGGACGTGTCGAAGCCCGCCGCACCCTGCCGTCGTTCCTGTATCTGGATGAAAACCAGCCAGTTGGCGTCTACGCGCGCGAACAGGGGGCCATCGTTCCCACGCGCCTAGTGCACAGCGCCAAATCCTGGTTGTCGAATCCGGATGTGGACCGGAACGCGAAGATCCTGCCTTGGGACGCGGGCGAGGGCGGTCGGGTTCTTTCCCCGGTGGAGGTTTACACCCGGCTGGTTTCGACGATCCGCGAGGCTTGGGACAAGTCCGGCCGGTTCGGCGACTTGGCCGACATGGATGTGGTGCTCACCGTACCAGCATCGTTCGACGAGGAAGCCCGCGAACTGACTGTGAAAGCGGCGGCGGAAGCGGGTCTCACGAAGCTGACGCTGATCGAGGAACCCGCTGCGGCCTTCTATTCGTGGATCGCGAACAACTTTGCCCGGTCACGGCGGCTACTGTTCGATGGTCAGGTTGTTCTGATTTGCGACGTCGGCGGCGGCACCTCGGACTTTTCGCTCATCAAGGTCGGGCGCGACGGCGACAAAATCGAGTTCACCCGCACCGCCGTCGGCAAACACTTGCTGCTGGGCGGCGACAATTTGGACTTGACGCTGGCCTGGCTGGCGGAGACCAAGATCGGGAAGCAGTTGTCGATCCGGCAACGGAGCGCGCTCCGTCGTCAGTGCTCGGCGGCAAAGGAAACGCTGCTGGGCGACGAGCGGCGGCAATCGGTGGAAATCACCGTGGCTGGCGGTGGGTCGTCACTAATTGGCGGGTCCCTCAAGACCGAAATCACCCGGAAGGAAGCGCTGGAATTGGCGCTCGACGGCTTCCTCCCCATGACGCCGCGCGGGGAGCTGCCCAAGGAGGACAAGCGCAGCCTGTTCCGCGAATTGGGCCTGCCCTACGTCTCGGACCCGGCGATCAGCCGCCATCTGGCGGCGTTTCTCGAGTCGGCAGGCCAAGTGCCCGACGCAATCCTGTTCAACGGCGGCTTCTTTATTCCCGAGATCCTGCGCCAGCGCGTCGCCGACCTTCTGGAAAGCTGGTACGGCAAGCGGCCGGAAATTTTTGAAAACCGCGACCTCGATTTGGCCGTCGCCTGCGGCGCCGCCTACTACTCGTTTGTAAAGTCCACCGGTTCGGGCGTGCTGGTCCGTGGAGGCCTGCCGCGTGCCTACTACGTTGGTTTGAACGATACCTCCGCCGTCTGTCTTGTACCCCGCGGTGCCGAGGAAGGCGATTCGGTGGAGGTGGACCGTGGCGATCTCCAGCTTGTGGCCAACAAACCTGTCGCATTCCGGCTGCTGAGTTCGCTCACCCGCACTGACGACAAGGCGGGCGAGGTGGTCGATCTGGCCGAGGATCTGGCCAAGGACGCCATCCACCAGCATGCGCCACTGGAAGCGGTCATTCGTTTCGGCAAGGGCGGCGAACGACTGGTTCCGGTAAAATTGGGCGCGCGTCTGACCGAAACGGGCACACTGGAAACCTGGTGCGATTCCAAGATCGGCGACAACCGCTGGCGGCTGCAGTTCCAGCTGCGAAAGGCTTCGGCCAGCGCTCCGGCAGGCTCGCGCCGACCGGCGGCGGTGGTGGCACGCGAGGCTGTCGATGCGGCGGTCGCGTTGGTCCGGACGGCTTTTGAAACCGGTGATCCGGCACCCGAGGAGTTGCCTTCGAAATTGGAGGCGGCGATCGGGCTGGGGCGGAATTCTTGGCCCGTGGACGTTGCGAGAACGCTCGCCGACACCTTCATCGAATTGATCGAACGCCGCAAGAGGTCCGCCGCGCATGAAATCCGGTGGCTGAATTTGGGTGGATTCTGCCTGCGGCCGGGTTTTGGATACATCGGCGACGAGTTCCGGGTGGAGCAGGTCCGGCGCATCCACGCTGGCGGCACCCAGTTTGCCAATCAAGCACAGAATGAGATCGACTGGTGGATCTTCTGGGGTCGGCTGGCGGGCGGGCTCAACCGCAACCAGCAGACCGATATCCTCCAAAGGCTGATGCCGGTCCTGATGCCCAAGCCCGGCAAGAAACCCCAACGGATCAATACCAGTCTGCAGCGGGAAATGTGGCGAACGGCGGCAAGCCTGGAGCTAATCCCGGTTGCCAACAAGGCGCAACTGGGCGACGCGTTGCTGAAACAGGCTCGGGAAACCGGCTTCAACGACTCGGTGATTTGGTGCCTTTCGCGCCTTGGCGCACGGCAGCTGTTCTACGGGCCGATCAACCAGGTCGTCTCGCCCGCCGTCGCAAGCAGATGGATAGAACCATTGCTGGCAGTCGCCAAATCCGGGGATGCCTTGGTATCGATGGCAAGGAAGACCGGGGATCCGGTTCGAGACGTTTCGGCAACGGTCCTGGCAGCTGTTCGTGCAAAAATCACCGACCCCGGATTGATCGCGCAACTCGAAGGCGAATCCGGCCGCGACGAACGCGCGCTGGGGCGGATCTACGGCGAAGATCTTCCCTCCGGCCTGGTTCTAGGCTAGGGCGATAAACTGCCCGCATTGCCAGGCGATCCAAGGTGGCAAAAGGCTTTTTTTCGTCGTTCGACATGCCGGAGCCGGTGAAAACGCCCACCGGCATTTCCATCCAGGCTCCGGTTGTGATCGCGAGGCACCAGTCAACGCAAGCACAACTAGCAGATGTGCGCGCCGCGCGTTTCGACGTATAGCGAGTAGATGGACTGGCTCGCCGCCATGTAGAGTCGATTCCTGTTGCGGCCGCCGAAGCAGAGGTTGGCGCAAGTTTCCGGCAGCAGGATCTGGCCGATCATGTCACCGTTTGGCGCGAAGATGTGGACCCCGTCGTAACCCGGTCCAACCCAGCCGCAACCAGCCCAAATGTTGCCGTCGACATCGGCGCGGATGCCATCGGCGAGACCGGCTCCCTTGCCCTTCATCTCGGTGTTGATGAAGAGTTTGCTGTTGGCCAGCTTGGTGGCATTGCCCCCGGAATAGACCACGTCGTACTGCTGGATGGTCTTCGGAAGGGTGGGCTCGTGCGTTGCACCGGTTTCGCACACGTAGAGCTTCTTGTAGTCGTGCGAGAAGCAGATGCCGTTGGGTTTGTGGAGATCGTCGGCAACCTTGGTCATCTGCCCGGTTTTGCCGTCGATGCGGTACACGGCCTCTTTGACCTCGGGCTTGGCCAAGTGGCCCTCGTAGGCGACCAGAATGCCGTAGCCGGGATCGGTGAACCAGATATTGTCATTCGGATCCACAACAACATCGTTCGGAGCGTTCAGCGGCTTGCCCTCGAATTTGTCGGCCAGAACCGTGACCTTGCCGCTGGGCTCGTAGCGGACGAGCCGACGGGTGTCGTGCTCGCAGGAAAGTTGGCGCCCTTGGTTGTCGAATGTGTTCCCGTTGCTGTAGTTGGCGGCGGGACGTAGCACGCTGACGTGGCCGTCCTCCTCGTTGCGCCGCAGCTGTCGGTCATTCGGAATGTCGCTCCAAATCAAGCATTGGGCGTTGCCGTTCCAAGCGATGCCCTCGGCCCAGCGGTTCCCCACGTGGACGCGCTCGATGACGGAATTGTTGACCTTGGCCTTGAAGCGGGCCGGGTCGATCACGATCACATCGGGGTCGGGATAGCCGATGGGATCCTTGCCGGTCCAATCGCGCTTGGTCTGGGCGGCAAGGGAGGTAGCTGTGACCGCGGCGGCGGCTGTTGTCAATAGGGAGCGGCGGGTGAGGTTGTTGGACATGGACTGGGTTCCTTCGTGGAATCCAGAAGTATATCGCCCTTCACGCCGCGATGCCAGAGGTACGGTCAGAGATTGCGTTTGAGGAACGAGCAGATTTGGTAACCCGCCATGAACTTGAAAGGGGACTCGCCGAGCGTGTAGTGCCCGCACGGCATTACCACCAGCTTGTGGTCCAGCTTCCGCTCCTGGACAACCCGCACCAAGTCCCCCGACAGTTCCGGCGGAAAAGTCGTATCGTAGGTGGCGTAAAGGAAGAACGACTTCTTCGGCTCGGCCGCGAACTTGTCCATGTAGTGGACAGGGCTCACACAGTCCCACGCGGCCCTCAGCCGATCCAGTGTGATCTCGCTCTCGATGCCCTGCCGGATATGGCGGGTCGACAGGCCAGCCCACACGACGTCGCCGAAATAGGTCGAGCAGTGGTTGAAGACATTTACGCGGATGCGACTGTCGTGCGCACTGGCGAGAAACGCGTAGCAGGAACCGAGGCTCGTGCCCACGATCCCGAGATCTTCGAAGCCTTGCTCTTGCAGCCAGTCGAAGCAGGACCGGACATCGATCACGGCTTGCCGGGTGGCGTCCATCGTGCGGGCGATATTGGCCGAAACAGCATAATCGGCCCGGCTGAGTTCGGCGGGCATCCGCCGGTCGTGGTACGGAAGGCTGATGCGCAACACGGAAATCCCGAGTTCCGCAACGCCCCGGCACAATGCGCCATGCTGGTGCGGCTTGGAATTCCAGTGCGGGAGCAGGACAACCGCCTTGTTGCCCCGCTTCCAGCGGTCCTTCGCCGGGAAAAAGCGCGCCCGAACCGTGTTGTTCTCCAAGTACGGCGTATCGACGGCGGACGTGAACTGCAGTTCGTCGCCGCTCAACTCCCGGATCACCCGGAAATCGGTAGGTGGCTCGTAGGCGTAGAACTGTTCGCTGTTCGCAATGGCGAGTCTGTTCAGAGCAAGTAACTGTTGTTCGGGGTCGGCCACGTCCGACTGGAACGGCCAGTTGCGCGTCCACTCGATACCCCAATCGAAGGGGCGGACCACTCGGTTGGAATCGCGGAACGCGAGCTTGTGCTCCCACCGCTGCATCCGGTTGCCATACCAATCTTTCACAAATTCCATCGTTGGGGGTGTCAGTTCCCAACTTAGCAGAAGCATGTTTCAGTGCCGTGGCAGAGCTTGGTCTGTTCCGTGACATGCTGACTGGCAACACAAGACTCACCCCCTCCGCACCGTGTAGGTTGCTCCACTGAAGCTGGGAACGAAGGCTGGCTCCCCGGACTTCACCGACAACACTTCACTTGCCGATTCGACCGACTCGGCGGCCTTGCTTGCGGACACCTCGGACACTCCTCCTATCTCCACCGTCCTTGGCTTCCGAAGAGCCAACAAGGACCGCAGGGCCATCCCGCGCACCTGGGGATTTTCGTCCCGCACCATCTCCGTTAGACGTTCCAAATAAACGTCTCCGGTCATTTGGCCAAGCGCCCACGCAGCCGTCAGCCTTCGACCGTCGGCACCAACTCTTGACATCGCGAGGATCTCATTGGCCGCATCCGGCCTGCCGGCAATGTGGAGGCCAATGAGCGCGTTTCCCGCAACACGGTTGTTCCGGTCCACCGAACAATCGTCCAACAGCTTGAGCGCCGCCGGCACATCCAAACCCCATAAGGACTCCACCGCGCTCGCACGAACGCGCTGATCGGGACGCTTCAACTGCTTGGCGGTCCAAACCGGGTTCTGGACGCGTTTGCCCACAAACAGTGTCGCCTTCGCAGACAATTTCGAGTCCCCGCAGTTCGGAAGATGCCCCACAATGGGCAGGAGCCTCCGACCCCGCGAAGTCTCGTCCAATACATCCAGCGCACGCGCCGCCGAAGGGCCGTCCAGGGCTTCCTCCCCGATATAGCTCCTCCCGGGCAAGCGACGTGCGAGCTTTACGTCGAACGAAGGGTCCACGGCCGCAAAGCGCCGGAACAACCGAATGGCATCCTCCCTGCCACCATTGACCGGGCTGACGATTTCATCCACCAAACTGTCCCGTTTCATCATCAGGATGGCGAGCATCCGGTGGGCATTCGATTGGTGGTGCCCCTTCAGATGCGGGAGGGCGGTGTCGAAGAACAACTCCGAGGCCTCAATGGAAAGACGGCGGATGAACTGCAGCGCCATGGGATTGGAGTCGAACTCATCCAAGGCTCGCTGAAGCAGACGCTCGACAACTCGTTTTTCGAATCCCATGTTCCGCCGGAAATTCCCAACACTGGAACCATCGGCGGAAGCGGGCGAAAACTTTAGGGCTGGGGAAGCTATTCCGGCACGTACTGGCGCAAATACTTGTGGGCCATCTTGAAGCCCATCGCGTAGTCCGCGTTGAAATCGGGCCCGGGGCGGTTCGGCGAGCCGTACAGCGGATCCTCGTGCTCCAAACTCATCGCACCTTGGTATCCCGCCCGCTGCAGCACCGTGAACAACTCAGCCCACGGCACCGACCCCAGACCCGGTAGCCGGTACAGCCACCACTGGGCCGGGCCAACCGGACTGATTCCCACTTTCCTCAGCACATCCCAGCGAATCTCCGTGTCCTTCAGGTGCACGTCGTAGATCTTGTCGATGAAGTCGCGCGCCGGCTGGACCGGGTCCATGAAAAGACGGACGAAATGCGAAGGGTCGTATTGCAGCCCAACGTACGGCGAGTTCCCGAAAGCCTTGAACAACGCCTCAAAACCCTGCGGGCTGATGGCGATGTTCGTGGCCCCCGGATAGTTCTCCCAAAGAATCCGAACTTTGTTCTTTTCGCAGGCGGGAAAGTAGCGCTCCGTATAGACACGGACGATGTCATCGACCTGCTGGTCGAAGCTCCTGGCCCGATTGTTGCCGGACGAGGTGCCGATGTACGGGATGCCCAGTTTCCCGGCAAGCTCGATCAACTTGACGAAATAGTCGTTGTCGGCCTTCCGCTTGTCCAAATCCGCTGCGATGTGTTCCTGGGAAGCCTGCAACGCCGAGACGTGCATCTGGTGCTTGCCCAGTGTCGACTGGATGCCCTCGATCTTTTCCGGCGTCAGGTTGTTGGGATCGAGCGTGGAGTTCCGTGTGGCACCGAGGATCATGTTCGTGAACCCCTCGTTCTTGGCAAACTCTACATTCGACGGGCTGTACGGCCCCAGAATGCCGAGCCGTGGCTTCCACTCAACAGCCTGTGCGACCTGCTGGAGTGTTCCTGCGGCGGCGATGCCGCCAATGAGGGTGCGTCTAGTCATGGCGAAACTATCTTATACCGGGCTGCGGGGTGGAAGGAGGATCGGTATAATGTAAAGAATCTTGCTCCGTAGCCGGATCTTTCAGAATCAAGCCTTTAGGGGAGTACCACAATGAAACACACTAGACCGTTGCTGGCCGCGCTGTTGGGGGTTGCCATCGCAGCCACCGCCGTGGCACAGACATCCACCTCTCAAATTTCCGGGACCGTTCGCGACACCACCGGTTCCGCCGTGCCGCACGCCGCAGTAGTGCTCACCAACGAGGCGACCGGCGTTGCGCAAAAGCAGGACACCACCGACGCCGGCCTCTTTGCCTTTCCCTCCATCTCTGTCGGCACCTACCAGGTACGCGTTGAAGCTGCCGGATTCAAAGTCGCCGTCCGCAAGGGCAACACCGTCCAAGTCAACACCCCGCTTCAAGTGGACATCTCGCTCGAAGTCGGCGCCGTTTCCGAGAGCATCGAAGTCAGCGCCACGGCGGAAACTCTCCAGACCTCCAACGCCACCCTCGGAAACGTCATTGAGCAGAAGGCGATTGTCACCCTTCCCCTCAACGGCCGCAACCCGTTGAACCTGCTGATGTACGAGCCCGGCGTCGTGCAACGCTCCGGCAACACTGTCAACGTCAACGGTGCCCGTTCGAGCGCAGCCAACGTCACCATCGACGGCATTGAGGCCAACGAATCCACCAGCCCGAATCCCACCAGCAACATCTTCCGCTTGAATCCCGACAACGTGCAGGAGTTCAAGGTGACCACCTCGAATCCCAGCGCCGAGGAAGGCCGCAATTCCGGTGCCAACGTCTCGATCGCGACCCGCTCCGGCACCAACACCTTCCACGGTTCTGCATTCGAATTCTTCCGCAATACCGCGCTCAACGCCCAGGAATTCTATGCCAACGCGCAGGGCGGCACCAAACCTCTGATCCAGTTGAACCAGTACGGCTTCGAAGTCGGCGGTCCGATCCGCAAGAACAAGACGTTCTTCTTCGGCAGCTGGCAGGGGCAAAAAGTGAACTTCGCCGACCCGGTCGACAAGAGCTACGGCCAAGTCAACCTCTACACGCCGACGGCTCTGACGGGTGTTTACCGCTACTGGGTCAACAATCCGGCCAACCCGCTTGTCATCTCCGGGCAGAAAATCACCCAGAACAGCAGCTTGCTGGTGGATCCGAAGACCGGCGCCTACGTCAACGGAGTCCACAACTGCTCTTCCCCCAGTGATTTGAACTGCGTGGCGTCCTACAACATTTACGCGAACGATCCTGCCAAGGTCGGAATGGACAAGGCAGTGAAGTCGGTTCTCGGCGGCTACCCGGCCCCGAATTCGTACAACGCCGGCGACGGCCTGAACTTGGGCATCTACCAATGGAACAGCCCGACGCAGGTCCGCGGACCCCAGTTCCTCCTGCGCGTCGACCACACGATCAACGACAAAAACAACGTATTCTTCCGCTGGCTCGGCGCTGAACAGAACACGCTGAACGGCGACCCCCTGAACGGTCGGCCCATCGTGATCCCCGGATACCCGGCACGCGGCGAGGTTTTCCGTCCGGCCAACAACATTGCCATCGGATTCCGCAGCGTGATTTCGCCCCGCATCGTCAATGAACTGACGCTCGGCTTCTCCCGCTGGCAGTTCCTGTTCACCCAGGGCGAGGCCAACCCGCTCTTCCCGAACACCCCCCGCTTCACGTTCAACAACTCCACGGTCGACTACACGGCCAATCCGCGCACCTACCGCGCGGTCAACACGCCGCAGATCGTGGACAACGTCAGCTACGTGAACGGCAAGCACATCATCCGGACTGGCGTGAACATCCGGATGTACCAACACAACGACCAGCGCGGCGACGTCGGCGGCACCAGCCTGACCCCCGCCATCTCGCTTTCCCGCACCACCCGTCCCCCGGCTGGTTTCACATTGCCCACCAACATCGCAGCCACCGACCTGAGCCGCTTGCAGGGAACCATCAACGATCTTTTGGGCATCCCCGCCGGCCTGACCCAGGTCTTCCTGGGCGATGTCGCCCACGACACATTCCTGCCCTTCAAGTCCGGCGCGAAGAGTGTCACCCTTTGGTCGCAGGGCCAGCGCATGAAGCAGTACAACTTCTTCGCGCAGGATGAATTCAAGCTGCGCCGCAACATTACCTTGAGCTACGGCGTCCGCTGGGAAATCAATCCCCCCGCCACCGAAGCCGGCAACCGCGTCTATGTGCCGACCAAGGCAATCGACGGTAGCCAGGGCCCGGTCAGCTTCACGCACGCCGACCGCTGGTACAGCAACTACAACCTGGGAGCGCTCGCTCCCAGGTTCGGCATCACCTGGGCTCCCGGCAACTCTTCCAAAATGGTGATCCGCGCTGGCTATGGACTGGCGTTCGATCCGGTCAACAGCTTCCAGGTGACTTCGGTGGCGACAGCAGTTCCCGGGCAATCGTTTACTTGCGGCTCTTCGTTCTCGGGCACCAACGGCGCGGTCGTCACGACACCCGGCTGCCAAGCCGTAACGGACCTCCGCCTCGGTGCAGGATTCCCCAACGAAATGACGGCTCCCACCGTGAAGCCCTCATCCTTCCTGACGCCCCCGTCGCAGGTTTCCTCCAATGCGCCGGCCGCGCGTGTATTCGATCCAAATCTGAAGCTGCCCACAGTCCATATGTGGAATCTGACCATCCAGCGGGAACTGCCGGGGGGTTACGTCGGCTCCGTCGGTTATGTCGGCCGCCGTGCCGAGCGGCTGTACCGCTCTTGGGACGCCAATCAGATCGATTCCGCCCCCATCCTTCCGTCGTTCCTCGCCATGCAGCGCAACGTCGCCATCGGCGGCGGCTGCCGCGCGGATGGAACGCTGGCCTCGGGCGCGCCGTGCGCCGGTGCGAACGCTGTCCCGCTGCTCCAACAGGGCATCGTCAACCAGGCGTTCATCAACTCCGCCACCACCACCACGGATCTCAGCCAGAACGGCGCGGGCAACTTTGCCAGCCGCATCGAGCAAACCACCCTTGCGGCCCACTTGCGGCCCAACCAGCAGTTCGGCCAGATCCTCGTCATCGACAACGGTGCCGACTCCACCTACCACGCGCTGCAAGCCACCATCCGCAAGCGCTTCGACAAAGCCGGCCTGCTGATCAACGGTGCCTACACTCTTGGCAAGTCCATCGACGATCTTTCCCTCGACCCGGTCGCGGCGAGCGTCGGCGGCGGCTTGACCACCACCTCGGCCCGTACCCCTGTCGACGGCCACAACTACCGCAACGAAAAGGCCCGGTCCGATTTCGACCAGCGCCATGTCCTGAACGCCACCGGCATCTATGAGCTGCCATTCGGCAAGGGCAAGCGCTTCGCCGGAAACTCCAACCGGTTCGTGGACCTCTTCATCGGCAGCTGGAGCATCAACGGGATCTACACCTACCAGTCGGGCGAGCCCTTCAGCGTCCGATCGGGTGTGTTCACCGCCAACTCGACCGCACAGTCCCGCGCGGCCCTCAAGCCGGGCGCCACACTGCCGGTAGCCCAACTGCAATCCAAGGACGGCGTCATCGGACCGGTGTTCTTCGCCAACGCCGACGCCTTCATGGCACCGGCCCCGGGCCAATTGGGTCTCGGCCGCAACATCTTCCAGGGCCCCAGCTACTGGAACCTGGATTCGGCTTTGACCAAGGGCTTCACCATCACTGAGCGCGTCCGCATGGTCTTCCGTGCCGAGGCATTCAACGCCCTGAACCACGCCAACTTCCGCAACCCGCGCGACGCCTCCGTAGGCAGCCCCGCCATCACCTCGGGCGTCTTCGGCCAGGCCTGCTGCGTCACCCTGTCGACCGCAAGCTCGGCAACCACCAACCAGAACGGCGAAAGCTGGAGGGTCCTGCAATTGGCCCTGCGCTTGACGTTCTAACCTGCAACCCGCGTAAAACGAAAGGGGCGGTCGGAGGAAACTCCGACCGCCCCTTTTTCTTGATTTCCCGTCCAACCTATCCCAGCGGCACCTTCTCCACAATCTGGATGCCAAAACCTTCCAGAGCCACAATCCGCCGAGGGGTGTTCGTCAGCAGGCGAATCGTATGCAGCCCCAAATCGGAAAGAATCTGGGCTCCCAGCCCAACCTCGTGCTGGGTCGGCGCGTTCGACACATGCCTGTCGTGCCCCACCAGCTTCGACCCCTCCTTGCGCAACCCCAAACCAGTCTGGTGGAGATAGACCAGCACGCCGCTGCCTTCCTCGGCAATCCGCTTCAGTGACGACCGCACAAACGACTGGCAGTCGCACCTCGAAGACCCGAACAAATTCCCGTAGGCGCAGTGGGAATGCATCCGCACCAGTACGTTCTCACGCCCCGCCACCTCGCCTTTAACCAAAACCATATGCGATTCCGGCCCAAGGTCGCTCGTGTACAGCAGCGTCCGGAACTCGCCGAATTCGGTGTCGATGACACCTTCGGAGCGTGCCCGTACGAACTTCTCATGGTGCAGCCGGTACCGGATGAGGTCCGCCACCGAAACCATCTTGAGCCCGTGCTTGGCACAAAACTCCATCAATTCCGGCACGCGCGACATCGTCCCGTCCTCGTTCATGATTTCGCAAATCACGCCCGATGGATGCAGCCCGGCAAGCCGCGAAAGATCCACGGAAGCCTCGGTCTGCCCGGCACGCACCAGAACGCCCCCGTCGCGGGCCCTCAACGGGAAAATGTGGCCTGGACGGGCCAGATCGTCCGGGGTCGTGGCGGAATCGATCGACGCCAGGATCGTACGGGTCCGGTCCAACGCTGAAATGCCTGTGGTCACACCAACCTTCGCGTCGATCGACTCGGTGAAAGCAGTCCCGAAATTCGACGTATTGTTGGGAGACATCAAAGGCAGACGCAGCGCATCGCATCGCTCGGCCGTCAGCGTCACGCAGATCAGGCCGCGCCCGTGGGTCGCCATGAAATTGATAATTTCAGGGGTTACCTTCTCGGCAGCAATGGTAAGGTCGCCCTCGTTTTCGCGGTCTTCGTCGTCGACCACGACAATCATCCGACCGGCGCGTGTCTCCTCGATCGCCTCCGGAATTGTGGCAAATGGCATAAGGGGGGAAATTCCAGTGTAGCGCCTGAGTGGCCGGGAGCCCCGCCGGTTGAGCCCCCCGAAGGTACTATCATGTCTTATGCCCCGCGCGACGAAGCAATATCTCGCCCTCTTCCTGCTCTTCTCCATTGCGGCAATGGATCGCATTGGCACCACAGCGGAGGCGCTGAAACTGCTTTCCAGCGGAGGAAACGAGTCCAAACTCCCCGCCACCACGAAGGTGATGACGCCCGTCTTCGGCAGCCCGCCTTTATTCGACCATCGACTGCTCGCCATTGACGGCAAGCCTTTCCGGGCCTACCGGGAGTTGTTGGACGCCGTTCACCAGCGGAAGACCGGCGATACCATCCGCCTGACCATGTCCCGGCCAAGCGGCGAGGTTCTCGAACGCGATATCCCGGTCGGCAACCAAGCAGGTCAATACACCGGCCTTACAGCAATCGTTCAAATTGTTTGCGTGGACATCCTTGTTCCCCTGATCGCCCTCCTTGTCGGCTTCGGGGCCGCCTTTATCCGCCCCAGGGACCGCCACGCGTGGCTGCTGCTGTTCATCATGTTGTCCTGCGTGGAACTGCTGCGGCGGACCGATTGGGTGGGAACCTCGTCCGACGCCGGGGTACTCTGGAGCAGCTTCTGGGGCATCTCCTGGGGTCCATGGATGTGCCTGTTTGCCATCAGCTTCCCCGACCGATTGGAATTTGACCGCAAGCGGCCTTGGCTCAAATGGATGTTGGTTGGACCGCTGCTCGCAATCGGAATCGCTATTGGTGGACTGCTGGTGCTCTGGCTGCACGATCTCCGTGCCGCCGAAGCCCTCCGCCCCCTGATGATTCGGCTCCGCCTCGTCCAAACCATTGGAACAATGGTCGCAATCGGGATCTTCTTCGCCGCCCTCGGCTACAAAGGCGGAATTGAAAAATCACCGGACGGTAAGCGTCGCCTGGGAATCCTCCAATTCGGCACCCGCCTGAGCATGTTCCCGAGCTTCGGCTTGGTGCTCTTTGCGCTCCTGCGGGACAGGGATTTATTTGATGGCGTCCCCGTACCAATCATTATCATTTCGATCTTCATGCTCTGCCTGCTGCCCCTGACCCTTGCATACGTAATTGTGGTCGAACGGGCGATGGATCTCAGTTTCGTCGTCCGGCAGAGTCTAAAGTACGCACTGGCTCGGGGAGGCTTGTGGGTCGCACGCGCCACCGTCATCGGAATTGCGATTGCAATCTTCAGGACTGTCGCCCCCGACGACCAGGGACGGGGAGGATACCCGCTCGCATTGGTTGCCCTCGCCGCGGTACTGCTGTTGCTCCGGCGGCGCTTTGCCGACAGGGCATCCGAATGGGTCGATAGGAAGTTTTTCCGGGAAGCCTACGACTTGGAACTGGTATTGGGGGACCTGGCGGCGGAGGCTGGCCGTTACGTGGAGCTGAATCCTCTTCTGGAGCGAGTTGCACTGCGGTTGTCCGATACGCTCCATGTGCCGGAAATCGTGGTCCTCATCCGGGACGGCGTCGAATTTGTTCCAAGATACTCGACACATCCCATGGGACCCGCGGGCATGCCAACGGATTGCCGGATTGTCCGTGAGTTATCCACCCGGAGGGAAGCCATCGAGATCTACCACGACAAGCCGCCACTGTGGCTGTTGGGCGTTGCGGATTCTGAAAGGCTGGCCCTCGATCGGATGCATTCGCAGCTCCTGATACCTCTCATCGGACAACGGAGCCGGGATTTGGAGGGATTTGTCAGTTTGGGACCCAAACTTTCCGAACTCCCCTACACAGCCACCGACATCCGCCTGCTCCACGCCGTTGCCGCACAAATGGCGTTGGCCATGGAAAACAGCCGCCTGATCGCATCGCTCGCTGCGGAGGCCGCCGAGAGGGAACGCGCAAACCGCGAACTCGAAATTGCGCGCGAAGTGCAGGAACGGCTTTTCCCCCAGCGCTCCCCGAATATTCCGGGCTTCGACTGTGCGGGCTATTGCCGTCCGGCCCGGGGCGTCGGCGGCGACTACTACGATTTCCTCGACCTGTCCGACGGCAGGATCGGCATCGCCATTGGCGACGTCTCCGGCAAAGGCATTGCCGCTGCCCTCATGATGGCCAGCCTCCAGGCATCCCTGCGCGGCCAGACCATGGCCGAAGTACACGATCTTCCGGTCCTGATGCACAACGTCAACAAACTGCTCTACGACGCGTCCACCAGCAACCGCTATGCAACATTCTTCTACGGCGAGCTGGACCCCGTCACCCTCAGGATGGACTTTGTCAATGCCGGGCACAACGCCCCCATCATCCTCAGGGGAAATGATGTGGTGCGGTTGGAGGCCGGGGGCCCAGTGGTGGGGCTCCTGCCACGCGCCCGCTTCGGTGGCGATTCCTGCCAGTTGGAACCGGGCGATATCTTCATCGCCTTTACCGACGGCATCAGCGAGGCTCAGGACGAAACCGAGGAGGAGTGGGAGGAGGATCGCTTCATCGCCGCCGTCCGCTCGTCCCAACGCCAACCTGCCCGGAAGATGATCGAGGCCATTTTCGCGGCCGCCGATGGCTTCACCGGCTCCGCAAAGCAGTACGACGACATGACGCTCGTAATCTTCAAACTCGCGGGGACTGCCCGGACGTAGAGCTTTTCACAACTGCTGTAGTCGGTCTTTGTGGGGCAGCCAATCTTGGCTGCGAGGTGGCTTTCAGCCGCCTCATGCGCCGCAAGGCGCAGGTTGCTCGCATCTCCCGTTGGACGCATCGGCCAACAACGCGAAAAGTAAGTAGCATTGGGCTGGCAGCCTCTGCGGAGGTTGCCAACCTCCGCCAGCAGCCCGAAAGGCTCGTATTGTCTTCCGGCTTCCATGCTCTGTTGGGGCAGAAGTCTTTGCTGCCCCAACAGACCGTCCGCGCCACAGGAATGTGGAAAATCCTTGGCCGTCCCGCCAACCCGCTTACTTCGCCGCGTTGTAGTAGAAACGCTCGTGCACGATCTTGCCATTCTTCCAACGACGAACGGCGGCCTGCTCCAGCTTGTAGCGGAAGCCGTTCTTGAAGGTGACATCCATCGCCCATTCGGACAGTGAGACGTCGCCGTTCACTGCGGCCGCCGTGCAAGCACCGCTGTGCCATTCGGCGATCGAGTCGAAGAATTCGATCTCGCGCTTGCGGTTCAGTTCCTTCCCTTCAAAGGTCTGTCCGGTGGCTTCCTGCATCACCACGTCGGCGGCGTAGTACTTGTCGAAGCCTTCCAGCGCCCGGCCCGTCAGGACCATTTCGTTCAATTCCGCATCGGCTGCTGCCAAGTCAAATGCTGTGGTTTCCATTGTCGTTTTCCTTTTCGTCGATTTTGGTCGGATTGGTGAACAGCTCGCGCACCTGTTCCAGTTGTTCGATGAGCCCCGTCAGGGCCCCCCGTTCCATCCCCCCCATGCGGGCGCGCAGAAAGTTCCGCAGGGGTTCGTCCAAACTCGCAAGCAGGTCGAGGCCCGTTCCAGTGATGGTTGTTACCACCACCCGCCGGTCTTCCCTGCTCCTTTCCCTCGCCACCAGTCCGCGGCCTTCCAGCCGGTCCAGCAGCCGTGTGATGTCGGGGTCGCGCGTGATCATGCGCTCGGCGATTCCCGAACAGGTGGCACCGTCGGATCCCGCCCCACGGAGGATCCGCAGGACGTTGTATTGGGTGTGCGACAGCTGGTACTCCTTCAGGAATTCCACCAGCGCCTGCCCCAACACCTCCGATGTCCGGTGGATGTTCAGCACAGCCTCCTCCTCCAGCATCTCGAAGGGCTTGTTCTGTCTGATCTCCGCTAGCAGTCTACCGGCCACAACCCAATATTACTCGTTATAACGACTAACGTCAAGAGGCGAATTTATCTTTCACACATGGAAGCGCCGAACCGGGTATTCTGTAAGACATGTCCACACGCTCCAGGCTGTCCGCGGCCCTTCTGGCATTGAATCTTCTCGCACTCCTGCCCGCAACACCGGCACGTGCGGAAGAGGCCTCCTGGCGGATCGATCCCCTCCACAGCCTGGCCCAGTTCAGCGTCAAGCACATGATGATTTCCACCGTCCGAGGTCAGTTCGGAGCCGTCAAGGGCACTTTGAAGTACGATCCGGCCAATCCCACCGCCGCCAGCATCGACGCCACCATCGACTGCACCACCATCAATACCGGCGAACCCAAACGCGACAACGACTTGAAGGGGGAGGAATTTTTCGACGTCAAGAAGTACCCCGTCATGAAGTACAAATCCCGCAAGGTGGAGCTGGCGGGCGGCGGAAATCTCAAGGTCACCGGCGATCTGACCATCAATGCCGTCACCAAACAGGTCATTCTGAACGTCGAAGGCCCCACGGCTCCCATCAAGGACACCCAGAACCGCACCAAGATCGGTGCCAGCGCAATAGCCAAAATCAGCCGCAAGGACTTCGGCATCCTCTACAACCCAATCATGGAAACCGGCGGCGTAGCCGTCAGCGACGAAGTCTCCATCATCCTCGACATCGAGTTCATCAAAAACTAGCCCAATCCCTTCCGTTGTGGGGCAGGGTGGCACCCTGCGGCCAGCTCGCCGAGCTGGCCACGCGCCCCAAAGGCGCGCTCCCAACCGCTCATCGGTCACGAGCCGTGAAAATATTCCCAACCCCATCCGCTCCAACAACTTACAGCCAATTCCGACCCCGCCCGCCCCCGCCTCCGTCCCAACCCCGTGCTAACTATTTCCCCGTGAGTCTACCTGCATACTTCTTCACCTCCCCAACCGGCGAACATCTCGACGAGCAAATGCTCGAACGCCTCCGCGCCGACTACTGCCAAGCCCTCCCTCCCACCGAATACGGACGCATCCGCGAGCAATACGGCTCCGTCCACGACTACGACCCCGTCCTCCGCGCCCACTGCCGCCTCAACCCGGAGCCCATCAAATGAGCACCCTCCACCGCGCCGACTACGAGGCTCCCCTGCCCGTCCTCCCCGCCGCCCAGGCCCAGGACATCCTCGCCTTCGCCAACCGTGTCGGACTCCAACCCGACCCGGTCCAGGCCTCCGTCCTCCAATCCAATGCCAACCGCGGCATCCTCAACTGCTCCCGCCAGTGGGGCAAATCCACCCTCGCCGCAGCTCTCACCGTCCACCGCTGCCTCACCCGACCCGAGAGCCTCGTCCTCTTCGCCGCGCCCTCCGGCCGCCAGTCCGGCGAGCTCCTCCGCAAAGCCAGCACCATGCTCTCCCGTCTGGGCCTGGGACTGCGCCTGCGGAAGGATGGCGTCAACAAGGATTCCATCCTCTTCCCCAACGGCTCCCGCATCGTCGCCCTTCCCTGCCGCGAGGCCACCACCCGTGGCTTCTCCTCCGTCAACATGCTCCTCATCGACGAGGCCGCCCGTGTCCCCGACGACTTCTACAAGGCCCTCCGCCCCGCCCTCGCCGTCGGCAACGGCGACCTCTGGCTCATGAGCACCCCCTGGGGCCGCCGGGGCTTCTTCTACCATTCCTGGACCCACGGCGGCCCCGATTGGTTCCGCGTCGAGTGCCCCGCCACCCAGAACCCCCGCATTTCCGTCCGCTTCCTCGAAGAGGAGCGCGCACACCTCGGCGCGTGGTTCGAACAGGAATACCTCTGCCGGTTCCTCGACCGCTCCGACACCCTTTTCGCCAGCGAACTGGTGGAAGCGGCCCTGACCACGGACGAATCGACCCTCGACTTCCCGCCCATCCCCCCGCGCCATCTCATCGACAAGGGGAGGGCCTGAACCATGTTCCACATCGGACTCGACCTCGGCCAACGCCGTGACCATTCCGCCATCGCCATCGTCGAACGCGTCCAATACCGCTACGCCTACGGGGGTTCCGAGCGCGGCCCCGCCGTGGTCCGCTACTTGGAGCGCGTTCCACTCGGCACGCCCTACCCCGAAGTCGTCACCCACATCCGCCGCATCGCCACCTCGCCGCAACTGGTGAACCAATGCGCCGTCGTCGCCGACGCAACCGGAGTCGGAGCCCCCGTACTCGACATGCTGCGCGACGCCCGGATGGGCTGCGAACTCTCCGCCGTGACCCTCACCTCGGGCGAGCACGAATCCAGCCGCCAGCACAACGGCTTAACCTGGTACAACGTGCCGAAAAAGGATCTCTACGGCGAGCTGCTGGTCCTGTTGGAGCGCCACGAACTCCGCATCCCCAGCAAGCTAAAGGAAACCGGCTCCCTGATCAGGGAACTCTCGGACATCCGCCTGACAAGGTCCGAATCGGGCACCGCCCGACTCGGAGCCGACCAAAACGGCCAGCACGACGACCTGGCCATGGCCCTCTCCCTGGCCCTCTGGAAAGGCCGCAAAACCTCCCCACCAGCCTGGGGCACCCAGCGCCTAGTCTAACCCTCCGTTGTGGAGCAGGCTGGCAGCCAGCGCATGGTCTAACGTCGCGTCCGTTGTGGGCAGCATGGCACCCTGCCCTTGGTCTGACTTCGCGTCCGTTGGTCTGACTTCGCGCCCGTTGGTCTGACTTCGCGTCCGTTGGTCTGACTTCGCGTCCGTTGTGGGGCAGGGTGGCACCCTGCGCGGAGGTCGCCGACCTCCGCACGCGCCCAAGGGGCGCGCCCTTGCCCAAATCACCCCGAGTCCCCCCGCCAAGCACTACTCCAACGAAATTCCTCCGGTGACCCCACCAATCCCGCCTTCACCGGATTCCACTCAATATACTTCCGAATCCGCTCAAACTCCGCCCCATCCCGAACCACCCGGTCAAAGCTCTCATCCTGCCAAAACGGCTTCCCAGTCAACCCCATGATCCGATTCCCCGCCCGCGCCGTAAACCGCTTCAAAGACCCCACCACCGTTGCCACATCCACCCGCGGCGTGATCAACAAATGCACATGGTTCGCCATCACGACAAACGCATGGAGTTCATATTCCCCCGCCCCATCCCGATGCCGGATCGCCTCAACAACCATCTCTGCAACCTCATGCCGCTTCAAATACAAAGGACCGCAAACCCCCGAATCCAGCAACCGGTCCATGGCGACAAACACCCGCCCGGCCTCCACCTCGCCACCCACGAAGTGCCGTCCAGCCGGCAAACTCCCCAAAAGCCGCCAAGTCAAAAACAAAGGTCGCCCCAGCACATAGCAATGCGGAAGCCGCCGAAATTGCAACACAAACACTCAGTGCCCACAACCCCCAATTTCTCTCACCCTTTTTTCATCCCATCCCAGTCCGTTGTGGGGCAGGGTGGCACCCTGCAGACCAGGGACGCAGCATAGCGCAGTCCTTATCCAGGCTAAGTCCTGCATCTGGCTGACGCCTCTGATCGACGCCGAGCTGGCCACGCGCCCAACGGCGCGCATCAAGCCCCGTAGTCCCTAGTCCCACATGGTGCGGACCGCATACTGGCAAATAAGCGGATCCGGTGGAGGTCTGCCGGGATACGCTTTCAGGCACATCGCCAAGTAGCGGATCAAAGAAACTGTCCGCCACGCCGAAGCCAGCCCAAAGCCCAAACCAGAACGACGCAATCTTGCCCCACGTAGCGCGCAGTCCGGTCGTCAAACCCCGAAACTTGTCGCCGTGCATGGTAACTTTGCGCTCGCTTTGGTTACCTGAAAAGGTTACTATTTAGATGTGACGGCAAGCGAGCTAAAGCGGTGGCTGAAAGCACAGGGATGCACATTTGAAGAGGGTACCCGTCACACGATTGCGTCCATCGGCTGCAAGTCCACCCCTATCCCCCGCCATCCGTCACAGGAAATCAAGACCGGTACGCTCCAAGGCATCCTGAAAGCGCTGGGGCTTAGCAAATAAAAGGAGACTCCCATGGTTTACTACGCACAGTTTGAGCCAGCCGAAGAGGGCGGCTTTGTCATCACATTCCCGGAACTGGAAGGCGCTACCCAGGGAGAAAACGAGGCGGACAGCATGGAAATGGCCACCGATTTCCTCCTCTGCACGCTATACATCCGCATCAGGAACAGCGACCCCCTTCCCGTACCAACAGTCTACAAAGGTCCGCAGTACAGGGCCATCCACTTACCTGCGCTGGCGGCAATGAAGGTGGAACTTTACCGCGCGTTCCAGTCGTCCGGTATCCGCAAGGCGGAGCTGGCCCGGCGGATGGGCATTCCGAAAACAAACGTGGACCGGCTGTTCGATGTGAAATTCAAGACCAACCTGGCGTTGATCGAAGCGGCTTTTGCGGCAATAGGCAAACGTTTGGAAGTCGCCGTTCACGACCTCGCGGCGTAAGTCGGATTCTAACGAACTTGTTTCAATCCACGCCCCCCACGCGGGG
>CAIYDY010000168.1 GCA_903925015.1 uncultured Acidobacteriia bacterium
CAGCGATGGCGCTCCCGCTCCGGCAAGCCAATCAGGACCGGATGTCTTCCGATCCTGATTTCAAGGTACAGGGCAGCGATTCTTCGCTGCAGCCGACTGCCCGGCATGGCAGCAAGAAGAAAGTACACGTACAGAAACCATGACCCTCAACGTCAAGGATCCTCTCCAGGCATCGCTCTCCTTCAGGCTCGTTCTTCGTTGGAAATCCGCCAGTCCTTCAGGCGCATCTGGTGCTGGACAATTCTAGAGACCGACCTTGAATCAGATAAATGCCATAATGTTCTAGCGACTCAATGCGCGTCCTGCTCGACACGAACGTCCTCATTCATCGCGAAGCATCGACCGTGGTGCGTGGCGATATCGGCAACGTATTCAACTGGCTGGACCGGCTCAAGCACGAAAAATGCGCGCACCCCGTCAGCCTCGGGGAGATCGACAAGCACAAGGACGAGAAGGTCCGAAACAGCTTCCGAGCGAAGTTGCAATCCTACAACATCCTCAAGACGACCGCGCCGATGGCTCCCCAAACTGCGCAGTTCGCCGCGAGGGACAAGACGGAGAACGACAGGAACGACACGATCATAGTCAACGAGGTATTCGCGAACCGCGTCGATATCCTCATCACGGAAGACCGGGGCATCCACACTAAGGCCGGTATCCTCGGGATTGCCGACCGGGCCTTCACGCTCGACTCGTTCTTGGAGAAGGTTACTGCCGAGAACCCGACCCTCGTCGATTACAAGGTCCTCGCGGTCAAGAAGACTGTGTTCGGAGCAACCGACATCAGGTCCGAGTTTTTCGACAGCTTCCGGCAGGATTACGGAGGTGCCGCCTTCGACAAGTGGCTCTCGCGCAAGTCAGACGAGACAGCGTACGTGTGCCATCAAGGGAATGACCTCGTCGCCTTCCTGTATCTCAAAGTAGAGGGAACGGACGAGAACTACAACGATATCGAACCACGCTTCACGCCCAAGCGTCGACTGAAGATCGGCACCTTCAAGGTCGAGATGAACGGTTTCAAGCTGGGTGAGCGATTTCTCAAGATTATCTTCGACAACGCGCTGCGCCAGAGCGTGGAAGAGATCTACGTGACGATCTTCCAGAATACGGTTGGCCAACAGCGCTTGGTCCGGCTGCTACAGGACTTCGGATTCGTCGAGCATGGCACGAAAACGGGACCCTATGGTGTCGAGTTGGTCCTTGTGCGCGGGATGCGAAAGTCATTCGACGCCGCAGCGCCAGCGCTCACGTTCCCATTCGTCAGTCTCAGCACCAGCGCGCACATCGTGCCCATTTGGCCCGACTACCACACGAATCTCTTGCCCGATTCGATTCTGCGAACGGAGTCACCAGTGAATTTCGTCGAGCCGTTCCCACACCGCAACGCGATCAGGAAGGTGTACATCTGCCGGTCCGTCAAACGGGACCTGCGGCGGGGCGATGCAATAGTGTTCTATCGAACCGGTGGTCTCTACAAGGCCGTCGTGACCACAATAGGTATTGTCGAGAACGTTCATTTGCAGATCCGCGATGCCGCACATTTCATCAGCCTCTGCAGGAAGCGGAGCGTCTTCGACGACAAGGAACTCATGAAATGGTGGAACTACACGCCCAACAACCGCCCATTCATCGTCGAATTCCTCTATGCGTATTCATTCACAAAACGACCGAACATGAAGGAGTTAGTCGACAATGGGATTATCCGCGACGTCAACAGTGCGCCACGAGGTTTCGAGCCCCTCACGAAAGACCAGTTCCGCACGATCCTCCGACTCGCCCAAGCCGACGCACGCGGTTTTATCAATTAGGCCTGAATACGCCGAGGCGATCTTCTCCGGCAAGAAGCGCTTTGAGTTCCGCCGATCCATCTTCCGGGCCGACATCCAGGTAGTTATCGTGTACATCACGAATCCCGTGGGTCAGGTCGCCGGAGAGTTCAGCGTGAAGGACATCATCACGGATGACGTTGACGCTTTGTGGGATCGTACGGAGAAAATGGCCGGCATTGACCGCAAAGTCTTCAGGGAGTACTTCGCCGGACGGGATGTCGGGCACGCGATCGTGATCGGCAGCGTCAAACGATACAAGCAACCGCTCGACCTGCAGAAGACCTACGGCGTGCGCCCCCCTCAATCGTTCGTCTATCTCTAAGACATGACGCCGATGGTGCCCCGTACAGTTCTTGGCGGTAGCATTGAGCGATGCGCTGCATATTCTGCAAACGGTACTCGATCGGGTCCCGTTCCAAAGAGCACATCATTCCTGAATCACTCGGGAATAAGGAGCATGTTGGACTGGCCCCCAAGTCTGAGACAACCAGTTAAGACACTACTGCCCGTTCGATGAAATTTCCTCGACCGGAACAACCACATTACCGCAAAATGGCAGTGGTTGGCGAAGCGGAGGTGGACCCTGCTGTGCGGACACCGACGGGACCAATCCAGTCCGGTTCGGCTCAAAATGGGGGACGGCGGAATGCATACCAACTGAATCCTCCTTGCATTCAGGGTAATGCCTTTCGCTGGTGGCAATCAAAATCCGCTCTGGAACGGGCGCGCACATTTAGGGGCAGACCGGCTTCGACTGCGAAGACCTCGGCGCAGAGGGTCTTGCCACAGACTGGCGGGCCGCCAAAAAGGAGCTTGGAACGGACCGGAAGACCGTGTCGGTGGGTTTCGTCCCCGCGCCGGAACTCGGCGACGATCTCCATCAGAACGCTCGCATTGCGGGAACTGAGGACGATGTAGTTCTTGGTTTGCGTAGGCTCGATCCGCTCCACACAATCAGTAGCTTCGGGAAAGCGATCAGCGGGGCCACTGGGAGAGATGCTTGGCGCTGCCGGTCACGGCGGCGAGTTCGGATTCGGGGATCCCGCAACAAAGCGGGCGATGGGTGTGAGCGGTAGATGGATTTGCGCGAGAGATAGATGTGCGCGAGAAAGAACCCGCTTCGGCTGCTTGTACCAGTCCCGCCCCAAGTGCTATGATCAGGCCGAATAGTGCCGACGATACTACTGATCAAGGGCTGGCGAATCTTTTTCTACGCCAACGAGGGTTTCGAGCCGATGCATGTTCATTGCAGGAAGGGTGGCGCGGAATGCAAGTTTTGGATCGACACGGCGCTGTTTGGCATTGAAGAGGCGTTTGAGTCCGGCCTCACGCCCCAGCTGCGCCGTGAGATTCGGCAGATACTATTCGACCATTTGGACCAGATCGGTGAAGCATGGGAGGAGTACTTCAAGCATGACCGCTAGCACGATGTTTCAACCGTTATTGGCTCGGGAAATCCGAGCGACTGCACAAGGTCTGTTAGTTGTGTTGCCAGACCGGGATGTGTTGATGCCCTGGTCGGAGTGCTCGCCCCGGTTGGCCGCTGCGAGTGACTCACAGCGGGCTGAGGCGCATCTGTCGCCCTCGGGATATGGAATCCATTGGCCATTGATCGATGAGGATTTGGCGGTCGGGCCGCTGGTGGCCGGCTGCGGGTAGTCGCTCCCAACTCACGGGATTCTGTCGCGACCATTCTGGAGTGTCGGGTTCGTAGCCATGCCTGAACCGCAGCATAGCCAACTGCGTTCAATTGCTCTCCCGACCCCACTACTGTCTGTCCCTTGCGCTATGATCGTCAAAGTGTAGGTTCGGGAATTGGTTCGGCTACTCGAATCGAACGGGTGGCTCCTGAGAGCCACCAAGGGGAGCCATCGCCAGTTCCTCCACCCGTACAAAGGTCTGGTCGTTACGGTGCCCGGCAACTTGGGTACCGATGTTCCAATCGGCACGCTCAAGTCCATTTTGAAGAGTTCGGGACTCGATACCAAACAGGAAAAGCCATGACGTATACCGTTATCTTCGAACAAGGATCAACCTCTTGGGGTGCCTACGTCCCGGACCTCCCCGGAGTGATCACCGTCGGAAAATCACGTCAGGAAGTTGAGATCCTGATCCAGGAAGCCATCGAGTTCCACTTGGAGGGTATCCGCGAAATGGGCCTACCCATCCCCGTGCCCGCCAGTTTCGCCGGAGCGGTGGAAATCCGCCCTGCAGCCTGAATCCTCAGTCATCTGAACCGACAGATGGCCTTTTCCGGTGTCAGGCCATTTGCAGTTCCCACTTGGATGCCATCTCGACGAACGCCCTTTCGCATTTCGGCCATTCGTGAAGGGTAGCCGGATCGAAGTCGGCTCCATTCGGCCAAACAAGAGTCCCGACTTCCGAATCCAGCGTAACGCGCTCGAAGTATGCGGGATCCGACAGCGGCCCGTACAACTCGCCCCGGAGCACCGGTTGGAAATGGATGGTTTGTTCCGTACAGTCGTCGAAGCCAATGCGAATCGTGTGCGGACCTACGATCTCAAAATTCTGGACACGGCACATCAAGTGGTTCATATTCCGTCCTACCTTAGCGGTTCAATGGGATTCGCCGCCCGACCGGAATGGAGCAGCGCCCAGTCCATCAACAACTCCTCCTGGTGGAGTTCAGCCCAAGCTTCCACCAATCGTCGCTGTTTGTGCTCCATCACACCCGCCATCTGACCCACGGGATTGATCGAAAACACAGCCGCCTCGCCTTGAAAATAGGCGTGAAAGTGTGGAACGTGGTGCGATACGCCAGCTTCCGAATACATGCGGATCACGATCCCGTAGAAACGGCTTAGCTCGGTTATCACCTCCAGCATACCGTGGTATCGGCTGGGTTTCGCGCGACGCCACCGCCATGCCAGAGCCCGTTCCCCGCGAGCCCCTGAAAGCTCCAACATTCACAGCTCCGGAAAACCGGGATGCGACCTTTGTCAGTCACAAAAATATTGGTCCCCCCGAACATCCTTCCAACCCCAACAAACCAAACGCCAAAGGCCCATTCCTCCAGGGCTCTTTCCAGCCCCCATGGTTCTTTTTCCACCCCCGACCGCAGTACAATCAGCGCGCGATGGAAAACTTGACCCATACCCACCAAAACGCGGCACCCAAGCCACGTACCGCAGCCCAGATCGCCGCCTCCCGAGCCAACGGAACCAAATCCAAGGGCCCCGTCACGCCCGAGGGAAAATCAATTTCCGCCCGAAACGCCGAGCGCCACGGCCTTTTCTCCCACCTTGCCACCATCAAAGGCGAATCCCCCCAGGAATACGCCGCCGTCTCCGCCGACCTCTACGAAACCTGGCAGCCCGTCGACGAATACGAGCGCTGCCTCGTCGACACCATGGCGACCTCCATGTGGCGCCGCATGCGCATGCTCGCCCTCGAATCCCTCACCCTCGACATCCAGCCTGACCGCCTACGGATGCACCAACACTGCCGACCTCGCCCAGACCGCCCACGCCTTTTCTACCCTCTCCCAAAAGGACGGTGCCTTCGAGCTCATCCACCGCTACGAATCCCGCTACCTCCGGGCCTTCGAGCGTGCCGGCCGCTCACTGATGGCCTACGTTGCGCCGCCGCGTTGGAAAATGGTTCGCGCATGGTAAACTTCACTTCGGCGGTGAATTGGATTGACTTTCCTTTGGAATCCTACAGCGTTCCCCAACAGGCTCCACCCTCAGCATTCCAGTCATGATTTAGCGCAAGGAAGGGTTCGGTGAAGATCATACAAGCCCAATGGCCAATACGCCGCCTGATTGACGAACGGAATTCGATCAACCTAAGCCCATGGTGGCAGCGCGGACCGGCTTGGAAGTCTCAACGCCAGGTTCTCCTCATTGACTCGATTCTCCGTGGCATGGACATTCCCAAGGTGTACCTCCGCGATCTCGACGAGTCTGCGGCGTACAGATTCGATGCCGTTGACGGCCAACAGCGTCTACGGGCAATTTGGCAGTTCCACGCCGACGAACTTCGGCTCGACTATCCTGAACCACTTCCCCCAGTAGAAGGACGTCCAATCGCGAGCCTGACTTTCTCAGGCCTTCACAAGACGCTTAGATCAGCCTTTCTAGAGTTTTCGATAAGCGTGGCGCAGATCATGAAGGCGGATCGCGACGAGATTACTAATCTGTTTTCAAGGCTTCAAATGGGCGTACCGTTGAATCCGGCTGAACTTCGAAATGCAATCCAGGGCCCGCTCCGGAACCTGATCGATACCATGGCGGGCTCTCACCAGTTTTTTCAAACCTGCAGAATCCCCGGTGGTCGATACAAGCACCAAGACTACGTCGCGCATCTGTTCGCAATAGCCGCACATCACGCGGAGAGAGACATCAAGGCACGGGACCTAAGGAACATGATAATCGAGTTCGGTCCTTCCGAAAGGGACAGGCTGCTAGACATGGCCGCCAAGGTTGGAGACGCACTGACAGTACTGGAGCAGGTCAATGAGCTCGTTCGAAGCAAATTGACTCAGAAATGGATCGTAGTCGACCTTGGGTGGCTGGTAATGCAGGCTCTAGAAGAGGGACGTGCTATTGACCCCACAGCGCTTGCTCAAGCGTACCAAGAGTTTGATTCCCGACGGAAGGATTTCGCCAGTCACCCCGAGGCTCTTCTCCAGCGTACTCCTAATGTTGAGCATCCCGATATTCAGCTGTATAACTACATTACCCGCTTCCGAACCCAAGGAGGACTGCGGTCTAGCCTTGACATCCGCAACAAGGCACTCAGATCGTTAATTTACCCGAAGATGATGTGGAGGATTGATGGCGTTTGAACCGGGCCAGATACCAGACAGTCTAAGGACTGCCTACGG
>CAIYDY010000169.1 GCA_903925015.1 uncultured Acidobacteriia bacterium
GGCACGACAGCGAAAAATGTCGGCGCAAGGAAGTGAAGAACTCCGGCGGATACCTGTTGATATTCATGTCGAAGGCTCTCGATGAGAACCGCATAGTGTCGTTGTCCCTCGACAACCGGACGTGGGTTTCGGGCCTGATAAAGGAGTGGCCTGAGCTCAATGTCAAAGAGAAGTACTTTCGTCTCTTGCCGGCACGGACTGGGTATCAGGACAAAGATACCCTCCGGGTCATTTGCACGCACCGGTACGAATCGGATTACGCGGAGGCGGCGGCCGATCTCAGCGACAATGAATTCGAGGCGTTTCTGGAAGACTTTGTTCTAACGCTACCCATGGCGTCGGTTCGAAATGCGAGTTTCTACCTTGAGGATAGGTACGAAGAGCAAGCCACGGAGGCAGCAGTGGTGGATCCGGAACAGGCCTAGTCACAGATAGCACCGGATCGGAGCCGAAGGCAGGTGCGCGGAGTCGCAGGTAGGTGCGCGCCCTTGGGGCGCGTGGCGGTGTCGGCGACCCCGCCGCAGGTTGGCAACCTGCCCCACAACGGAAACGGCAATCAACGTCAGGGTGGAGTGCGGTCTGGGCGGCACGAATTATTCGTAGCGGGATTTGGTAGCCTTCGGTTGTATGATCCGACGGTCGAGCGCCGACGAAATGATTCCGCTGGTGGCGTCCATGGCCGATGTCGGCACCGATGCGCCAGCCTACGTGGCGGTTCCGGCAGCACGCGATGAGTTTTCCGGCGGGGACGAGCCGTTGTCTTGGGACGCGGACGGATGGGATGAATTCGCTTGATCCGAGGTGAGTTTGGCGGGCGCGCCGGTCTACGCCCGGCGCGCGCAAAGGCCCGCGCTACCGTGAGCTATCCACGCTCCTAAGGTTTGCGGCATTAAATAATCAAATAATCGGATAACCAAATATCCCATCATTCTCCGGCACGGCGCACACACAGCGCCCGGAGGCCGTCGGAGTGGCGCATATCGTCGGAGTTCCGGCCCCCAGCGAGGAAGCCGAAGACCCAGGCCTCCCCCCACGAATCGTGTCGCTCCGAACTCCACGCCCAGAAATTCCGGTCACTGATCTTGATCCCCCGCACATGCGGAAGCGGCAAGGAGGCGTCATAAATCGCCTTCAATTCGTTGATTGTCGGCAAGCGCCAATCGAGATGCCCCGCCAAACCCAAGGCTGAGCAGGAGGCATTCGCATCCGCCCAATTCATGGTTTTCCCATCATGTGCCGCCGGCCACATCAGGCCCGTCGTCCGATCCGTCCACACCCCCGGCAGATCGGCTGCCGCCCGGGGCTGGATCTTCTCCAGCATAGGAATCGCCGAACCCGGAAACATCTCCCCCCGCAAACCCACCAGTTCGGGCTTTACACTCGCCACCAACGCGCCGTCGAAAGTCCGGGTGAATTGCATCATGGCGGCATCCCGGATGGCCCCGAGTTCCCGCGCCTTCTCCCTTGGAACCGGCACCACGTAGGTGGCTCCGCCTGACTCCACCGTCACCAGTTGGTTGACGTTGTCATAGGCTCCGACCCACTTGGCCGGTTCCACCACCGTGAACGTCTGGCGGGACAGCCGCTGGATCTCCTCCGTCTCCGGGCGATTCGCCAGTTTGGCGGCATACTGCGATTCGATCTTTTGTTTTTCCGCCTCCAACTTGGTCTGGTGCTCCTGGCGCTTGGCACGGGCGTCGGACATCGCCTTGGCATTGTCCTCTGGAGCGCCGAACTCGTCGACGGCGGGATCTTTCGCCAACATCTCGCGGAGCGGGCGGTAGGCGGCTTCGAGGTCGTCCAGCGCTTTCTTCCGGCCCGCCGCCGCCTGCGTCCGGACGTCGGCCAACTGGCGGTTCAGCGCATCCACTCGCTTGTGCGCCTCGTCCAGCGTGTTGACTTTGGGGGCTTGCCGGACTTGCGCGCGCAGGTTCCGCGCCAGTTCTTCGGCGTCGGCCAAGTCTTGCTGGCGCTTGCGGTCGGCATCGGCCAGCTTGCCGACTTCGGCGTCGATTTCACCGGCACGGAGTTTCGCAGCCTCCACGTTCCGGGCCTCGCCCGCCAGCCGCTCCAACTCGGCGTCGCGGACCTTTTTCGCGAGCCCAGCCTGACGCGCTTGTTCCGCTGTCTGGTTGGCGGTGGCCTCGGCATCCGCGCTCGCCTGCTGGTTCTTGAGGCGGCGGATCTCGGCGTTGAGGGCCTCCAAGCGATGGTCCAGAACACCCGGTTCGCGGAAGACAAAGTTGCCGCCACCGACGGCGCCGGACATCCAGGGAATCTGCTGGTGCCCGGAGGACTCGGCCACGGCCTCGCCGGTCTGGCGGAAAACCTCGAGGTACGAAAGGCCAGGCTTCTCCAGCACCTTGAGGAAATGGGTGGTATAGAGGCCGTTGGCGGCGTCGGACTGGTCAGAGGCGGTGGCACCGGCGGCGGTGGCGAAGGCAATGAACGTGCCTGCCGCCGACTGCATCTGGGCGAGGCCCTTGGGCAGGGACTTGCCGTTGCCGACCCGGGCGAGCGGGTTGTTGCGGCAGGCGTCGAGGACCATCAGGCTGAGCCGGGCCCCCTTTTCGCCCATGCCGTCAAGTATGGCCTGGGCGGGCTCGGCGGCGAATTGGACCTGCGTTTCGAGGGTCTCGTTGAAATCCACCGGGAGCAGGTAGTTGACGTTGTTGATCTGGATACCGTGGCCGGAGTAGAAGAACAGGGCGACGTCGCCGGGCTGGATGGAAGCGAAGAAGCGCTGGACGCCGGCTTTGAGGTCCTTGAGGTTGGCGTCGTCGAGTTCGGTGACGACGAAGTCGAGTTCGCGGAGGGTGGTGGAGACGGCGCGGGCGTCGTTGACAGCGTTGCGCAGTTGCTTCTGGTGGGTGTAGGTGTCGTTGCCTACGACCAGCGCGCGGCGTTTGGGTCCGGCGGCGGACAGCGGGTCGGCACTGCCGACGGCTTCCATGCCTCGCTTGACGCGCGGCGGGGTCTGGGCAGAGGTGGTCGAGAAGGTGAGAGCGACCGCGATTGGCAACGCGGCGATGCGGATGGGAAATGTTCGGCGCATGTCGATTTGCAGAAACCCTTTGGCCCAGTTTATCGCGAGCGGACGGGGTCCTGAGAATAGATGCGGGAACCGGGGGATTCCTTACATGGAAATTGACGGTGACCGAGTGGGGCCAGTGTCTGCGGGGTAGTGAAGGCGGTGCGCGCCTTCGTGCGCGTGCGGAGGTCGGCGACGTCCGCGCAGGGTGCCAGCCAGGCCGCCAGCCGGACCACAATCGGCAGATCTATTTGTCGAGCGCTATTGCCGTCAATCGGGCGTGGATGCCGGTCATGGGGATTTCGGGCAGCCGTTGCGCTTGGATGCCGGGTCCCCAGAGCAGGAATACGGATTTGTAGTCCGGTCGGCCTGGCCATAGACCGTGGGTGCCTGCCTCGTGCGGCTTGCCATACGGTGTGTTCGATGGGGTGGGCGAGAACGCGAACCGTTCCTCAGGCTCGTACGCGGCCAGCGGCTCGGGTCTGCCGGGCATGAATCGGTGCCACTCGGACGAGGGAATCTTTCGCCCGATGCCGTTTGCGGGGTCCTTGCTGAGCCGTTCCAGTTCCGACGCCTCCTGCGGATTCCCTGCCGTCACCCAGAACGGCGTCACCGTGCCTGCCGCCGGGTGTACAGTTTTCTCCACGGGCACGAAGCCGTGGTCGGAAACAAGCGCCAGCACCGTGCCCTTGGGCAGCGCGGCGATGATGCGTCCGATCATCTCGTCGGTCAACTCCAGAATCGCCTTCGACGCCACCGAGAATGGTTCGGTGTCGTGCTCCTCGGCGTCGAGGTCGACGAAATGGACGGCCAGAAAATCGGGGTGCTTCTGTTCGATGAGGTAGAGCGTCGCGAGCAGCCGGGTGCGGTCGTCCATCCACTGCTGGGGGAATGAGTGGTACTTGGCCGAGATTTCCCCGACCAGGCCCGGCGTCGCCTTCTTCGCGATCGCGGCCAGATCCATCGACCCGCCCTGGCGCTTGTCGAAGGCCTCCGGGAGGTTCCAAGTGATCGGCGCGTTGACGGTGACAGGCCAGGTTATGGCGGCCGAGGTGAGGTTGGCTTGGCGGAGGGCGTCCCAGAGCGTCTTGACCTTGATCAGGCTGTAGTCCCACATTTGGTTGCGTTCGATGCCGTGGACGGCGGGCGGGACTCCGGTCAGGATTGTGGTGTGTGCGGGCCAGGTGATGGTTGGGACTTCGCCGGTGACGCCGTCCGCCCATGCGCCCTCCTTCATGAGGCGGCGGATGTTTGGGATGCGGAGGCCGAGCTTGTCGGCGTCGCGGAGGTAGCGGTGGTCGAGGCCGTCGACCGAGACTAGTACCAGTGGCTGTCGGGCGGCCAGGGTTCCGGTGAGGAGTAAGAATAGGGCGATGCGGTGGAGGTCGGTTGGCCGGAGCATTTGTGGTTCTGGGATTCAGGTTAGCGCAGGGTTGGCCCGTGTTGGTCAACAAAGCGGTTCAGAGGTGGGAATGTCGAGGAATCCTTTGAGCACGGCTAGGAGGGCAGGCACTCGGTTCGAGGCGACCAGCCATACTTCCTCCAAGTCAACATCTGCGTAACCGTGAATGAGCACGTCGCGCATGCCGCAAACGGCTCGCCAATTGACGGATGGGAGCAACGTCCGGGTGGCGGGCGAAACCCGTTTCGCTGCTTCTCCGATCACCACCAGGTTCCGAATCACGCCGTCTTGCAGACCTTCCAGTTCGTCGAAGTGCTGCCTGCCCGGTGCAATGAGGCGCTCTATCCGCTGGCAGCGCTCGAGCATGTGGTGCAGGTAGAGTCGGTCGCCATCCGACGATTTCGCGTTCACAGCGGCCTGGCCTCGGCGAGGACTCGGTCCCGGATGTACCAATGCAGCGTTGTGTCCGTCACAACATCAACCTTGATTCCTAGGAGATCCTGCAAATCCTCCTTGAGTTCCACGTGGTCGAAGAGGTCGCGACCGGGGTCCCAGGAGACGAGGAGGTCCAAATCGCTGCTTTCGGTGCCTTCGCCGCGTGCGAGCGACCCAAAGACGCGGAGATCGTGCGCTCCGTGGCGTGCTGCCAAGTCCAAGATGTCATCACGCCGATGGGTGCGAAGGTCGTTTAGCGTGAGCATGGAACCGCTACTGGTATAGCATCTGTCGACGAATGGGTTGGGCACCGGCGGTGCCGGTGGGGAGGACGTCCCGGGTTTGGGTTTGCTCTACCGTTCTGCGGTGGGGCTATTCGGAGTCGTCACGCAACTCCGAGATCCAAGTGTTGATCTCTTGCAGGTCGGCGAATCCGCCCGAGGCTCCGGCGTAGCTTGCGAACGGGTTTTGGGTCGTCCTTGCGGGCCCAATGATTTCGTTGGGAGCATCCGGGGCGAGTTCCACACAGGCAGGATATTATGGATGGCATTGGAGAGGTGGTTTGAGGACCAGTGGAACCCCCGGAATCCCCTCCGCCAGACCCGCCATTCATTTCGACCCGGACCAGACCTAAACTGATCCGACCTCAGCAAATGCCGCGGTACCGGGGACGGATGCATAGCAATGTCCGCAGCGTCCTAGGACGAGGGAGAACTTTCCTGCATCTGTGCAGACGCGCTTGAAGCGGGAGACGCCGCTTTCTTCTTGAAGTCCTCGGAATGCTCGATAACAAAGTCGCCGTTCGGTGACGGTACGCTTGCCCCCACGAACTGAAAGTAAGTCTTCTGATGGTTAACCCGCAAAGACAACCACACGTTAGCGCGGCATTGTTTCACGCCGGAATTGCAGTCCTTGCTCACGACGATTCCGCTGTACCGGTCATTGGTCACTTTGTCCAGAAGGATGACGCCGCCCCCATCACCCCCGTTCGGCAAATGGTAGCTTAGCCAAAACGTACCGCCAACGCGTGCGCCCGTTACAACATAGGTGTCTTCGCCTTGAGGATGCGTCTTCGAGGGCGTATAGCGCGTCTTCCGGGTTCCCGTCACGCTGTTGCCACGCAGGTCAAGGTCCAAGCTCTCTTCGGTGACGCCTGATCGGAACGGCCAGTTGGTTGCCAGCGTCAAGCGTTCGCTTGGTCCCGTGCCACTTGCGGGCATTGGCGCACTCCGTTGCAGCCAGCGGTCAAAGAACAACCCGAGGACGATTAGGCCGAGCAGGGCGATCATGATCGGAAAGAGATACGATCGCATAGGATCGTCCGATTTCGTCGCGGAATAGGCGACGGTCAGAAGAGCTTCGCCCGAAAGCACAATCAGGGCCAAGAGCTTCATCCAGTCACTGACAGCGGCCAGTATAGAAACCCTCTCGCCGCCTTTGGAAGCATTTTTCGGGGGCATTGGCTCAATATTATCCCATGATGGGCGGAACATGTCAAGCACTTTGAGGCAGCCCGAAGCCGAATTTACTGAGTATTATTATCCGGGGTCTTTGGTTTATTGATCCAAGCCTCCTTGGGAACGGACGGGGGTTGGGGCGGACGGCGGACGA
>CAIYDY010000170.1 GCA_903925015.1 uncultured Acidobacteriia bacterium
ACGCCAGCGGGTGAAGAGGATGCCGGTGGCCCCGGCGCTCATGTCGATCAGGCTCCAAACACGGACGTCCTTGTCGTCGGAACTGCGCCCATCCTCCAGCGGACGGTTGAGCACCTGCGGCTGGAGCCACAGGGGGCCGCCCGTCGCTTCGGCGTGCCAGAAAGGTTTCCCGCGTGAAGCGCCACGGACAATGTCCACGGCCTGAAACTGCATCCAAGGTTCATTGGTATGACGGGAGGCAACCCAAGTATAACCGTAGGTATCGACGTCGGCAGTCGTGCGCCACTCGATCTCGGTGAGCTGTCCGGTGCCATGGGCGGTGATCTTGTTTTTCTTATCGAGACCGCGGATGAGGTCGATGCGCCAGCGCAAGAGACGGATGGCGTCGTCCCGACGGAAGGCCAGCCAGTCGAGGGAATCGGCGTAGCCGGTATTGCCATGGGGCGGATGAACGTACTCCCAGTCAGCCAGGCTGTAGCGGTGCCACGCGCGCCCGAGGGCCTCGAGCGTGCCGTATTTCGCCTTCAGCCATTCACGAAACTTCGCCTGGGTGGCCGGACAGAAGCACTCCTGTGGATCGCCCTCGTTCCACAGGTCGTAGCCGAGGGTGGCCGGGTTGTCGCGATAGCGCTGAACCAGCGCCGTGAGGAATTTTCCGGCCTGCTCGCGGACATCGTCATCATCGAGGCACATGGGGGCGTTGCCGGTCGCGCTGCCGGTGGCCACGGTGGGAAAACTTTCGGCACCATCGCTGGCGACATGGCGGGCCCGCGGATACTTGTCCCACATCCATTCGGGCGCCCCGACGACATTTTCCGCAATGACCACCTTGATATGATTCTGCGCCTCGAGCTCGACCATCCGGTCGTAGTCGCGCCAGTCATAGTGGCCCGGGGTGTTTTCGATCGAGGCCCACAGGAACCAATGGCGAAAGGTGTTCACACCGAGATCGGCGGCGGTCTTGTGGTCACTGGCCCAATCCTGCTCCGGCGGATTGGATTTGCGGAAATAGACGGCTCCGAACGGAAACACTGGATCGGGGAAAGGTTTTTCCTGGGCGCTACTGATTGCGGGCAGGATGAACGAGGCCAGCAAGATGGTGAAGCAGGGTAACGTGAACGTTTTCATGATGGGGCGCCCGGGGTTATGGGATTCAACCGCGGGAGGCATGACGCAGCTCCCCGGCAAACGTTCCCCGTCGCTTTCTCCAGAACGGCTAAAAACCAGCGTGAAACCCAGCCGTGCCATCCATAACTCACCGAGCGAAGGATGGTGCCCCCACGGGGTATTGATCAACTTCGTCTCATAGGAGGCAAATAACGAGTTGTATGGAGTTGCAGTGTCTTGTTTGTTCCCTTTTGTTCCCTGGCATGACTGCTGCTGCAATTGCCAAAAAAAGAGCCCGGGAATGGCCCAGAACGGTCAGCGCCGGCAGCGCCTCCGTCAAGGTTTACCAAGTCGCGCACCCTACCAACCGAACCGGCAAAGCCTATGTGGTGGCATGGGCATTACCCTCAGGCCGCAAGACGCAGAAATTTGCGGACCAAAACGCGGCAATTGAGGAGGCTCGAGTAATCGCCGGCCAACTTTCGCAGGGCAGGGTGGAGGGAGCGGAAATGAGCAGAGGTGATCGCGACGAGCTCCAAGCAGCCCGCCTGCT
>CAIYDY010000171.1 GCA_903925015.1 uncultured Acidobacteriia bacterium
AGCGTGCCGTCGCCGTCGGGTGTGGACTTCAACTTGTTTAGGAGGTAGGCCAGCTGCTTGGCGTGGAAGCAGTTGATCTGGGTGACCTTTTCAATCTTTTCCTTGTCGCCCTGGTGGTGGGTTAGGCCGTGGTGGGCCTCGGGGATGCCGATTTCCGGATAGGCTCGGGGACTTTGTTCCAGAGCCAGGAGCACCGTCGCCACGCGTGTGGAATCGGTCTGGAATGCCAGCGTCATCAGGTCGAACATGACGCGGGCATGTTCGGCGAATTCGGTCGGGATGCTGGAATCTGGGACTGCGACCCCTTTGGGGGCGGGCTGGGTTTGCCGCTCCGCCGCTTGGATGCGCTTTTCCAGTTCCCGGATGGAATCGAGGTATTCGTCCAGCTTGCGGCGGTCGGCACCGGCGAGGGAGGCGTCGAGGCGCTTGGTCTGTCCGAGTACGACGTCCAGGATGCTGCGCTGGTAGCGCGCTTCGCGTGGATCGGTCTCGCCGGTGCCGAAGAGGCGTTCGAAGACAGCCCGGGGGCGGATCTCGGCGGGGCTGGGCGAGGACGGCGTGCGCCAGGAAATGCTGTTGGAATAGGCGCAGCTGTAACCGTTGTCGCAGCTGCCGCCTTGGACGCCTTCCTCGCAGCCAAGTTCGAGCGAGGCGAAGCGGGTTTTATCGGCCAAGTGCCGGGCGGCCACCTGGTCGACCGAGATGCCGGTCTGGAGATCGCGACCGTTGGTCTTTTTCGGGTGGACGCCGGTCAGGTAGTTGGCTCCGGCACGACCGTGGTCGCCGGGACCGTCGCCCAGTGCGCGGCCTCCGTTGTGGGTGAGGCCTGAAAGTAGGAGGATGTCGTCGCGGTAGGGGTTGAGGATGGACGAGATGCGGGGCAGGGTTGCGGGGAGGGGAATCGAGGTGTCCGGCCGCATGGACGCAGCCTCGGCGGGGAACCATTCGGGCATCATGATGCCGTTGGGGACGTAAATGAAGGCCATCCGGCAAGGGGAGGCGGATTTGGCGGCACCGGCGGAGAAAACCGGGACCATGGCGTCCAGGAACGGCAGCGCGATGGCGGTTCCGGTTCCTCTCAGGATGGCTCGGCGGGATAGGGCTTTCATTTGGGTGTTCTCCTGGGTGTACGAGTTTGGATTGTGGCTGGTGGGTGTGTCGCCCGCGCAAGCAACGCGCCTACCGGCGCGGAACCGGCTGGAAAGCCGGTTGCAGCCTGGAAAGGCCGCCCCACACAGACGGCGAGCTTCGAAGGATTCCAGTTCAGTGCATTAGCGGGCATTGGGGGGATCCTCGGCTTTCCGTTCGCGGAACGGCTTGCTGTCGATGATTTCCGTGATAAGGGTCTTGAAACGGAAGTTGTCGGCGGCGAGGCGCTCGACGATATGGTCTACGGTTGGACGGTCGTATGGTTCCAAGCCGCGCCCGAGTGCGTAGGTCAGCATCTTCTCGGTGAAGTTGCGGACGAACGGGGCGGATTGCTCGCGCAGGGCCTGTTTCAGGCCCGCCGGACCGTTGAACGGCTTGCCGCCGGGGAGCTTGCCGGAGGCGTCCAAGGGGAAGTTGCCATCCTTGTCACGCCATGCGCCGGAGGCATCGTAGTGTTCGAGGGCGAAACCGATCGGGTCCATCATGTTGTGGCAGACGGCGCATTCGGGCTTGGCGCGATGCTGCTCCAGGCGCTGCCGGAGGGTTGCCTCGGTGCCGATGTGGTCTTCCTTGAGGGCCGGAACGTCGGGCGGGGGCGGAGGCGGGGGTGTGCCCAGGATGTTTTCGAGGACCCATTTCCCGCGCAGCACCGGCGATGTGCGTGTGGCGTAGGACGAAAGCGCCAGAATCGCGCCTTGCCCGAGGACGCCGCCGCGCTGGTCGCCGGTCAGGCTGACACGCTGGAATTCCTCGCCGTTGATACCCCGGATGCCGTAGTAGCGTGCAAGGGGGCCGTTGAGGTAGGCGAATTTGCCCTCCAGGAAGTCCGTGATGCTGCGGTTTTCACGCAGGACGGCGCGGGCGAAAAGTTCGGACTCGCGGCGCATGTATTCGAGCAGTTCGTCGTCGACGAGGGGGAAATGCGCGGGGTCGGGCTTGCGTTTGTCGAGGATTCGGAGACCCAGCCACTGGCCGGCGAAGTTGTCGATCATTGCCTCCGCCTTCGGGCTCGCGAGCATCCGCTCCATTTGTTCGCGGATGACGCCGGGATTGAGGAGTGATCCCCGCTCCGCGACGCGGAGGAGTTCGTCATCCGGGGGTGCGCTCCACAGGAAAAATGACAGGCGGCTAGCGAGTGACAGGGGGCTGAGTGGGCCGGTCGGCTCACGCTCGATGCGGAAAAGGAAATTCGGCGACATCAGGATGGCCTGCAGGGCGGCGCGGATGCCGTCGTCGAAAGATTCGGAGTCCTTGCGGACGGAGGTGGCGAGATTGGCCAGTTCGTCGGTTTCGAGGGCGGTGGGGGGACGCCGCCATGCGTGGCGGGCCAAATTTTGGATGATGAGCCGGGAGCAGGCGGGGGTGCGTTCGGTGCAGATGAAGATGCGGGGGTTGCGGGGGGCGGGCTTGGCTTCGACAGGCCCGTCTCTAAATGGACCAACGACATCAAAGTAGTCCACGAAGATCTTTCGACGTAGATCGGTGTTGACGTTGTCGCGGGGCGTATCGGTGTCGGCGTATTCGGGGAACGAAGCTCGGAAACTGTGTTCTCCGGCGGTCAGGTGGACGCGGGCTATGGATTCGCCGTGGGCGTAGACGTAGTCGATGTTGCCTTCGACGATTTCCGAGTAGACTGGTTTGCCGTCCACGGTCATCACCATCTTCACGGGCGGGTCGGCGATGCGGTTGAGTTCGGTGAATTCGATTTTCTCCGCGTCGGTGAGCGATTTTTTCTTCATCAGCTCGTTTTGGCGGGGGGTGGAATGGTCGCGCGGGCGGTAGTTGGCGACGCGCATGCGGAATTCGTAGTCTGCCTCGACCGGGAAGGTGTAGGTGGCCCAGAGCGAGCCGCGGTAGGAGAAGGGGAGGGCGTTGGCGGTCGGATCGTCCTGAAGTTTCTTGCCGAGGTATCGGACGAGTTTCGAAGGCTTCGGCGGCACCGATTCACCTTGGACGGCGACACGGGCGATGCGGCGGGCGGCGGCGGTGTACTTCTCCATGAGGAGGGGGGAGACGGATAGGACGTCGCCGATGTTGTCGAAGCCGTAACCGGCGTCGTCGAGGGGGAATTCGTCGGCGGCATGGAGGTCGAGGCCGGTGATTTCGCGGATGGAATTGTTGTATTCGACGCGGTTGAGGCGGTGGGCGGTGACGCGTCCGGCGTTGGGCTGGCCGAAACCCAGATGCTTTTCGAGGGCGTTGGTTGCGGCTTCGCGCTCGGCCTTTGCCAGGGCGGGTGCTCCGGGTGGCGGCATCCGTCCGGTGGCAATCTTGTCGAGGAGCTTTCCGAGGATGGCGGGACTGGTGGGGGGAGTGGTGAGGTCCAGATTGGCGGCGGGAAGGGCGTGGTTGTGGCAGCCGGTGCAGCTCTTGGCGAGGATCGGTTTGAGCGTCGCTTGGAGGTTGGACTGGGCGAACAGGTTGCCGACGAGGGCAAGTGCTGCGATCGAAGTGAATAGGGTCCGGGACACTTCCCTACATTCTATGCCTGTTTGTCCGGTGCACTCTGTTGAATCCCCGTCTGTCAGTTCCTCGGACGGTAGTCCGGGGGCAGGTGCCGGGCCAGATCGGTCGAATCGTGCAGGATGCGGGCGACCTCGATGATCTCGCGCTTCCGTTTCATGTCCCACTTGCGCCGGTACAGGAGAAAATGCCGGGGTTCCTGAACGCCGGGTTTGGGTGCGTTACGGCGGCTGAATGAGATGTGGTACGTCCGCGCCCCGCCGGCGAGAAGCGCGGGCCTCGTCATGGAGCCGAACCGCTCCGGGTTCTCTTCGATGTCGCGCAGACTCTGCCGTATCAACCTCGAGTATCTGTCGGCGGCCTCCTCGCCAAAGCGGTCCACGCTCCGAACCAGGATGGTCCGAAGATCCCGCAACGCGCGCGGCCCTAGTTCGGCGGGAATCATTGTCTCGCCGTCAGGCACTGGCGCGCCCGGCCCTGATTTCGGAGAACACGTCGGCTGTAAATTGCTCTAGATACGCATCCATCTCATCGGCTGATTCGAATCCGATCCCTTCGCCCCGGTCCAACTCGTCGAACCCCTCTTTGGCCGCCGCCCGCAGCCACTCCAGCTTTTCATCGTCCTCGCGGTCGCGTTCCTCCAGCAGGCGGAGACCCTCCCGCACTACCTCGGCGGCATCCCCGTAGTAACCCAGCTCGATCCTGCTTTGGACGAAAGCCTCCATCTGGTCGGTCAGTTGTACATTCACGGTCGCCATTTGCCCCAATTATAGCCAGGAAGACGCACGACCGAGGCATGGAAACGGTATCCTGAACCTAATGCCGACCCTTGCGCCCCTGCGCCGCGACTTGGATTTCATGCCGTCCCCGGTGGAGGAGCAGCCCGGTCTGCTGATCCGGGATTCGTTCCAGTTTTCGGATTCCGTCCTGATCATCCCGCCGCAGTTGGTGCCATTCCTAGAGTTTTTCGACGGCCAATCCACGGGTTTGGACCTGCGCGAGGCGTTGGTGCGGGCGACGGGGGATTTCCGCGTCGGGGAGATCGAGGATCAGCTGGTGGGGGCGCTGACAAACGCCGGATTCCTTGAGGACGAGATCTTCGCCCGGATGCGGGAGGAAAAGCTCAAGGAATTTGGAGCCTCCGACGTCCGGTTGCCGGCGCATGCAGGTTCCGGGTATCCGGAGGAAGTCGGTGAGTTGGCGCAAGTGATGGGGCACTGGTTGGGCGAGTTCGGCGAAACCGCGTCGGGTCTTCGCGGGATCGCCGCCCCGCACGTTAGTCCCATGGGCGGCTACGAGTCGTACCGGTCGGCCTACGGGCTGCTGGGGGATGAGTACAAGGAGAAGACGTTTGTCGTTTTGGGGACGTCGCACTACGGGCAGCCGGAAAAGTTCGGGTTGACGCGGAAATCGTATGTGACACCCTGGGGCGCCGCAAGGACGGACGAGGGGCTGGTGCGGGAACTGACGTCGAAGGCCGGTATGGCGGTGGAAACCGAGGACTACTGCCATGCGGTGGAGCATTCGATCGAGTTCCAAGTGGTGTACCTGCAGTCGATTTTCGGACCGGATGTGAAGATCCTCCCGATCCTGTGCGGTCCGTACGCCCATTCGATCTATGAAGGCGGGATGCCGGAGGACAACGAAGGTGTGCGCCGGTTCCTCGGGACGTTGGGGGAAATCGGAGAGCGCGAGGGCGACAAGCTGATGTGGGTGCTGGGGATCGACATGGCGCACAGGGGTCGGCGGTACCAGGAGGAGTTTGACGCGGTGGCCGACGAGGGCTTGATGCGGACGGTCGGGGTGCGGGACAAACAGCGGATCGACCGCGCTGCGGCGGGCGATGCGCAAGGGTTTTGGGATTTGGTCCGGGAAAACCACGACGATTTGAACTGGTGCGGGTCGTCGCCGATGTACACGTTCCTGCGGGCGATGCCGGGAGTGCGCGGGAAGCTGGAACGGTATGAGCAATGGAATATCGATCCGGCGAGTGTGGTGAGCTTTGCGGGTATGACGTTCCGCTAGACACCTGGTCTTGGAATCCAATTGTCACGGCAAGCATCTGCTACATTGAGCCAGATGACGCAGGAAATTTCGTTACAAGACCCGCTGCGATTCCACCGCAAAGCCCCGCCGTGCGCCGTTGTGATTTATGGTGCCAACGGTGACCTGACGAAGCGAAAATTGATGCCAGCGCTGTACCGGTTGGCGTATGAGGGGCGTCTTGCACCGGGGTTTGCCGTGATCGGCGTGTCGCGGACACCGATGTCGAATGACGAATTCCGGGACCGGATGCACGACTCGGTGAAGACGTTCCTTGAGGCCTCGCCGTTTGACGAAGACTTGTGGCGGTCGTTCGCCCAGGGTTTGACGTATATTGCGGGCGATGTGGGCGATGCCGAGTCGTACACGGCACTGGCCGGGCACATTGCCGAGGTGGCGGAGTCGCGCAAGACCGAAGGCAATGTTCTATTTTATCTTTCCACCCAGCCGAGCCAGTACGCGCAGATCGCCGAGGGCTTGGGCGGAGCGGGGCTGAACAAGGGCCAGGGCTGGCGGCGGATCGTGATCGAGAAGCCGTTCGGGCATGACTTGGAGAGCGCCGGCGTCCTGAACCGGCGTTTGCAGGCTGTGTTCAACGAGAGCGAGATCTACCGGATCGACCATTACCTGGGCAAGGAAACGGTCCAAAACATCATGGCATTCCGTTTCGGCAACGGCATTTTCGAGCCGCTGTGGGATCGGACGCACATCGACCACGTGCAGATTACTGCCGCGGAATCGATCGGCGTTGAGGGGCGCGGGGCCTACTACCAGGAGGCCGGAGCGCTTCGCGACATGATCCAGAATCACCTGCTGCAGGTGATGGCGACGGTGGCGATGGAGCCGCCGTCATATTTCCATTCCGATGCGGTGCGGGATGAGCGGGCGAAGTTGTTGCGGTCGATCCGGATCATGCGGCCCGACCAGGTCGCCGACAACGCGGTTGCGGGACAGTACGGGCCCGGTCGTTCGGGCAGCGAACTGGTGCCGGGTTTCCTGACGGAAAAGGGTGTGAGCCCGGATTCCCAGACGAATACCTTCGCGGCCGTGACGTTCCTGATCGACAACTGGCGGTGGTCGGGGGTGCCCTTCTATATTCGGACGGGCAAGGCTATGCCGAAAAGGGTCAGCGAGATCGCGATCCAGTTCAAGACTGCTCCATTGGCGATGTTCCGACGCGCGACTGCGGGTGCCGAGGCGCTTCCCAACGTGCTGATCTTGCGTATCCAGCCCGAGGAAGGCATTTCACTGAAGTTCGTGTCGAAGAGGCCGGGATCGGGCATGCAGTTGCGTCCTGTCTCGATGGACTTCAACTACGGGTCGAGTTTCGGGGAGCGCTCGCCCTCGGCCTACG
>CAIYDY010000172.1 GCA_903925015.1 uncultured Acidobacteriia bacterium
ATATCTCCATCTCTGCTTACTTCTTGCTTCTGTCCCATGTCTTGCTCAGGAGTCCGGTTCCGTGCGGGTTGCGGTCACGGACCCGAGTGGCGCGGTCGTCGTGGATGCGCAGGTTTTGGTCTCCGATGAGTCGCACGGCACGCAGCGGGCCGCGAGCTCTGAGGACGACGGAGGCTATACGCTGCGGGGCCTCGATCCAGGACTCTACCGGCTGGAAGTGACCAAGCCGGGCTTCGATGCCTATATCATCGAGAAACTAAGACTGCACGGTCGCGAGTCGCAGACCATCCGTGTCACCCTGCGTATCTCCACGGCGGCGAAACAGAGTGTAACTGTTACCGGGGAATATGAGGGGGTGGCGGCCGACCCATCCACGGGTGCGGCTGTAGACGGGAAGTATCTTGCGAACCTGCCCGTGAATGACCGCAGTTTCACCAGCCTGCTTCAACTGGCACCGGGCGTGACCAATGCCGGGGACGGGCCCGACGGAGGGATCCACGCCAATGGTTTGCGATCGAACACCAACTACTACACGATCGACGGTGTCAGCGCGAATACCGGCGTCGGCGGTGGTGGTCCGGCCGGTCCAGGTCCGGGTGGGCCAGGAGGTCCCGGCCCAGGCGCAGGATCGGGTGCGAACGGTACCAGCGCCGCGACGAACGCGTCGGGAAGTTCCTCCAATCTGATCTCGCTGGACGCCATTCAAGAGATGCGTGTCCAGGTGTCCACTTTTGCGCCTGAGTTCGGACGGTCGCCCGGTGCCCAGATTTCCATCACGAGCCGCGGCGGCACCAACGAATTCCATGGTTCGACCTTCGAATTCCTGCGTGACAGCCGCTTCAATGCCAACGATTGGTTCAATGACGCCCGCCACCTTTCGCGTGGCAACCAGCGTCTGAACGATGTCGGCGGCACACTTGGCGGACCGATCCACAAAGACCGCACATTCATCTTCCTGTCATTCGAGGGGTCGCACAACGAACAACCACACACGGAAATCGACACGGCTCCCGACAACACGATCCGCACAAGGGCAAAGGCCCCGCTGCGTCCCTACCTGAACGCCTTTCCGATTGCCAACGGGCCAGCCTTGGGCAGCGACGCCGCCGAGTTCGATAGCAGCTACTCCACGCCTTCGACTTCCAGCTCGGAGAGCATCCGCGTTGACCATGTTGTGAACTCAAGGCTGAACGGCTTTATCCGGTATTCCCGGTCGCCGTCCACGGCGTCAAACCGTGGCGGGATCTTCTCGGCGGCCAACCAAGTGTCCAAGAGTACGGCCAATACCCAGTCACTTACCGGATCGGCAACCTGGATCAATGACGACAACCAAATCCACAACCTGCGCCTGAACGCGAGCCGCACTGTTTCCCGCTCCAGTTCCTACATGGACAACTTTGGTGGAGCCGCACTCCTGTCCGACAAGCTGCTGTTCCCGTCCGGCATCGATTCGGGCAGCGGTACCTATTCATTCAACATCCAAGGCGTCGGGGCCTACTCGACCGGCGGGCGCAGCAGCACTGCGCAGAACCAGTTCAATGCGGTGTTCGACGAATCCGGTACAGCCGGCAAGATTACCGCAAAAATTGGCCTGGACTACCGGCTGTTAATGCCGACCTACAGGGTGAAGCCATATACGCAGTCCGTGAGTTTCAACGGTCTGTCTGGCAATACGGATGCATTCCTCTCCGGAACCGCGCAGACCCTCGCGGTGACATCGAATGTTACGGATCGTTATCCCCTCTACCAAAACTTCGCCGCCTACTACCAACATGCGTATAAGTACACCCGCGATACTACATTGACTTACGGTGTGCGTTGGGATATCAATCCCGCCCCCGGAGTTAGGAGCGGCGACCGACCACTTGGTTTGGACAGCTCCTTGAATCCCAGCACCTCCTCGCCTCTCTACCACACAAAATGGTTCAACTTTGCCCCGCGCTTCGGGCTGGCATCGGAATTGACCAATACTCCGCAGCATGAGTGGATATTCCGTGGTGGCATCGGGTTGTTCTACGATACTGGCTACGGTGCGACTGCCGGAGCGTTCAGCAATGCGCCATATGCCAATACAACCATCACCACGGAGCCCAGCTTTCCCTTAAGTTCAGACCTGATCGCCGCGCCCGTGTTGCCCGCAACCAAGCCCTATGGGCAGATCAACGCGGCCGATCCGAATTTGAAGTCGCCGATCATCATCGAATTCAACGCGACGATGGAGAAGAACATGGGGCCTGGACGTTCGGCAACGCTGGGATTCATCGGGAGCAACGGCAGCAGCCTGCTGACCACGCGGACCCAGCCTGGTTTCTTTACCGGGCAATACAGCCTGTTGCAGATGACAACCAACGGCGGCATTTCCGAATACAGGGCCATTCAGTCCCAGTTCCGGCAGACTGTGGGGCGTTTCCTGTTGATGCAGCTTTCCTACACGCTGGGTCACAGTATCGATTCCCAGTCGAGCGACAGCGGATTTGCAGGATTCGCGATCCAGGGCGGCGATAACAAGGGCGATTCCACCTACGACATCCGCCATTCTTTTACCGCGACCGGCAGTCTGTCCATCCCGTCTCCGGGGAACCGTCTCCTACGGACGATGCTCGGTGGCTGGTACGCCGATTGGGTTGTTTCCGCACGGTCAGCTCTGCCTTTCGATGTTCAGGGTCAGACGGTGACGTCGGGTTCCAGCTGTACGTCGTCCAGTCCGCTCTGCATGAAGGGCTTTGCATCGTTTGTTCGTCCCAACCTGACCGGGAAACCGATCTGGATCGCCGATCCGAAGGTGCCTGGCGGACGCCGATTGAACGTGGCGGCTTTCTCGACGCCCTCCAGCGGACAGGGCAACTTGAAACGAAACGGCATCCGGGGTTTCGACTCCTCGAGCGTTGACATTAGCGTCCGGAAGCAGTTCCGGCTGACGGAACGCTACTCCGTCATGTTCCGGGCTGACGCATACAATGCATTGAACCATCCGATCTTTGCCAATCCGAATCCTCTGGATGGCGCGAACTTGGCCAGCTCGAACTTCGGAGTCGCCACCAGGATGCTGTACAACGCGTTTGGAGGAGGGTCCGTACAGAGTTCGGGTGCACCTCGATCGGTTCAATTTTCATTCCGACTGTTGTTCTAAACAGTACTCACCCTTTGATGGGAGGGATCTAATTCCCTCCCATCCTCGTGTTTATACTCCCATACGGGTACGCATCCGCGAGGCAGTCAAATGACCCCGTATTGGCCATTTCCTCCGCAGCGCGCAGGAACGCCCCCAGCGCAACCCTGCTCAAGCCCGAACCGAGGCTGATCCGTTTCGCTCCCGCCTCAGCCAAAGCCTCAACCGAATATCCCGGTCCCGCCAGCACGTTCACTGGTTTCGAAACTGCGGCGCAGACCGTGCGGACAGCATCGAGACTTGGTAGCCCGGGCGCATAGAGGACATCGGCCCCAACGGCACCGAACGCTTGCAGTCTGCGGATGGTGTCATCCAGATCTGGGCGGCCGTGGAGGAAGTTTTCGGCTCGCGCGGACAGTATAAAAGGGAAGGGAAGCGCCCGCGCGACCTCCACCGCAGCCGCTACCCGCTCGACCGCGAGTTCGATGGGGTAGATCGGGCTGGCAGGATCGCCGCTGGCGTCCTCAATGGAGCCCCCCACAAGCCCGATGCCCGCCGCAAGTTGGATTGTGGCGGCCACCGCTTCAGGGGAATCGCCGAAGCCCTTTTCCAGATCTCCGGAGACTGGTATAGCCACGGAATCGACGATGGCCCGGGCATTGGCCAGCGTTTCGTCCCGGCTGACACGCCGTGCGCCATCCGGCCGCCCCAGGGAAAATGCCAATCCGGCGCTGGTGGTGGCCAGCGCCTCAAACCCCAGGGAAGCCAAAAGCCGGGCGCTTCCGGCATCCCAAGGGTTGGGAATGACGAAGGCACCCGGCCGGTTATGTAGGGCTTGGAAGGCGTATGCCTTGGCGTGTTGGGTTGGACAGTGGGGCAAACACTGCCATTTTCCCACTACCCGCCTGCCTACAGGGCGATTTGGTCTTTGAAAACCATGTCCTTCGGGTTGAACTTGGCCTTCACCACCAGTGGGCCCATTCGAAGGCTGAATGTAACCTCCTTGGAGGATGCCGAAAGCGGAAATTCTGCGCGGTCGAACTCGAATACAAGGCTTTGGCCTTCGCGGTCGGCAGACCGGGCATGGAGTGGCGCTTGGCCTTTGCATTCCAGCAAGGCGGATTGACTTAGGCGTTCCGTGCTTTCCTTTTCGTTGCTGTCCTTTTCGTTGGGTGCCTGACGACCACCATCACCGCCCCGACCGGCCCGGCCCGGACCTCCGGCGGGCATAACGGGCAAGCCGGATACACTGATCCGATACGCATCGGGGGCTGCGGGAACCGCATCCTTGGAGGCCGCCCGAACGGGCGCAGCGCTTTCCCAGCGCACGGTGGCAGCCAATTCCGGCATTCCACCTCCGCCCGGCATGCCACCGCCCGGCATGCCGCCACCTCCGGGCATGCCACCTCCGCCGGGCATCCCTCCGCCTGGCAGGCCCCCTCCCATGCCCCCCCGGCCCCCTCCTCCACCAGGTCCGTCGCCCATGCCGCCCTGAAGTCCCTGCATGTCGAAGGTGACAGAGGCCTTCTTGGACCACGGCGAGTTGCCGAGGATCCGCTCCTTCTCTATGTCGGACCATTGCGCCGGGTCCTTTTGATTCCAGAACTCCTGTTTCGCCGCCAGCAACGCATTCGCGATGCTGCCGGTCGCGAGCGACAGTTTGAGCATGGTCCTGCGGGTTTGTGTCGTTTGGATGATTTGCATAGTTGTTCCTTTCGCGGTACTTTGCGGATTTTTAGAATGAAAAGCGCACTTGCAGCGTCAGCTTGCGGTTGTAGCTGCTTGAGCCACCACCGACTGGTCCAAACCCTCCCGAAAGCGACCGCGACACACCGAAGTAGGGCGAGGACAGATCGCCGCTCGGCGTTGAATAGTTGGCATGGTTGATCGCATTTTGCGCCATCACGCTCAAGGTGACGCTGTATTTGCGGCTGCCACCCTCGCCGAACATTCCGGGAGGCGGTCCACCGCCGCCGGGTCCTCCGCCGGGAGGCGGGCCACCACCACCCGGACCTCCGCGCGGAGGTCCGCCACCGCCGGGTCCGCCGGGCCCCATCATGTCCGCCGGGTTGGACTCGCTCCGGCCGCCGAACGACCAAGTCCTAGCTGCGCGAAGGCTTATGTTCACAGAAGATGGGCCGGTGGCATAGTTCCGGGCAATCGCAGTCCCGTTCGCCGGATTCAGGTTGAAGCAACCGTAGCCGACTGCGTATTTCATGCCGGAACCAGTGCAATTGGAAGCCGTTCCCCCTGTCACGAGGGCTGGCCGGACGGTTGCGGCGCCGATCAAATAGGGGTCGGCACCCGTCGTTATGTTGTAGGGAGTGCCGCTGCTGACGATCACGAACGGGCTGACGCTGAGTTTCCAAGGCAACGGCACGTTGGTCCCGATGACGCCCCGATGCCGCACATCTGCGAACGAGGACCTGCCCCATTCCGAATGGAGGTCGTAAGGATTGGCTGGTTGCCCCTCGTTGTTGTCCTTCCCGTAGGAGAGCGAATAGAATCCGAACAGAAAGAGCTTCTTGTAATTCACGCTCGGGCTGACGAAGACCTGGTTGGTGCGGCTCTGGCCGGCGGATTCGGTCAGAAGCCGGATCCGCGAATCGCCGTAGGGATAGACGCCCTTTACCGGTGCGTTCACGTCGCGGGTGTTGAGCAGGTGGAGACCCCGGCTGGTTGTGTAGTTGACGCTGATTCGGACGAAACTGTTGATCTGCCGGTCAACGCCTACGTTCGCCTGCCACGTGCGCGGGTTTTCCGCATCCTTGTACAAGGGTTGGAGGCGCTGCGGCTGCTTACCGGATGCCAACGACGCCGTGGTGGGCACGGTCGGGTAGAAATCCGGATTGGTGAGCACATAGGACTGCTGGGAGATCCCGTTGAAGCGCCGGTCGTTGAGCGTATAGGATTGGGCGATGCGGTCATAGAATCCGCCGAACCCCGCACGCAGGACCGTCTTGCCCGGTTTCGAGCCTTTGGCGTCAACACCCCAGGCGATACCGATGCGCGGCGAGAGATTCATTCCGTCGCCCGCGTTGGTCTGCGCTTCGTAGCGCAGCCCGTAACTGAGTGTCAGGTTGGGCCGGATGCGCCAATCGTCGTTCAGGTAGATGCCGATATCAAACTGGTCCACGTTGAGCAGCGGGGTGCCCGCGGACAGACTGAACTGGGTCGCGCCGCCCCCAAGCGCCCGGACCTGCGAGCCCGAAAGGCCCTTGGCCTGCAGTTGGACCGTCCGCTGATATACCTGCAAGGCTGTCAACTGCACCGAAGTGCCGACGACGGCTTGGTTGTTGGCATCCAGTTGAGGGCCCGTGCCGCCCAGGAACGTGAAAGTACCGTTGAAGTTGCTCTGCGACGGTATGGATCAGGTTGCAGAGTTCAACACCTCAGATTGCAGCACGTATCAATTCGCCTGGGTAGTATGCTACCTGGCAGGAGCGTACCGGGGAGCAATGGTAAA
>CAIYDY010000173.1 GCA_903925015.1 uncultured Acidobacteriia bacterium
CCGCCTCCGCCACCACCGCCGCCCGATTGCTGCGACTGCGTGTAGTTGAACTCGAACGGCACCGCTTGGATGAAGAACATGTCGGTCTTGGCCGAGTTCTTTCCGTCCTTGGTCGTCGCGTAGATACTGACGATGTCCCCGGGGACCAGCTTGTAGTCCTCCATCGACAGCAAAACCTTGCCATCTACCTTCTTCGCGCCCTTTTGATTCAGCAGCGAGACGGTCTTTTCGGGAGCTCCGTTCACCGAATAATGCAAGTCCAACTCTTGGAGCGGGAACTCGTCCTCGGCGGATACCGCAACTTCCACTTCTTCGATCGGGCTGACCTTGGCGTCGCGGCCCGGCTTGGTGATTTTGATGGTTGGCGGAGAAACCTTGCGGGCTTCGATGAAGTAGTCGTCCGTCAGGCGGACCATTTCACCATGGTCCATCACGCCCAAGTGGTAGGTGCCGTCCTTTTCGATGGTGACGCTGGCGTAGGTCTTGTTGTCGGTGGTGGCGGGAAGGCTGATGGTCTTGCCATCCTCGATCAACAATTGCGCTCCCGCCAGCAACCGGTCCGTCTGGATTTCCAGCTTGGCCACGGTGCCCTCGACGGCCCTGAGATCGCCGCCCGGATCCTCGGTCGTTGAAGCCATTCCGCTCCACGACGGGAATACGTAGGTAACCTTGATGTTCTTGACCTGCGGCAATTCCACGGTGTGGATCTTGTAGACGGCGGATTTGAGACCGCCCGCTTCGACGCTGTATTCCACGTCCTCGCCGAGCCCGACGAACAGGAATGAGAACCCGGAGCCGCCCTTTTGCGGGTCCATGGGCACTTCCTCCCACTTGCTGCCACTGGCGTATTTGGCCTTCAGAACCGCCTTCGAAGCGGTAAAGCCGGTCAACTGGGCCGAAACCAGCTGGTCGGTCTTCCTCCGGATTGTCTTGGAGCCCGGTTCCACGGTAATGCTGTACATCGGCTTGGCGGCGTCCTTGGGGAAGCTCCCCCAGAGAAGCTGCGTGCCTGTTCCCAGCATGCCCGGTCCGGCGAACATCAAATAGAGCAGGACGGCGGCGGCGACGGCGGCAGCGCCACCGAACTGGAACATCCGCGAGCTTTCGATGATCTGCTCGGGCTGGGCATCGCGGGCCATGTCGAGCGTATCCTCGGCCAAGAGCGGGAGGAACGGGTCGGAGGCGTTTTGCTTGACCTTTTCAGTGAACGTGAGCAGCCGTTGGTCGAATCCGGGTGCGCGGCGTTCCACCTCCTGGGCGGCATGGCGGCGGTTGAGCCGGGTGAGCGGAACGATCAAAGCCAATGCCGCAGCCGCGCCGATGCCGACGAAGAGCGCAAACCGGCCAGCGAGGAGGGTCGAGGGCGTGAAATTGGCCCAAGTGAGAATGCCGACGATCAACAGCGTCAGCACCAGCGCCGAGCCGGCAATCGCCGCAGCGCCCCGCGTCCACGTCATGAACTTCAGACGCTTTTCCAGACGATCCAAATAGTTCTGCAGACCTTCAAGTGGACTCATGCCGCTTCCTTACTTCCGGCGCTCAAATGCCGGTTGCCCAAAATCGATTCCGCCACTGCCAGCGCCGCAAGCAACGCCAGCACCCACCACCATAACTCTGTATTGTCGTCGCGGGTGTTCGAAGTTCCACCCGCCGCACCCGACGCCTTGGTCGGGGCTATCCCTGTATTTTTCCACAGATCGAGCGTCTCGCGTGTAACGGTTGCGAAATCGGACTCCCGGCGATCCGCATTGACGGCCGCCAGCTCCTCGCGGCCGTTCGCACGCCGGATGCTGTAGAAGCCCTCGCCGGGAAACTGGAATGTGGTCGCCTTGGAGGATTCCGACAGCGACAAAAGCCGCTTGTCCCCGGGCCCGATCACCTCGACCGGGATATTTTTCTCCTTGGTCGAGCGCAAGTCCACAAACGAGCCTACCTTGTAGGTGCCCCGGCCCGCTCCCACGCCCCCCATGAAGTGCGTCGTCTGCTCCACGAAGGGCAGCCACACAGGCTGGATGGGCAGATTGTTCGCCACATTGTCGAAGGCGGAGGCGAACACGATCACGTGGCCCTCGCCGACCTTTTTGTCCACCAAAAGCGGAAGTCCGTTGGCCAACCGCGCGGCAACCCGGTACTCGGGGGTTTCCGGTACCTGAAGCTTGGCGAATTGGAAAATCTCGACGCCGTCCCACCCCTTGGCCGTTCCGCCGCTGCCGATGGCGGGATACGATGTGTCCAATTGGGCCGCAGTTTGGACGGACTCATTCTCGGCGGCAATGGTATGTAGGTCAAGGACAGGGATGCCCGCTATTGCCACCGAACGTCCGCGCGGGGCGTTGCGTCCGAGTGAAATCAAGATGGAGCCGCCACCTTCGACGTACTTGGTCAGGGCTTCTTCGAGCTTTTGGGGCAGTGGGCCCGGATCGGAGAGGATCGTGAAGGCGAATTTCGACGGATCGAGGTTGGTTGCGGTCGATGGAGTGCGGGAATCGAGGGTGAAGGCCGCGTCGGTGGCCGATTCCATCGCGGTGCGGAGGTACAGAGCGCTGTTGTTGTCGTTGTCGCCGTGGATCAGGAGGGCCGGTTTCGGGTCTGCGCGCTCGACGGAGAAGAACCAGTGGTCGTCGTTCGGGAACGTGTCTTTTTCTGATCCAACCCCGCCTTCAATGCGGATTTCGCATTTTGTGAGGCCGTAGGGGACGTCTAGGGTGAGGAATTCCACCGTTGCCCGCCCGCTGGCCGGGAGTTTGACCTGTTTGGTCTCGACAACCTTGTCCTTGGCGACGAGCGAAACCTTTTTGGTGGCCTCGGCGGTATTGAATCCAACAACCGTGGCGAGCGTGCGGACCTTCTTGGTGTCGAAGACACGGCTGGGCGCATCGACAGTCTCGACGGTCCAGTTGGGAATCGGTTGGTCCGAGAAAGGGTGGACGACGAGTTTGGTGCCGTCGGCGACTTTGAGGTCGGAAAACGCGGCGGGCAGTGAGGACGCTTGGGCGTCGGTGAATACTTGCGCCTCAATGTCGGTTTTCAGGCTCTCAGCGGTGGAACGGAAGACGCGGGAGATTTCCGCGTAGGAACTGAGGTCGTCGCCGGGTTCCATGGCTGTGACTGCGGCTTGGAGGGTGGGTTTGTCCGGCGTCATGTCAGTGATGAGACGCGCTGGACCGCCGAAAGTGACGATCTGGCCGCGGTCGGCCGGTCCCATTTTGGCGATTTCCTCCAGCGCGGACTGCTTGGCATGTGCGAACCGGTCGCCCTGGCGCATGCTGAAGGAATTGTCGATGGCGAAAACGATGGTACGGGCTCCGGTGGCCTTGGCGACAACGGTGGACCTTATATAGGGGCGTGCGAAGGCGAGGATGAGGAGCGCGATGAACAGGCAGCGGAGGGTGAAGAGGAGGATGTACTTCAGGCGCCGGTGCTTAATGGAGCTTTGCGTGCGCTTCTCGAAGAACATGAGGGAGCTGAAGCGGACCGGGGTCTGCCGGTATTGCTGCAGGAGGTGGATGTAGACGGGGAGGCCCAGGAGGGCGGTCCCGGCCAGGAACCAGGGGGTTAGGAGACCCATGTTGAGGACCCTTTCGCACTGCCCTGCCCATGCCCACCGGAGGCCTGTGGGGCAGCCATTCTTGGCTGCAGCCGCCTTTCCAGGCGGCCATAACCGAATTTCCGAGAGAAAAGCTTCGCCTGCTGCCCACTAACTAGTTGATGGAGCACTACCAACGCCGCCTTCCCCACTGGAACCTTATCGGCAATCCGCTTTTCGTCACATTTCGACTGCATGGTACATTGCCGGAGAAACGGATCTTCCCGCCAGATCATCTGGCGCACTCCGGCAAAGCTTTCGTGACCATGGACCGTCTCTTGGATGCTGCCATGCTTGGCCCGCGACATCTGGCGGACCCGCGAATCGCTCAACTGGTTGTTGAGGCGTTGCAACACGGAGCTCTCGTCAACGGGCGGTACGAGCTTCATTCGTTCGTCGTGATGCCAAACCACGTCCACGTCCTGGTTACCCCCCAAGTTGCGTCGCCGGAATGGCTCGGGCCACTGAAAGGATTCACCGCACATCGAGCCAACCAGATCTTGGGGCGGCATGGCGAGCCTTTTTGGCAGGATGAGAGCTACGACCATCTTGTACGCTCCGGGGAAACGTTTGAGCGGATAACTAGGTACATCGAGTTGAATCCCGTCAAAGCGGGGTTGGTCCGGAGCAAGGAGGAATACCGCTGGTCCAGTTGCTTTTCGGTTATGGCCGCCTGAAAGGCGGCTGCAGCCAAGAATGGCTGCCCCACCGCAGAATGGTGGGGCGCGGTAGCCAATGTCATTACCGTCTCCTCTGGCGGATCGAGAGATATGTTCTCAAAGCCTCGTCCACCGGTTTCGACGTATCCATGAACATATAATCCAGACCCGCCGAAGCCGCCTTGTCCGCCAGCGCCTTCATATGGTTCCCCATTTTTTCCCGGTACTCGTTCCGCGCGTATTCCGGGGAAATCTCCATCGCGGTCTGGTCCTCCACGTCCACCAGCAGCACCGGATCGCGGAACTTCGGGGCCACCTCGTTCGGGTCCAGCAGATGGAACATGACCACCTCGTTCCCCCGGTACCGCAACGGTTCAATGGCCTTCACAATCGTGGCCGGGTCGCCGAAGAAATCCGACATCACCACCACAATCCCGCGCCGCTTCAAAAACTCCTGGAAATGCAGGAATGGCTTCACGAAATCCGTCCGCGTGCCGTCCACGCCGCCTTCGGCATGCTCGATCGCATGCAACAAGCGCATCAACTGCCCTTGCCTCGTTGACGGCGGGATGTAGTTGTTCACATCGTTGTCGAAGATGATGATTCCCGTGGCGTCGCGCTGGATCGACGCCAAATGCGCCAGCGACGCCGCGATGAACCTCGAATAATCCAACTTCGTGATCTTCGTCGACGTATAAGTCATCGACGCGCTGGTGTCCAGCAGCATCAGCAACTGCGAGTTGGTCTCGCCCTTGAACCGCTTCAGGTAGATCTTTTCGGTTCGCGCATAGACGTTCCAGTCCACGTGCCGGAGGTCGTCGCCTTCCACATACTGCTGGTATTCGGCGAACTCCTGGCTGAATCCGAACGTCGGCGAACGGTGCAGACCCGCGACGAAACCATCGACCACCGTCCTCGCCACGAGATCGAGCGAGGAGATGGACGCGAGCACCTTCGGGTCGAGGAAGCGCTGCAGCATGGGACCCTATTCCCGTGGTGCCGGCTTCAGCTGCAATACCTGCCTGAGGACGTCATCCGGCGTCAGCTTGTCTGATTCCGCGTGGAAGTTCAGCAGGATCCGGTGGCGCAGGATCGGGATGTACAGTTCCCGGATGTCCTCGAAGCTTACGTGCACACGGCCCTTCATCAGAGCCCGCGCTTTGGCCGCCAATACAAGGAACTGCGCGGCACGCACCGAGCCGCCGTAGTTCACATATTTCTTGACGATGTCCGGCGAGTTCGGGTCCTTGAACCGGGTCGCACGCACCAGTTCAATCGCGTACCGAGCCACCGTATCGCCAATCGGCGTCATGCGGACCAGCTGCTGGAACCCGAGCATTTCCTCGGCCGTGGTGATCGGGTCGGCCTTGGCCACCTTGGTCGTGGTGGTCAAATCGACAACGGCCAACTCCTGCTCCGCCGTCAGGTAGTCGAGCATGATGTTGAACAGGAAGCGGTCGAGCTGGGCTTCCGGCAGCGGGTAGGTGCCTTCAAGCTCGATCGGGTTCTGGGTGGCGAGGACGAAGAACGGTGCCGGAAGGTCGTACCGGCGACCGCGCACCGTGCAGGAGCGCTCCTGCATTGATTCGAGCAATGCCGCTTGGGTCTTGGGCGGCGTGCGGTTGATTTCGTCGGCCAGAAGCACGTTGGCGAAAATTGGCCCTTGGACGAATGTCCATGTCCGCTGCCGGGTGATCGGGTCCTCTTCGATGATGTCGGTGCCGGTGATGTCGGTCGGCATCAGGTCGGGCGTGAACTGGATGCGCTTGAACAGCAGCCCCAGAACGTCGGCCATGGTACGGACCAGCAGGGTTTTTGCCGTACCGGGCAAGCCCGTGATCAGGCAGTGCCCGCCCACGTACAAGCCGATCCGCACCTGCTCGATCACTTCCTCCTGGCCTACGATGACCCGGTGGACCTGCCGGACGATCTCGGCGTCGACTTCCTTGAAGCGTGCGATCCGGGACCTGAGGGCGTCCGGGTCGATCTGTTGGTTCACGATTGTGGACATGGGTTATTTTTTCGGTTCCGCGGCGGTTTCGAGTTGCAGAAGAAGCTTCTGGGCGGGCCGGAAGTCCGGGGCCGCCTCGAGTGCGACGAGGGTTTCCTCTCTGGCCTTGTCGATCAGGCCCTGGGCCTTGTAGGCCATTGCTAGATTGTAGTGGCTGCCCGCCACGTCGATCGGGTTCAAGGCCACGACAGCCCCGAACTCCCGCGTTGCCAGCTTGGCCTGGTTGGTGGCGAGGTACATTGCGCCTAGCCGTTCATGCAGGTTGCGGTCCAAAGGATTGACCGCGTTCAGCCGCTCCAGTTCCTTTTCGGCCAGGGCGGTGTTGCCGGATTCCTTGAGGAGATCCGCGTAGGCCTTGATCGTGTCGGCATCGCGACCGCTGTACTGCGAATACTTGGCGTATTCCGCCATGGCACCGGCCTTGTCGTTCTTCGCCAGCAACGCCTTCGCCACCAGCACGTAGGCGTTACCGGCCTCGACGTAATCGGGATAGAAGAATTCGAGGGTCCGGCCCTTGGCAATAATGGCATCGTTGTCCGGAGGCGTGGCGCGTGCCAGCTTGTTGAGTTCGCCCAAGCCGGTGGTCCATTCCTTGAAGTTCTTCACCAGAACCTCGGTTTCCTTCTCAAGATCCGCCAAGAAGTCCTTGTCAAAGGCCTCGGGCTCCATCTTGAGCTGGTCGCGGATCACGTCCACGGTGGGGCGGTTCTTGGCGAACTCGCGGGCGATGTCCAGCAGTTTGCCTTCGCTCCAACGCTTTGCGATGTAGTCGCAAATCTTGCCCGCTTGGAAATAGGAGACGATAACCTGTTCCGGGAACTTGGGGTGGATGAAGCCGCGGTCGATCTCGGCCACGGGCAAAAGCTTCTTGTCCCGGATTGCGACGATGATGTCCGGTGTGATCCGGTCGCCCCAGTCTGCGTTGGTGGCCGTTTCCTCGTGGACCGCCAGACCCTCGGTGAACCAGCGGACTACCCGGTCGTTGGTCAGCGACAGGATGTACATGTGGCTGAGCTCATGCCAGAGTGTGCTGGCCCAGTGGAATTGTCCCGGCGGGCGACCCGAGGGGCTGTCCATCGCGATGGCGTTCCCGCTGGTTCCGTGGAAAGTCACTCCAAGGGCTCCCAAACCGGGCATGCCCATGGTGCGGACTGCGAAATCCTCGTGGTTCGGGTAGACCTCCACCTGCACAGGCTGCGGAAGCTTGTGCTGGTACTTTTTCTCGAAGACGTTCATCGCGCGCCGGATTTCGGCCTCGAAGTAGGGCCGCAGGGCCTCGTCTTCCTTCTTATGCAGCTTGAGGACGATTCCAGGAGTTTCCACGGTCTTGTAATCCGTGTAGCTGTCCATCAGCCGGAGCGTGTTGACGGTGGGCTTGTCGTCGTGGTGGTTCTCGTAGCTGAGTTCGAGCTCGGTGCGGGCTTCCCCGGCCAAGCCGAGGCGCATCAGGTTGACCCCAAGCTCGGAATGCGCGCTCCAGAGTTGGGGATTTACCGCGATGGCTTTGCGGTAGTACGTGATTCCATCCTCGTAACGCCGGTTGAGGACAAAGAAGTGGGCAATGCTTGCGTACCCTTCGGCACGGTTGCCGATTTTCGCCGTCCAAGCGGATGGTTTGTCGTCCAGCAGGTCAAGAGCGGCGTGGATGGCGATGGCTTGGAGGGCGTTCGGCTCGATTTCAAGCGCCAGGTCGGCTTCTTTGGCGGCACCCTTGTGGTCGTCGTCCTCCAAAGCCATGCGGGCCTTGATTTCGTGGGCACGGTAGAGTTTGGGGTCGATGGCGAGAGCCTTGTCAGCCGCCTCCGCAGCTTTGCTGTTGAATTCCTCGGCTTGGACCTCAGCAAGGCTGAGCCATGCGGCTGCGCTCTTCGGGTCGATCTCCAAAGCTTCGAGGTAAAGCTTGGTGGCGTCCGCGGAGTTGAAGCGTTCGAAAAAGAGCTGGCCCCAGCGGACGCGGTAGGCGGCGTTGGAGGGGTCGGCTGCGACAAGTGCCTCAAAGGCTTTGCTTGCACCTTTGAAATCACCAGCTTTCCAGAGCGCCTCGGCTGTCGCGAGTCCGGCGGCAAGGCGCGGGTCATTGCTTGGCGCTGGTTTCCGGTTGGCGTCCGGTTGTTGCGCGAGTAGCGACAACGCGACCAGCAATCCGACCGCACTCATTCCCCGGAAACGGCGCATTACTTTTCGATCGCCTCCTGGGTCCGTGCCAGTTCCAGAAGCAGCGCATTGATTTGACGCCTGTAATCCTCGGGAGCCATCAGGTCCTTTTGGTATTTGAGTGCGTCGATGCGGTTCTCGATGTCTTCCTTTTTCTTGACGAGCGCCTGCTTGGCCGGGTCGGTCACCTTGGCTGCGGCGGAACCGTAGCGGATCAACGGGAACGCAGCTGCGCGTGGTTGGTCTTCGAGCACGGAGTGCTCGGTTGCGATCCGCTTTTGTTCGGTGAAGAAGGCTGCGGTTTTCGTGGAAGCGTATTTGTAGGCCTCCAGCGCGGTCACGGTCTCGTTCTTGTCCGTGTCGGCGGACGCATCACGGAGGGCTTCCACCCAGTAGCGGGCGAACAAGGTAGCGTTCTTTTCGGAGCCGGATTTGGTTGCGGTGATGACGGTGCGGCCGTCGTGCTTCAGCGCCGGGGTAATGCCGCCGGATGCGCTGGTCATATCCACAACCAGCTGCCGACCGGCCTGAATCTTGTTCAGTAGCCCCGCAAGTTCGGTTCCCGAAATGTCGGGACCGGGAAGGTTGAACTTGTACTCGGTGCCGTCGAAGGTGCCGTGGCCGATCATCATCAGGACAAAGACATCTGGAATCTTGGCTGTTCCGGCAATCTTCGCCAGTGCCGCCGTCAGCTTCGCCTTCGTGGCATCGGGGCCCTTGAGGGTCTCCACGACGCGGTCGCCGCCGCCGGCGCGGAGCAGCTTGTCGGTATCGGTGGCGAGAAGGTTGAAGCGGGTTTCGTAGTCGGGCTCGCCGCCGAGCCCGGCGACGGTCAGGAAATAGGTTGCGGCCTGGGCCTGTGTTGCCAGCAGGGCCAAAGCGAATACTGCTTTACGCATCTAAACGACCCCCCACTTGCGGCGCAACAACCACTCGCCGCCACGGATCAGCACCACCAGGAGGAACAGGATCGGCATGTCCCAGATATCCAAATTGTCGTGCGCGGTGATGCCGGCCTCGGAAACCGTGACCTCTTCGCCCAACCGTTTGGCCTTCGATTGCGTGAAATAGCTGCCGCCGGTATCGGCAGAGAGCTTCTCCAGCAGATCCTTGTTCTGGGCAGCGTTGAAGTTCTCGGCCACGCCGTCCTCGCGGAGGAAGGTTACGGTGTCCCGACCCAATTCCGCTTTGTCTTGGCGCGCGACGATCTCCGCCACGTAGCTGCCCGCCTTGTCCGCCGAGTAGTCTCCGGTATAGGTGCCGGGCTCCAGCGGGTCGGGCTTCAGCTCAAAGACTGCAGTGGTGCCGTCCGGACGCGTCATTGTCGCCTCCACAACGGCTCCGGGAACCACGTTGTATTGCTTGTCGCGGACGACGGCACGGAGCGGAACGCGCGTTTCGTCCGACAAAACCTGTTTCGGAGTGGAAGCCGAGACCTGTCCCGGCGTTTCGTTCACCAACCACCGCAGCAATTGCTGCCAGAAAGTGGCGTGCGTCTTGTCGGAGTGCTCCTGCAGCATCTTCCAGCGCCACGTGCCTGCCGTTGCGAAGACGGCGGTCCGGCCATGCCCGTAATTTTGGATCGTCAGGAGCGGGGACGGGCGGTGTCCCTGTGGCACCACGTTCATCAGGACCACCGCTCCGGGCTTCGGCGTACCGACCCCGGCGTAATTCGCGATCTGCGGCATCTTCTTCCAGCGAGCCGCACTGGCCTCGCGGCCTTCCTCGATCCGCGTGATCGGGCTTTCCCGGCCTGGATCGGTAAGCGTGACATCGGAGAAATCGCGCGACCAGGTCTTTTCCGTGGCCAAATGGACCGGCATCATCTCGGCCATCGGGGTATTGGCATAGCCGCCCTCGTTGAGGGCGAAACGACCGGCCATGAACATCACGCCACCACCGCGACGGTCGGCGAAGTCCTTGATCATCTGCTGCTGGGCGTTGGAAAAGTAATTGGCCTCCACGCTGCCGATGATCAGGGCGTCGTAGGCGAACAGTTCCTCCGGCTTGGATGGGAATCCACCCTCCAGCTCGGTCGGGTTGCCGATGCCCTGGCGGTAAATCTTGTTTTGCGTGGTGCGCAGCATCGAGACGAGGTCCAAGCTGGTCTCGTCCTCCACGGCGCGGCGCATGAACTTGTATTCCCAGCGCGGCTCACCCTCTATATAGAGGATGCGCAATTTCTTTTGCGTCACGCTGACCACACGGATGACGGCGTTGTTGGCCTTGCTTTCCTCGCCTTGGAGGGGCTCGATCCCGATCTGGAAGCTGTGCGCCCCCTTCTCGCCGGAATTGAAAACCACCGTCTGGCTCTGCTCGACGTCCGCCTTCAGCGTGAAATCCTGCTGTGCGATGGGCCTGCCGTTTTCACGGACCACCACCTTGGCCTTCTGGTCGGCATACCCATGCTGGCGGAACGAGATCCGCGCGTTGACACGGGAATTCGGCATCACGCGGGCGGGGACGGCAACATCCTGAACTTCAATGTCTTTTTCGAAATGGTCCGGGCCGAACCCGACCGTATGGACCGGCACTTTCAACTGCTTGAGCTGCGCCAGGGTCTCCCGGTCGATGCCGCCGGAGTTGTCGCCACCATCGGTCAGCAGCACGATCGCCCCCAGCGGCATCGTTCCGGCCTCGGCCGCGATGTGCTTCAGGCTGTCGCCAATCCGGGTGGCATCGTCGTCGGCCTTCAGACCTTTGGGGATTTCCACGCGCGATGCGTCGCGCCCGAACTGGTAGCTGCGGATCTGGAATTTCGACGCCATACCGGGCAGAAGGGTGTCGTTGAGGAGTTCCTCGGCTGCCTGGATGCGGGTCTTGCCGCCGGAACTCGATGGATCATTGGCCAGACCCATACTGCGGGAATGGTCCAGAAGCACCGCGACGACGTTCTGCTGAGGCCTCAACCGGGCGACCGAAATCGCGGGACGCCACAGCATAAATAGCAGCAAGGCCAGCAGCAGCGATTGGGCGGCCCAAATGCCGTAAGTGCGGAGCGACGAAAGCTCCAGCTTGGTGCGGCGGATGTTCCAGAAAAGCGCCCCCGCCGCTGCGGCGAGAAGTACGAAGAGCAGCCACAGGGGCCAAGGCGAAAGGAGGACGAGCTTTCCCTTCGAGAAGATTGCGGGCGGATATTTGAAGAGCAGCTCGAACATTGGTATCGACCGGTTTTAAGAGCCGCCCTGGGCGGACCCGCGTGCTGGCGTGAACTCCCGCTTGTTAGGCATCATCCGTTATCGGGACGTTGCGATGCAAGCATTCGTCTCGTAAAGTTTTGCATCGGCCCGATAAATAGGTCCGACGTCAACCCTCATTATGCCGATCAGCATATCACGGGGGCGGGTTGGGGGTGTTGTTTGGGACTTGGGTCGAGAAATCGGATCCTGGGTCAGTTGCGATCTGTCGAATGCCAGCACGGATGCCAACCTCATGTGCACCTACCTGCAGCAGGCTCATGAGCTTAGGGGAGGTTCGCCCTCACCCCAATCCGGCCCCACCAACCCCCATCCGATATATTGAAGGTATCCCCATGAGCCAGAACACCTTCGGCACCCAATCCACCCTCACGGTGGGCGGTGTTGACTACCGCTATTTCCGCCTTGGCGCGCTTGAAGAAAAGGGTCTTGCGACCATGTCGAAGATTCCGGTCTCGCACCGGATTCTGATCGAGAACCTCCTCCGCCGCGAGGACGGGCGCAACGTCAAGGCCTCCGACGTCGAAGCAGTGCTCACGGGCAAGGCCGCCGGCACACAGGAAATCGCCTTCATGCCCGCTCGGGTTCTCCTCCAGGACTTCACCGGCGTCCCCTGCGTGGTCGATTTGGCAGCGATGCGCGACGCCCTCGCCGCCATGGGTGCGGACTCCGCCAAGGCCAACCCGCTCATGCCCGCCGACCTCGTCATCGACCACTCCGTCCAAGTCGATGAATTCGGCACCAAAACCGCCTTCGACATCAACGCCGCGCTTGAATTCCAGCGCAACAAGGAGCGCTACATGCTCCTCCGCTGGGCGCAAACCGCTTTCTCCAACTTCCGCGCCGTGCCGCCGGACACCGGCATTGTCCACCAGGTGAATCTTGAATACCTCGCCACTGTCGTCTTCCGCAACAAGGAGGAGGATGGTTCTTGGACCGCCTATCCTGACACGCTCGTCGGCACCGACTCGCACACAACGATGATCAACGGTCTCGGAGTGGTGGGCTGGGGCGTCGGCGGGATCGAGGCCGAGGCCTGCATGCTTGGTCAGGCCTGCTCCATGCTGTTGCCGCCCGTCGTCGGCTTCAAGCTCTTCGGCAAGCTGCCGGAAGGCTGCACCGCCACCGATCTGGTGCTAACCGTCACCCAGCAGCTCCGTAAAAAGGGCGTCGTGGGCAAGTTCGTCGAATTCTACGGCCCAGGCCTGACCGCGCTGTCGGTCGCTGACCGCGCCACCATCGCCAACATGGCCCCCGAATACGGTGCCACCATCGGCTTCTTCCCGGTGGACGAGGGCACTCTCGGCTACCTGCGCACCTCGAACCGCGACCCGCACATCGTGGAACTGGTGGAAGCGTATTCGAAGGCCCAGGGCCTCTTCCGCACCGACGAAACGCCGGACCCAGAATTCCTCGACTCGCTTGAACTCGACATGTCGACCGTGGTTCCGTCCATGGCGGGCCCCAAGCGTCCGCAGGACCGCCTGACGCTGCCCGAAGTACAGGGCAATTTCTCCAGCGCCTTCCCCGGTGCCACATCGAAGTCGGCAGCAGTCGGTGACGCCACCATGTCGGGCGGCGCGGTTGTAATCGCCGCGATCACCAGCTGCACCAATACGTCGAACCCGTCCGTGATGGTCGGCGCGGGTCTGCTCGCCAAGAAGGCCGTGGAAAAGGGTCTGTCGGTGAAGCCCTGGGTCAAGCCCAGCCTCGCACCCGGTTCGAAAGTTGTCACCAATTACCTGGACAAGGCGGGTCTCTCGCCGTATCTCGACGCCCTGAAGTTCAACCTGGTGGGCTATGGTTGCACCACCTGCATCGGGAATAGCGGCCCCTTGCCGGATGCCGTCTCCACCGCCGTGAAGGATTCCGACTTGGTCGTGGCTGCCGTCCTCAGCGGCAATCGCAATTTCGAAGGCCGCGTGAATCCGCAGGTGAAGGCAAATTACCTCGCCTCGCCGCCGTTGGTGGTCGCGTACGCAATTGCCGGCACCGTCGACATCGATATCGCCAAGGACTCCCTCGGCAACGACCAGCAGGGCAACCCGGTGTACTTGGCCGACATCTGGCCCTCGCCGCAAGAAGTTGACGCCGTTATGGCGGCCACAATCAACGCCGAAATGTTCCGCGCCGAATACGAAAAGGCGTTCGAAGGCGATTCCAACTGGCGCAACCTGCCGGTTCCAGTGGGCAATACCTACGCCTGGGACGCAGATTCGACCTACATCCAGAAGCCGCCGTATTTCGACAACATGGTGGACCCGTCGGCTCCTATCGCCGACCTGTCAGGAGCACGCGTCCTCGCGCTACTCGGCGATTCGATTACCACCGACCACATTTCACCGGCAGGCTCGATCTCGGTGAACAGTCCGGCCGGGCAGTACCTGATCGGGTTGAGCGTCAAGCCGTCGGACTTCAACTCTTACGGCGCGCGCCGCGGCAACCACCAGGTGATGGTGCGTGGCACGCTGGCCAACATCCGGCTGCGCAACCAGCTCGTTCCCGGGACGGAAGGCACGTGGACCGTCCACCTGCCGGACGGCGAAAAGATGTTCATTTACGACGCATCCGCCAAGTACCTCGCCGAAGGTACGCCGTTGATCATCGTGGCGGGCAAGGAATACGGTTCGGGCTCGTCGCGCGACTGGGCCGCGAAAGGCGTGGCGCTGCTGGGCGTGAAGGCCGTCATCGCGGAAAGCTTCGAGCGGATCCATCGGACGAATCTGGTCGGGATGGGCGTGCTCCCGATGCAGTTCGTGCCGGGCGAGAACGCGGCATCGCTGGGGCTGACAGGTCGCGAGTCGTTCACGCTGTCGGGATTGCAGGATGCGGTGGAAAAGTCAACGCGGGTCAAGGTGACGGCGGTTGGCGAGGACGGGAAGACGACCGAATTCGAGGCGATTCCCCGCGTTGACACCCCGCAGGAAGCCGAGTACTTCCGCAATGGCGGCATCCTGCCGTACGTGCTCCGGCAACTGGCGGCCAAGTAGCTTTTACAAGGGGAGGGCAACCTCCCCGAAATTCCCGGAGGTCCAAAGCGATGTCGGTACAACAGCTCGTCTCGGTCGTGATCACGACCAAGAATCGGATCACGCTCCTCCCCCGGTCCATCCAAAGCGTGCTCGCCCAGACGTGGCCGAATATCGAATGATCGTGGTGGACGACGGCTCGGACGAGCCTGTACACCAGGGAGCGTTGCTATCTGGGCGAAGACCATGTGCACACGCCGGAGATCAACCTGTTGGCGTTCAACGTCATCCACCCAAGTTCGGTGCTGATGCGTCGCGCCGTCTTTGATCGAATCCAGTTCGAGCCCACGATCAGGAAGTACGAGGACACGCTCTTCTTGAAACGAGTCTGCCTCAGCTTTGCGACGGCCTACCTTCCGATGGACGCAGCGGTCTGGATGCAGGACGGTCGCCCGGACCAGCTGACACGGCGGTTCTTCGACCGCAACTACCTCAATTTCAAGATCGTCTGCGAGGGGCTCTCCGATATTCTGGCCCGCCATACGGCTGCCCGCCGCCTCTACTACCGGCGCTTGGCGTACCAAGCCCTGCGTTGCGGGC
>CAIYDY010000174.1 GCA_903925015.1 uncultured Acidobacteriia bacterium
CGGCTGATCACCGGTGCGGACCTGATAGCCGCCGGTTGCCAGCCTGGTCCTGCGTTCGCCGCTGCCCTTACCGCTGTCGAGGACGCCCAGTTGGAGGGGTTGGTCCAGGGAAGGGAGGACGCATTGGCCTTGGCGCTATCCAAACTGGATCGCCGCGACTGAGTTACAGGTAGGCGGCGGCTTGAATCCCGTATAGTTCGGCGTAATGTCCGCGCTGGGCCATCAACGCCTCGTGCGAACCGGCCTCAACCAACTTTGACCCGTTCAAGACGACGATCAAGTCCGCCATGCGGACCGTGCTGAACCGGTGGGAAACCAGGACAGTGATTCCGCCGTTCGGCGACCCGGCCTTGGCGGCTGCCGCATAGCGCTCGAAAAGGGCGTGCTCGGTCTCGGCATCCAGAGCGGCAGTCGGTTCGTCCAACACCATCAGCAACGGATGGTTCCGCATGAACCCCCTTGCCAGAGCAAGTTTCTGCCACTGCCCGAAGCTGGCATCCACGCCGTCGGGCCAATTGGGCCCCAGTTGCGTTTCCAGTCCCGAGGGAAGCTTATCGACCACATCCTCCGCACCGGCCCTGGTTATCGCTGAAGCCACTGCGGGCTCGGACTCCATGGTTGGCAAATCACCTATTCCAACAGTCCGCCCGGCCGGAAACTCAAATCGGAAGAAGTCCTGGAAAGCCCCCGCACACTTGGACCGCCAATCCTCCACCGGGAAACGCTGCAGGTCGATGCCCTCCACCAGAATTCGCCCCTTGTCCGGCTGGTACATCCGGCAAAGCAGCTTGACCAGTGTGCTCTTGCCGGCACCATTCTCGCCCACAATGGCAACCACGGTGCCGGGTCGCAAGTCCAGTGAGACATCCTCCAGCACCAGACGCTCGGTTCCGGGATAGGCGAACGAGAGGTTCTCCAGCCGGATCCCCGATACCAGGCTTTCCGGAGGCGCGGAATCGGCGCGGTTTTCGAACGAGGCGGCGTAATCCTCGAGCCAAGCCATCCGGCGCGAGCCCTCCAACCAGAACCCCCGCAGGAATCCGATCTCGCCAACGGTTGCGCCCACGTACGCTGACAATCTGGATCCGGCCGCCAGCACGAGGAGTGTTGTTCCCGCTGTTGCCCCGGGCCGGTATGCGGTGAAGGCAATCGCCCCTGCCCACGCACCACCGAATACAGCCCAAGCCAAAGAATGCCAAATGGCGCTGCTCCAACGCGCGCTGGATACGGGTCCGTACCACCGCTCCCACGCCTCGCGTCGTTTCATTGCCAGCATCCGGCCGATTCCCATGACCCGGACCTCCTTACCCGGAGGTGCTGTTGTCGCGAGGGTAAAAAGGTGGCGGGCCAGGCGGTTCATCGGTGCGACGGATTCCTCGGTTTCCCGTTCCACACCCGGTCTCCAGCCCGATGTCGCCACCGTCGGCAATGCGAACACTACCAGAAGTCCCAAAATAGGATGCACCGAAACCAGCAACGCGACTGTAACCGCAAGCCGGAGCAGCCAGCCGCAGGTCGCAAACAGCGACATGTACATATGGTCGAGAACGAAGACCTGGTCGCGGAGCATGGCAAGCCGGTCGAGGTAGTCAGGCCTTTCGTGGTGGGCGATGGTCGCCACCGAAGCCTGTAGATTGGCCACATGGGCTTCCAGTGCGACGGCTACGCGGTCCCGGAACCGCCGTTGGGCCCGGTCGCTGGTGACCCTGAGGAACCATGTGGCGACCGCGGAAACCGCCAGTCCGACACCTGCCCCCAGCGCCAGATTGCGGTTCTTGTGCGCCAACCCGTCGGCCAGTAGCTTGAACCAGAGTGCCAACAGCGCGTCGGGCAGTGCCGAGAACAGCGAGAGCGAAAGCGATACTGCGAGCAACCGGGGTTCGGCCTCGTGGGCGCGCTTCAAAGCCCTCCACATCGAGGGCAGGGCGGCGGGCATGTCGTCGTGTTTGCGCTTAGACTGGCCCATCGATGCTGACTCCTTCATCTGGCAACCCATCCTCGGACGACCCTTCGGCAAAACGCGAGGCCTGCATGTCGAACATGGTCTTGTAACGCCCGCCGAGTGCGATCAGTTCGTCATGGCTGCCCAGTTCGACCACCTTGCCGTCCTCCACCACGCATATCCGGTCCGCCAGCCGCACTGTCGAGAAACGGTGGGAAATCAGGATAGTGGTTGATTTCCGGGTGGCCTTGAGCACCCGCTCGAATATCTCGGCCTCGCCGCGGACATCCAGCATGGCGGTGGGCTCGTCCAGCAATACGAGCCCGGCTCCCAGCTTGACGGCACAGAGGGCGCGGGCGAGCGCGACCCGCTGCCACTGGCCTCCGGAAAGCTCGGTGCCGCCTTCGTACCCGCGCGCCAGAATGGTTTCGAGGTCGGACAAATGCACCGCTCCGGCCTCGCGCAGGGCTTCCAGTATCACTGCGTCCGGCGCACCCGCCGGGGCCAAGTTGTCCCGCAGCGGGAGTTCGAAGCGGATGAAATCCTGGAAAACCGCAGTTACGCGCGACCTCCACGCGGAAAGATCCAAATCGCGCAGGTCGGTGCCGTCCACTTCTATGCTGCCCTCCTGGGGATCGTAGAGGCGGCAAAGCAGCTTTGCGAGGGTGGTCTTTCCCGCTCCGTTGCGCCCGACGATTGCTATCGAGGTGCCCGCCGGGATGTCGAGGTTGAATCCATTCAGTACCGGACGCGCGGATTCCCCATAATGGAATTTCACGTCCCGGAAGCGCAGGGATACGGCGGGTGTCCCGGCAGCCGACCTTCTCCCCAGGGTTTTCGACAACTCTCCGGCCTTGGCCATGGATTCGCGCAACCGCAAGACTGCGCCGACCGGCGCTCCAGCTCCATCGAGCGCCCAGGAAAGTCCCCCGAAAGCAATCACGCTGGTCGCGACTGCTGCGTTGGCGAACGTAATGGCCTGGCCCAGTGAAATCCGCCCGGCTGTCGCATCCAAGACTAGCGCCCACATCACGAGGCCGTTTGCGGCGAGTACCCACAACAGACTCCAGACCAGCGGCTGCTCCCGGAGGCGGGTCGCTTGGAATTGCAGGTCCAACAATTCGCGGCGACGCGACGAAAACCTCTCCACCACCCATTTTGAGAGTCCGAACAGCCGCAATTCCTTGGATGCGGGAGGCTCCACTGCCAGACGGTACGCATAGTCTGCGTGACGCTGGGCGCTACGGACTTGATCGGTGTCCCGTTCCTTCCATACCGCGCTTTCCCGTAGCAGCCAATGCGTGCCGAACCATGCCCCGGCGAGGACGAATGGCGCCCACCAAGCCCAGACTCCAAGCAGCGCAGCTGCGGCCAAGCCCGAGACCATCTCTACTAGGCCACCGGCGATGAAATCCATAGCGATCGAAAGGGGCGGGCCGCTGATGCCGAGGTCGAAATCGCGCGCCATTGCCAAATCCGTTGTTAGCCGCTGGTCTTCCAAATGCCCCATGCCCGGCGGCGTCACGCAGGATGTTGTCAGTTCGTCGTACAACCAAGCCGCCAATTGGCTGCCCAGATTCGCGCCCACGGCCCGGTGCAGCGGCGAGAGCACCTGCAGCATTACGAACACCGTGCCTGCGAACACCAGGGGTTGGGTCAGAAGGGCGTGGCCTTGCACGGCTCCTACCAGTCCGCCGACGGCCACCGCGAACAGGGCCGGCAGAAGGCCCCGGAAAACCAGGATTGTCCACCATGCCGCCGCCAGCCACGGCGCTGCCTTCGGAAGGGCGCCGAAAAATTTCCACTCGGGCCGGGCTCGCAGAGATACCAGGAGTTTGCGTGTGCCGGTCATGTCCTCCCGATTAGGTTAGCGTGTTCGGGATGAAACGTCTAGACCGCCGAGCCCAGCACCCGTACTAATTCCTCACGGGTCAACTGGATGGGATTCGCCTTCATGCTGCTGGCGTTGTTGGCCTTCTCCACCAGTCCGTCCACATCCGATTGCCGGATTCCATACGTCCGCAATTGCGGTATTCCAAGGCCCTGAACCAGTCGCCACGCCCATTCGGCACCGGATTCCGCCTCCGCATCCGGGTCGCCGGTCACGATCCGCGCGATCTCGGTGTACTTCTGGAGCGCGATGCTTTCGGGCTCCCGTTCGCGCAATGCACGGATGTTCGCCGCCATTCCGAAGGGAAGCAGAGCCGCGCAAACGGCACCGTGCGGGGCGGGGAACCTGCCTCCGATGGGAGCCGCGAATCCATGGACCACGCCGAGGCCCGCATTTGCCAGGGCGATTCCGCCTTGCAGGCTCGCGTACGACATCAACGCCCTGGCCTCCAAATCGCGACCGTTGGCGCACACCCTGGGGAGCGCCCGCGCGGCCATCACAATTGCTTCGCGGCAGAGGGAATCCGTCATGGGATTCGCGCGGCTGCAAACAAACGGCTCGATCAACTGGGTGAGCGCATCCAGGCCGGTTGCCGCGGTAACTTCGCGGGAGAGACCGACGGTAAGGTCCGGATCGACCAACGCCACCGCCGGAAGCATCGAGGGGCTGCGCAGGCTCGCCTTCACGCCATGTTCCGGCGATCCGAGGACCGCATTGCGCGTCACTTCGGAGCCTGTGCCCGCCGTGGTTGGAACCGCGATGAAGGGCACCGGACGATTCGGAAGCGTTCGGCCCTTCCCAACGACTTCCAGATAGTCCAGAACGTCGCCAGGATTGGCCCCAAGTGCTGCAATGGCCTTGCCCGCGTCGATGGCGCTTCCGCCACCGATAGCGATCACGACGTTCGGAGCGAACATGCGCAGGGACTCGGCACCCTCGCGGGCTATTTCGACGGTGGGCTCGCCCGGTACCCCGAACAGATGGCAGGTGAAGCCCGCACCCTCCAGATCGGCCACCATGCCTGCGCGACGGATCTTGTCACGGCCGGTGACCACCATCGCGCGCTTGCCATAGGGCATGGCGATCCTGGCCAGTTCGGACGAAGTTCCGGGTCCGAAGACGATCCGGTTGGCGGTTGCGAATTCGAATCGCACGCGCGGCTACCAGTTTCCGTCGCCGGGGAAAACGCTCTTGTACCAGACGCGCGACCGGGGTTCCGCCATCATGTCGGCAACAGCCTCGTTCCACGCCGCGAAGTGGGCTGTTTGCTTATGGGCTGCCACTGCCTCCTCGGTGTGGTACACCTCCCAGAGACTGAAACGCGTGGGGTCTTCGGACTGCTGAACCACATCAAACCGGGCAATTCCCGGTTCCAGTGCACTGTTGCGGGAGTTCTCGATGGTGGCCAACTTGAAAGCCTCAATGCATTCCGGCTTGACGTGGATGTTTACAAGGAGCACGAGCATAACCTATATCTTAAGCGGGCCGGTAAAATCGGAGCATTGGCCCAGACCATCCACGTCGTGATACCCGCCTACCGGCCGACTCCTGACTTTCCGGGGTTTGTCCGGCAATTGGCGGCGATGGGCCTGGACCGCATCATCATCGTCGATGACGGTAGCGGCCCGCCGTACCGTCCTCTGTTCGACGAGGTCGCGCGACTTCCCCAGGTGCGGGTGGAGCGCCACGCCGTCAACCTCGGAAAGGGTGCCGCTTTAAAGACCGGTTTCAACGCAGCGCTCTGCGAGGATGCCGATGCGCTTTTGGTGACTGCCGATGCGGATGGTCAACACCACCCCGACGACGTTCTGGCCGTGGCCCGCGCACTGCTGGCGCGTCCGGATGCGCTTGTGCTCGGGGTGCGCAGGTTCGACGGTGACGTACCGTTCCGCAGCCGCGCGGGCAACGAAATTACGCGTGTGGTGATGCGGGCCGTGGCCGGACAGAAAATTTCGGATACCCAAACCGGTCTGCGCGGCATACCCGCCGCGATGCTGCCGGAACTGTTGAGGACGAACTCGCGCGGCTACGAATTCGAGTTGGACATGCTTCTGCTGTGCCGCACGCTGGGCGTGCGGATTGCCGAGGTGCCGATCCGCACTATCTACGAACACGGCAACACGTCCTCGCACTTTCATCCGTTGCTGGACTCCATGCGGATCTATTTTGTCCTGCTGAGGTTTGCGGCGATCTCGCTTTGTTCGGCCCTCGTCGACAACTTGATCTTCGCCGCCCTATTCCTGCCGACGAAACAGATTCTCGTGAGTCAAATCCTGGCACGGATTTTTGCGATGTTGTTCAACTTCGCACTGGTACGAAGGATGGTGTTCCAATCCAAGGGCAGGGGCCGACGGGAGTTTCTAGGGTACCTCGCCTTGGTGCTGGTTTCGGGCTCGGCTTCCTATGGACTGATCCGGCTGCTCAGCGGCCAGTTTGGAGTCGGAGTGATCCGGGCCAAGCTGGCAGCCGAATTCTGCCTGTTCTTCGTCAACTTCCTGGTGCAGCGGGACGTTATTTTTTCTGGCCAGCAGCCTTCTGGGCAAGACTCCACGCCAGATTGTTCTTCGCCAACTGGAAATCGGGCTTGAGCCGGACCGCTTCGCCGGCGGCGGCGATGCCCCGGTCCCAATCGTGCATCTCGTTATAGGCCGCAGCGATGTTGTTGTAAGCCTCGGCGTAGCTCGGGCGCAATTTCAAAGCCAACTGGGCCTCGGCGATGCACTCTTTGTAGAGATGTTGCTGGTACAGCGCCATGGAATGGTCAAGATGGGCCTCGGGTGTGTCGGATTGGGCTAGTTGCGGAGCTGTCGCCGATCCGGGAGGGATGCCCTTTGGCAACAGCTGCTCCCGGCTGCGTGCCAAGTAGCCTGTCGCGGCAGGATCGCCTGGGAACCGCTTGAGGAAATCCTCGGCTTCCAGTCTGAGAGCCTCCGGCTCGGCCAAATCCTGGTTGATTTGCATGATCAGGTATCGGGCCGCGGTGTGGTCGGGATTCAGGCTCTTGGCGATCACCGCCTGCAAAAGCGCGGTGTCGCGCCGCCCGACGTCATTCAACCAGCGGGCGTAGAAGTAATGGGAAATCGCGTCGTCCGGTGCCAATTGCAGGGCCCGTTGGAAATGCTTCTCCGCCAGATCCGTCTTGCCTGTCGCCCCATACCCAACCCCCAGATTTATCTCCAGTACAAAATAATTTGGCGTCAGAACCAGCGCCCGCTCGAAATAGTCCAATGCGACCGGGTAATTCCCCTTCGCCATTTGGGTCAGGCCATAGTTCATCAGGCCCCGACCGTTTTTCGGGCTCTTTACCGTGGCGTCCAACCAAAGGTTTTCGTCGTTGGCCCAGACGGCATTGCGGCCGTAGGTGGCCCACGCGCCGACTGCAAGCAATAGCGCCATCGCGCCCAGCCTGATCTGCAGGCCTATCCCGCGGCTTTCGCACCACAGAGCCACTGCGCTGACCACAGCGATTGAAAGGCCGACAAACGGAAAATACATCCGGTGGTCGTTCTCAATTTCTGCAAGGGCGTAGACGGAGGTTGGGATGGAAGCCACCAGAAACCATAGGAGGCCAAACGCCACCGGCTTTGTCTTGTCCACGCGGGCGCAGCCGTAGATGGCCGCACAGACAAGGGCCACAAATGCAAACCCGAGCAGGACGTCGGGATGCAGGATGTCTGTGTACGCGTTGTGGTCGGTGTCCACGGTCAGGTCGGTTGGGAGGAAGAACCGGCGGAAGTACTCCATCAAAACCTGGGGTTGGGTGATGCGGTAGGCGTATGCCCCACCACTCGACGGATTGTAGGAAGCCGGATTCATCCGCCCGACGAAAAACATGGTAGCGGCGACCGTCAAAGCGGAAGGTGCTGTGCGCAATAGGGACGCAGAGAAACGCTCTCCCTCGATGATGCAGAGCCAGGCGCACAGAAGGACCGGGAACACGAGCGCGGGCGGTTTGCTCAGGAGTCCCAGGACCAGCGGAACCAGGTACAGCCCGTAGCGGCGCTGCGCCGGTGCCAGGACGTAGGCAGCCAGGGAGGCCACCACGCCCAAGGTCGAATAGATGTCGCCCCGCTGGATGACGTAGTTTACCGTTTCCGCCATCGCCGGGTGTAATGCATAAATGGCCGTCGCCGCCAGTGCGATCCATTCGCCGCCCAGCCTTCGAAACAGCAGGAACATCAAGGCGAGCTGCAGCAGGTACCAGAAGAAGGTTGAGATGTGGAACCAGAGCGGCTTTAGCCCCTTGCCCAGCCAATAGTCGATCGCGAGCGATGTCGTGACGATGGGCCGGTAGGTGCGGTTCGCGGGCAGACTGCTGAAGGTCGTGCCGTCGGTGAAGAACTTGGGGATGTTCCCAATGTCCCGAATCCAGGCGTTCTCGATGACGGTGTGGCTGTCGTCGAAATGGAAGTCGTTGTGGAAATGGTTCGAGTAGGCGATGCAAAGGAGCATCACCACGGCGGCCAGAGCTTTTGGCAATGGAGGGAGGGTCATTGCTTGAATCGGAACCTCGCGGCGTTGGCGCGGACGATATCCAGTTCCGCTTCCGAGAATCCAAAAACGTCCCGGGCCAGGCGGTACTCGCCCGAAAGGTCGCACTCGAACATGCCCGGGTCGTCCGTATTCAAGGTGATTGGAACTCCGGCGTCGAACAGCCTCCGCACAGGGTGTGCCCCGAGGGACGCGATGGCACCTGTTTTCACGTTGCTGGTGATGCAGACTTCGAGTGGAATCTGCTCGGCGGCAAGGCGGCGGACCAGGTCCGGGTCCAGGATGGATGCGATGCCGTGTCCGATGCGCTCCGCGCCGATCTCCAATGCGCCGAGTACGGAATCCGGACCCCCGGTTTCACCGGCGTGGGCGGTCAGCCGGAGTCCGGCGTCGCGGGCGTATTTGTACGCATCGCGGAATTCGAGGGCTGGTCCGCGAAGTTCGTCGCCGCCGACGCCAAAGGAAACCGCGCCGTCGCCGACGTATTTGGACGCCAGTTGCGCAACCTCCATCACGTGGTCCGGCCCGAACTGGCGGATGGCGTCCAAATTCCACCAGATTTCCACCGGAAAATCGCGCGAGGCATCCGCTTGGGCGGCGCGAATGGCCCTCCAGACGGCATTGAAATCGAACTGCCTCCAAAGGATGACGCCCGCGGCAAGTGTGACCTCGGCATAGCCGACACCCTGTTTGTGGAGCGCCTCCATCATGCGGCGCGTGATGAGCGCGTAGTCGGCGGGTCCACGCAGGCGCTGGGCTACAAATTTGAAGCAATTCAGGAATCCGTCGAAACTTGTGAAGCCCCAGACGGCGTCCACAACCTCTTGCGGCAGGGATGGATCGAGCAGTCGGACGGTGTCGCGGTCCACCGTGCCCTCAAGATGCAGGTGCAGTTCCGTCAGCAACATAAATATTCAACCATCATGATATCGTCGGTCATAGTGAACATTTTGCGTCCGGCATTCCACACCGTGGCGATCCTGGGTATCACGGCGTTTTCCGCCATGGGCCAGGAAGTACCGCTGCTAGAAACCATGAACCAGGAACTCCAGCGGAATTTTCAAACGCTGAAGCAGAAGGGCGACCCGCCTCCCTACTTCATGGCGTATGAGATTTCCGATCTGGACAACCACGTGGTCGGCGCAACGCTCGGCTCGGTGGTCAGCAAACAGGATTCGCGCAACCGGTACCTCGACATTACCCTCCGCGTCGGCGACCCGAAGATGGACAACTACCGCCGGGCGCGCGGCGAACGCGTGCAGTTCACCACCGTTATCCCCGTCGCGATTGAGGACAATCCGGCCGCGATCAAGCCCCGCATGTGGCTGGAGACCGACCGCATCTACCGCGCCGCCGTCGACCGCCTGGTGCGGATCAAGACCAACCAGCAGGTCAAAGCGGCCGACCGTGACCAATCGGCGGACTTTTCGAGCGAGGAGGCCTACGCCTATACCGAAAAGCCCACCACCATGGCGTTTGATTCGGCGAAATGGACCCAACTGGCCAAGGACTGGTCCCGCGAATTGCGCAAGTATCCCGATCTGCTGTCGTCCAACGTCACGGTCTCCGTCCAGACCGACAACCGCTATTTCGCCAACACGGAGGGCACGAAAGTCCAGCACGGACGCGGTTTTGCCCGCATCATGATCTCGGCCAGCGGCAAGGCTGCCGATGGCCTCGATGTGTCGGATTTCGAATCGTTCGAGGCGTTTGAAGCCTCCGGCCTGCCCGCGCAGGATGTGGTGCTGGCGGCGGTGAAGAAGGTCGGGGAGCACGTGGAACAACTGATCTCGGCCAAGAACGGTGAGCCGTTTGTGGGTCCCGCGATTTTCTCCGGTCGTGCCTCGGGCGTGTTTTTCCACGAGATTTTCGGCCACCGGATCGAAGGGCATAGGCAGAAGGACGAGTCCCAGGGCCAGACCTTCACATCCAAAGTCGGGGAGAAGATCTTGCCGGAGTTCCTTTCGGTGACGTTCGACCCCACCCAGAAGAAGCTCGGCGGCATGGATTTGAACGGCTACTACAAATATGACGACGAAGGGGTGCTGGGCAAGCCTGTGAAGGCTGTGGAAAACGGCATTCTGAAGTCGTTCCTGATGTCGCGGTCGCCCATTGAGGGTTTCGACCACTCCAACGGCCATGGACGGCGTCAACCGGGCTTGGAAGTGGTTTCGCGCCAGTCGAATTTGATCGTGTCCAGCACGAAATCGATGTCGAACGCGCAGTTGCGGCAAATGCTGGTGGATGAAATCAAGAAGCAGAACAAGCCGTACGGGCTGTTTTTCGACAACATCACGGGCGGATTTACGAATACTGGCCGGGGCGAATCGCAAACGTTCCAGGTGCTGCCGTTGATTGTTTACCGCATCTATGCCGACGGCCGGCCGGATGAATTGATCCGTGGCGCGGACATTGTGGGTACACCGCTGGCGAGCTTCGCCAAGATCATCGCCACCTCCGACAAGCTGGAAGTTTTCAACGGGTATTGCGGTGCCGAATCCGGCATGGTGCCCGTTTCGGCAGTCTCCCCCGCCATCCTCATCTCGGAGATCGAGATCCAGAAGAAGGATTCCGGCCAGCAACGTCTGCCGATCCTGCCATCCCCGCTCAAAGGAGCCTCCGAGTGATTCGCGTCCAGAGAACAATTGCGTTTTTGGCGTTTTTGGCTGTTCCGGTGTTTGGAGCTGGCCCGGACGTGATTTTCGAGGGGATGAAGACCGAGTTGAAGCGCGCCTCCACCCTGAACCTCGGGCAGCTCGAGAAGCCCTACTTCATCAGCTATGCCATCGACGAAGGCACAAGTTGGTCCGCGTCGGCCACATTCGGGGGATTGGTGGGTGAAGGAAGCAGCCCGTTCCGCGCGGGTGAAGTGCATTTGCGGGTGGGTGACTACAAATTCGACAATTCGAACTTCGGCAGCGCCGGTGGTGCCCGTTTTGACCTCCGTAGCTTCCCGCTGGAGGATGACCCGCTGGCGGTGCGCCAGTATCTTTGGCTGGCGACAGATTCCGCATATAAGGGTGCATTGCAGACCATCGCGCGGAAACGTGCGGCATTGGGAAGCGTTACGGTCAACGAACAGTTGCCCGATTACGCGTTGGCACCGAAGAATGTGGTGTCGGCGGAGTTTGTTCCCGTCAAGTTCGACCACAAGGCGTGGACTGCTCGGGTGAGGACGGCGTCGGCCGCTTTCAATGCCTACCCGTCTTTGCGGACCGGTGTGGTGGAATACACGGCGCTTGATGGATACCATCGCATGGTTTCCACCGAGGGCACGGAAATCCGCAAGCAGGAGGCGATGGGGTCGGTCCAGATCCGGGCGTCGGCACAAGCCCCCGACGGCATGGTGTTGCGCGACTGGGCAGTATTCTATGCCGGGAATCTGGACAGGATGCCTTCCGAGGCCGTTCTTACCAAGGCGGCGAAGGAAACGGCTGATTCGGTCATGAAGCTGGCTGCCGCGCCGATGGGCGAGGCCTATTCGGGTCCGATTCTGTTTGAAGGGGTCGCGGGACCGCAGCTGCTGGCCGAGATTCTGGGCCGGAACCTGTCGATTGCCCGCAAGCCTGTTGTGCCCCGGGGCATGCCCTCGCAGGCCGCCGCGACCGAGCTCGAAGGGCGTCGCGGTGTCCGCATCATGCCGGAGATGTTCGATGTGGTGGACGATCCGACAAAACCCATGTTCGGCCACGAGGATGTGGACGACGAGGGCGTGCCGTCGGCGCGGATTTCACTCGTCGAAAAAGGTGTTCTCAAGGATTTCTTCAGGACTCGGTTGCCGGTACGCGGATACGCGGAGTCCAATGGCCATGCCCGGATGCAGGGCGGCGGACCTGCTCCGACGAACCTGATCGTGACCACCAGGGAGGCGACTCCCGTTGCCGACTTGAAGAAGAAGATGCTCGACCTGTGCCAGCAGCGCGGCTTGGCATACGCGATTATCGTGCGGAAGCTCGATTTCCCGTCGACCGCACCTGTCGAGGAGGCGCGCAAGATTATTGCCGCAGCCGGTCAAGGGCACCCGGTCAGCCAGCCGCTGCGGGTCTTCAAGCTTTACGCCGATGGCCACGAGGAGCAGATTCGGGGTGTGCGCCTGCATGGCGTGAACGCGCGATCGCTCAAGGACATTCTCTTTGCCGGTGATGATTCGGTGACGTTCGACTATGTGGAGAATGGCGCGCCCCTGGGCCTGATCGGTTACGGGAACAGCAATGCGTCCGTGAGCGTGGTTGCACCGTCCTTGTTGATTGACGATCTGGAACTGGTCAAGATCGACGACGAATTGCCGAAGCTGCCGGTGGTGAACGCACCTGCCCTGGCTTCCGCCGCACGATGAGAATACTCGGCAGGTATGTTTTCCGGGAGATCCTGTCCAGCTCTTTGCTGGCCACGGGTTTGGCAACCTTCGTCATATTCCTCCGGGGTGTTTCACCGCTTGTTGAGGTGCTGGTGCGGTCCGGCAACGTTCCGGCATTTCTGCAGCTGTGCCTATTCGCGCTGCCGCCCGTGCTGCTGCTGAGCATCCCGTTCGGGGGGCTGGTCGGCATTCTGGTAGGCTTGGGACGGCTTTCGGGCGATAACGAAATCATCGCGATGCGCTCGGCGGGTGTTCCGTCCCGGGTGGTCGTGCTTCCGGTGTTGGTTTTCGCTGCGTTGGCAACCGGAGTTTCCGGTGCGTGCTCCGTGTGGCTGAGTCCGCTTGCCATCCGTGCCGAATACAAGCTGCTCAATAAAGCTGCGGCCGTCAACGTGACGGCGGAAGTGCAGCCGCAGGTGTTCCAGGAGCAGTTCACGAACGACAATACGGTTCTCTATGTCGATGACGTGCCGTCTGGAACCGGTCCCACGTTGTGGCGCGGTGTCTTTATCGCCGATTTGACTCCTCCCGCCGAACGCCGGAACGGGATGAAGAACCAGCCTGTGGGTCCCAAGATCACGTTGGCCCGCGAGGCGCTGGCGGTTCCGGATCCTGCGCACAACCGGATCCAG